>JBEKIU010000146.1:0-11331 GCA_050011635.1 Acidimicrobiales bacterium
GATGCCGGTGATGTCGTCCACCTGGACGCCGAGCCCGGGCAACGAGCCGTAGAAGCCGCCCCCGAAGACGAACACCCCGCCGTCGGAGCCGACCAGGTCGTAGCCGTGTCCGGTCGGGGACGGAGGTCCGGAGCCGGGCGGCGGCCGATAGGTGATCGTGAAGGCGTGGTTGACGATGCTCCCCGGAGCGGCGATGACGTGACCGGCGCGGTCGACCATCTGCACACGGCTGAGGACAACCGAGCCGGGAGTGGACGCGCCGTATCCGGTGTCGGTGAAGCTGACCTCACCGAAATCGGCCAGGGGAAGTACCTGACCGGTGATGCTCGAGGTCGGAGCCTCCTCGACCCACTCGGCAGAGGAACCCTCCCCGTCGTAGGCGACCTGGCCCGAGGCACCTTCGTTCTCCGTCTCATCGCTGATGCTGATCGTCCAGGTGCCGTTGGCCTTGACGATGGAGGCGCTCATCTCGTCGCCCGGTGAGACCGGTCCGAGATCCTCGGGTGCGAAGGGGAGGACCTCGGCCCAGGCGAAGTAGCTGGTCCCTGCGCTGGAGCTGTCCTGCGCCGTGCCGGTCTGGATGAGCGACCTGTCGGTCACACCGTCGATCCCGATCCAGGTGGCCGACGCCTCCTGCCCGGCCGAGGGTTGGATGGTCGGAACCTTCCACCGGGCAGCGACACTGCTGAACGTCGACCCGTCGGCGACGTATCCGGACCAGTTCGTCGAGCGCGACGTGGCCCCCGTCCCGACCGCGGGGACATCCTCCCCCGGCACCGCTCGCAGCGGCATCGAGTGCTGCCACCCGGCGGTGCGGGCCAGGGTCGACCCCCAGGTCTGCAGGGCTGGTCCCGGGGCCGCCCCGGCAGCTTCGGCACCTGTCGACCAGCCCGATGCAGCCCCCACGGCGGTGACCAGCATGGCCGACACGGCCAGGACCACCGCTGGTCGTCGCCGTCGCTGGAACATCGGGCCTCCGGTCGTGCCGTAACTCGGCCGGTGGCTCCAGGCCCGAGACAGGCCGCAAGCCCCGAGGGGCGCAGCTTAGATCTCCCGGCCCGATCGAGGCGGCCGGTCACTCGACGAGGAACCCCCCCGACTGGTGCTGCCACAGCCTCCCGTACAGTCCGAGCCGGTCGTCCAAGAGCTCGCGGTGGGTTCCCTCCTCCACGATCCTCCCCTGGTCCAGAACCACGATGCGGTCCATGTGGGCGATGGTGGAGAGTCGATGGGCGATGACGATCGCCGTCGACTGCTCCATCAACCTCCACAACGCCTCCTGCACGAGATGCTCCGACTCGGAGTCGAGGGCGGAGGTGGCCTCGTCCAGCACCAGGATGGGCGCGTGTTTGGCCATGGCCTGGGCGATGGCCACCCGCTGCCGCTGGCCCCCCGACAGCTTCAGGCCCCGCTCACCGACCACGGTGTCGTACCTGTCCGGGAGCGCGTAGACGAATTCCTCGACGTGGGCGGCCTTTCCCACCGCGTGGACCACCTCATAGTCGACGATCGGCCTCGACCCGCCGGATCCGTCGGCGTCGTCCTCGGTCCCCATGCCGTAGCAGATGTTCTCGGCGATGCTGCGGTGCAGGAGTTGGGGGTCCTGGGGCACATAGGACACGTGGCTGCGCAGGGATGCGAGGGTCACATCGGTGATGTCCTGGCCGTCCACCAGAATCGTCCCACTGTCGACGTCCATCAGACGGAGAAGGAGCTTTGACAGGGTGGACTTCCCGGACCCCGACGGTCCGACCAGCGCCACGTGCTCACCGGACGCGACCGTGAGGGTCAGGTCGTCGAACAGCACCGCGCCCGACCCGTAGCCGAAACCGATACCGCGGAACTCGACCTCCCCGCGAGGCACCCGGAGACATCCCGCCCCCGGTGCATCCACGATCTCGGCCTCGACCCCGGCGATGGCGGTGAACTTCGCAGCCCGTCCGAGGGAACGGGCGAAGGACCGCAGGTGCTCGAACGACTGCTGCAGGCTCATCGCCACCTGGGCCGAGTAGTACAGGATGAGGTAGAGCGCGGCCGTCGACGCCCAGTGACGAGTGGCCATGGTCGTACCGGCCACCAGGGCCAGGAGCGTGCCCACCACGATCGATGTCTCCAGCTGCAGCTGGGTCCGCATGAAGATGGACCGGGCCCGGAGGTCGGCTGCCACCGACCGGCGCATGAGGTCCTCGACCCGGGTCCTCTCCTGAGGCTCGGTCGCCGCCGTCCTGACCGCCATGAGGTTCGTCACGGTGTCCGCCACCACCCCGGTGGCCTTGGAATGGTGGTCCTCGAACTCCTGGGAGGCGGCGCGCACCAACCGCAGTCTCCGGACGATGACGAAGACGAACAGTGCCACCATGACGAGGAGCGCGAGGGCTGCGGGCCACGCGAAGACCGCGAGCACGGCGATGGCGGACAGGACGATGACGATGACCGGGAGCAGTCCCCATGAGGCGACGTCCACCATCTCGACGAACGCCCACGAGAAGTTCCCGAGTGACGAGATGACCTCCCCGGCCGGGTGGTCCATGTGCCAGCGGTAGCTGAGCTTCAACAGCCGCGCGTAGCCGTTGTTGACGCCGGTGGCGAAGGAGCGGACGCACGCACCCCACTCCATCCAGCCGGCGACCCGCCACAGCCCCATGGCCATGAGACCTGCGGCCGCGTAGGCCAGCAGCAACGGACCGAAGGTCCGCCACTCGCCGGCCACCGTGTGGGTCGGAAGGGAGGCGACCCGGCTCAAGATCGACGCGAAGACGAGGGGGCAGACGACGTCAGCCACCACCACAGCAAGCACCATCACGATCCAGGACGTGACGAGCTGACGCTTCTGGCCGTCGACCTGGTCCCAGCAGAACGCGATGGTGTCGACCGCTGACGCAGATGGGAATTCTGAGAGTTCAGCCACGGGAGATTTCCTTGTGGAACGGGGTACCCGGGGTGCCGGGTGGGACGAGGTCCCACCGGCATCACGACCGGGATCGGGAAGAATGGTGCGGGTGTGATGCGGGCATCGTCGATGCCGGCAGTCAGGTGACGGGTCGGGACCCGGCGCTGCTCGAACTAGTCGAGTTGGCCGGATCCCCCGTGCGGGAGCTCGAAGGTCACGGTTCGACCGTCCCGGGCGCGGTGTCGAGCAGCGGGACGGACGACATGGCGGCCATGCTCACGCCGGTTCGACCTGGTCCTGTCTCAGGTGATGCCATCGTCCCTCCTCTCTCCTACTCGACCGGTCTTGCTCCGGTCGGTCCTGCCATGTCCCGGCGTCAGCCCGGTGCCCACGGCGTCTCCACCGCACACCGGCGCCGGAGCCTCCGAGATCGTAACCCACGACGAGGGCACCCGCGATCCGCAGACATCCGATCCACCCTTCCTGGGCGGTGCGGTCGGTCAGCCGAAGAAGACCTCGGC
Organism: Acidimicrobiales bacterium; assembly: GCA_050011635.1. Lineage (GTDB taxonomy): Bacteria > Actinomycetota > Acidimicrobiia > Acidimicrobiales > RAAP-2 > Bog-756. The sequence goes on from JBEKIU010000146.1 coordinate 3,412, forward strand.
CTCGGCGTAGAGCTCGGGGGACACCAACTTGAGCTTGGTCGTCGCCTCGGACAGCGGAACGAGATCGATTCCCGTCCCGTGCAACGCCACCATCTGCCCGAAGTGGCCATCGTGCAGGGCGTCGACGGCGTGGAGCCCGAACCTGGTGGCCAGGACCCTGTCGAACGCGGTGGGACTACCACCGCGCTGGACGTGGCCGAGCACCGTGGCCCGGGCCTCTTTTCCGGTCCGCCGGGCGATCTCGGACTCCAACAGGGTCCCGATGCCGGTGAGGCGGACATGGCCGAAGGCGTCCACCTGGCCGCCGCGGTCCGGCAATGTGCCCTCGACGGGAAGGGCGCCCTCGGCCACCACCACGATGGGGGCATAGTGGCTGGCGAACCGGTGCTCGATGAACGCGCACACGGCGTCGATGTCGAACGGTCGCTCGGGGATCAGGATCACGTTGGCGCCACCGGCGACACCGGCGTGCCAGGCGATCCAGCCCGCATGACGCCCCATCACCTCGACGATGAGCACGCGGTGATGGCTCTCCGCCGTCGTGTGCAGGCGGTCGATGGCCTCGGTCGCGATCATCACCGCGGTATCGAATCCAAAGGTGTAGTCGGTGGCCCCGAGGTCGTTGTCGATGGTCTTCGGCACGCCGACCACCGGAAGACCCTTGGCTGCGAGCTTGGTCGCCACTCCGAGCGTGTCCTCGCCGCCGATGACGACGAGGCCCTCGACCCCCAATCCGGCCATGGTGGCGAGGACCCGGCTCTCCCCGTCGGCGGTGCTGTACGGATTGGTCCGGCTGGATCCGAGGATGGTGCCGCCCAAGGGGAGGATGCCGCGGACGGCGGCCACGTCCAACGGCATGACGTCGCCGTCGAGAGGACCACGCCAGCCGTCACGGAAGCCGACGAACTCGTCGCCGTAGATCTCGACCCCCTTGCGCACCACGGCCCGGATGACCGCGTTGAGGCCCGGGCAGTCACCGCCCCCCGTCAGCACGCCGATGCGCATGACCGAGAGCGTACTCAGGGCCGGCGGTGGGGCGCCCTCGAGTCTCGGGCGTCGTCAGTCGAGCGTCAGCCCGAAGACCACCTCGCCGTCGGCGGTGACGTCATAGATCTCGATGCCCTCGTCCACATGGGCCGCATCGGCCCCGAGCGCGACAGCGATCTTGTTGAGGGCGTTTCGGGTCACGTCGAGCACCAGCTCCACCCGCTGCTCGACCGAGGCGACGGCGGCCAGCCGGGCGGCGCTGGTCTCGAGATGGCCCGGTGTCCAGATCATGGCATCGGTGAAGGCCAGCGCCGCCTTCTGCAGCGGCGAGAGATCGCTGCTCTCGTAGTCGTCGATGTCGGTGAACATGCCCTCGTCGGCACCGGCCAGCAGCGCCGAACGGCTGCGCAAGGACTTGCACAGCCGGCACTGATGTTGACGGGCGCCACGGAGGCGGACGAGCTCGGAGGTGATCGGGTCCAGGGCATCGAGCTGGGGAACGTCCCGGATGAAGGTCCCCAGCGCGTCCCAGAGGCGCAGATCATCGGAGACGCCTCGCGGTCCCGCCGGGTCGATGAGGGTGGCGTCCCCGACCAGTGCCTCGAGCGCCGCACGGACACGGGGGATGAAGTCCATCACGAAGATGATGGTGGCGACGCCGGCCACCTTGTCGCCGAGCATGCGGGACAGGGCGCTCCGCTGCTCGTCGGTGACCGAGGAGACGTCGAGGCTGAACTGGAGACCGAACTCGAGGATGGCACGATCGGTTGCGCTCAGCCCGTCGGCCTTGACGTGGTCGGCCCCGCGTCCCGCGGCCCCACCCTCGGGGCGGAGCCGTGGCGGAAGGGTCAGGGGCTGCAAGCCGAGCTGCTCGGCGCAGGAGAGGTTGACCAGCTCGACCACCTCGAGCCGTCCGGAGTGGGCGGCCGCGCCCCAGGCAGCCTCCTCCACATCGCCGAGTGCATCGGCGACCATCAGCGCTTGGCCTCGGGCTTGTCCGTTGACGTCGGCCATCGGGCCTGCACTCTACTGCGACTGCGATACTGCGACTGCGCCACGGCGACCTGCGATCTGCGAACTGGCACCGTCACGGCAGCCGACGGTGACGGGCAGCGCCGCCAGCAGCGTCCCGGTCAATTGATGCAGGATGAGGTCATGGCACACGACCACAAGTTCCGGTTCGCGGCGCAGCTCGGCAAGGCGCCGGAGGGGACGGCCCGCTCGTGGCGCGAGCAGGCGCGCCGGGCCGAAGACCTGGGCTACTCCACCCTTTTCATGCCCGACCACTTCGGTGACCAGCTGGCTCCGGTGCCGGCGCTGGCCGCCGTCGCCGCGGCGACCACCACGCTGCGCATGGGGTCCCTCGTGTTCGGGAACGACTATCGGCATCCGGTCAACCTTGCCAAAGAGGCGGCCACCTTGGACCTGCTCAGCGACGGCCGGTTCGAGTTGAGCCTCGGCGCTGGCTGGATGCGCACCGACTACGAGGAAGCGGGCATCAGCTACGACGAGCCGAAGATCAGGGTGGAGCGGTTCGAGGAGGCGGTTGCGGTGATCCAAGGCCTGCTGCGGACCGACGGGGCGTTCTCGTTCGACGGACGGTACTACCAGGTCCACGAGCACGAGCTTCTCCCCCGTCCCGTGCAGAAGCCCGGGCCACCACTGATCATTGGGGGCGGTGGCAAACGGGTGCTGTCGTTCGCGGCGTGCCACGCCGACATCGTCAGCATCAACGTCAATCTCCGGCAAGGGAGCGCCGGACCGGAGATCGCTCCGAACGCATCGCCCGACCGGACACGGGAGAAGGTGGCGTGGGTGAAAGAGGCCGCCGGCGATCGGTTCGACGATCTCGAGCTCAACGCCCTCATCGGCTTCATCATCATCACCGATGACGCCACCGGCATGGCCGAGGCCATGGCGCCCGCGTTCGGCATCGACCCGGGGGAGGCCCTCCACATCCCGTTGGCCCTGCTCGGCACGCTCGACGAGATGGCCGAGGAGTTGCAGTGGCGTCGAGAGGAGTACGGCATCTCGTACTGGTCGATCGAGGGCGACAGCTGGGAGGCGCTCGGGCCGGTGGTCTCGAAGCTTTCCGGGACATGACCGACGAAAACGGAGGCGGCTAGGAATGGCCCTCACCGGAGAAGGCCGGCTCGCCCTCGAGGGATGGCGACTCGTCCGCCAGATGATCGACGACCTCACCAGCTCGGTCGAGACCGAGGCCGAATCCGAGCTCGAACTGCTCGAGGGGCTGCGGGTACTGGCCCGTGCCACAGCCCTGTGCGCCGAGCTGTCGCTCGATGTCGACGCCGAAGCCCCGTGGTTCTTCAGCATGAACACCCCGGCCCGGCACATCGGAGGGCCGGCCCCGGACGGGGAGTACTTCCTGGCCATGATCGACGGTCGCCACCGGTACCGTGTGCACGGTCTGCGGGGGACCTCGGCCTACCTCGGCTTCCAGGTGCTGGCCGGCGTGGGGCTGACCCCGAGACGCATGGCCGCCTACGTGTCCGACCGCGACCTGGCCCTGGGCGACGACGGCTCCTTCGCGTTCGTGCTTGCCGCCGACGAGCCCACGGCTGCCGAGTTGCGGGGAGATCCGTGGATCGCCATTCCCGAGGACTCGTCGGGCATCGTCGTGCGCGAGTACATCGCCGACCGGGCCGCAGAGGGCGCGGCCGTGTTGGCCATCGAGCCCCTCGACACTCCGGCGGCGCCCGACCCGCCGGACGATGCCCTCGTGGGTGAGCAGTTGACGGGCATGGCGTGGACGATCGCCAAGCTGACCACTCTGCACCGGACGATCCGGCCGGAGCTGATGGAGGCGCCCAACCAGTTGATCGTGGCCGAGGCGGCCGAGCTCGGGGCGGCTGACACCACGCCCGACAACCTCTACATGATGGGCACGTTCCGGCTGGACCCTGACGAGGCGCTGTTGATCGACATCGAGCCACCGGCGTCGCGTTACTGGAGCGTCACCCTCGAGAACATCTGGCATGAATGCATCGACCCACGCCGCCGACAGAGCCACATCACCAACGCGTCGGTCGTCGCTGGCAAGGACGGAAACGTGCGGATCGTGGTCGCGGCGGCCGATCCGGGTGTGGCCAACTGGCTCGACACCGGTGGTCGTCACCGGGGCTTCGTGGTCGTCCGCTGGCTCGACAATCCCGAGGCTCCTCCCGTGGCCTGCCGTGTCCTACCCGTCGACCAAGTGCGTCCCTGATGGCGACGGGCCGATTCGAGCCGTCCCGCCTGGTGGAGGAGGCCCTCACCCGGACGGGTCAGGACGACTTCGGTGAACCGAGCTGGCAGGAGGGTCTGACCATCCTCCTGGACTCGTTGGAGCACGAGGCCCGGCTCAACGGCCTCGGTGTGGAGATCGCCACCGCAGAAGTGGTCACCTACCTGGCCAATCGGCTCGCCATCACCGGGTGGCGGGACGCTCACCCGGAGGTGGCCGGAGGCACCGTCGACCGTCCCATCTTCATCGTCGGGCAACCACGGACCGGCACGACGATCCTCTACGACCTGTTGGCCCGGGATCCGACCCTGCGGGCCCCGCTGACCTGGGAGGTCGACCGGCCGGTACCGGCGCCGGGGACGGCCACCTACCACTGCGACGCCCGCATCGCGGAGGTCCAGGAGACCCTCGACCTGGCCGAGTCGGTCATGCCCGGCTTCTCGACCTTCCACCCCGTCGGGGCCCTGCTGGGCCAGGAGTGCGTCCGGATGACGGCGGCTGATTTCCGCAGCATGATCTTCCCCACCCAGTACCGGATCCCGACCTACGATCGCTGGCTCCTCCACGACGCCGACCTGGCCCCCGCGTACCGGTGGCATCGTCGCTATCTCCAACATCTCCAATCGCGTCACCCGGCCGATCAGTGGCTGCTCAAATCGCCGGCCCACCTCTGGCACCTGGATGCGCTGGCCACCGAGTACCCCGACGCCGTCATCGTGCACACCCATCGGGACCCCCTGAAGGTGATCGCGTCCGGCTGCGCCCTCACCGCTCACCTGCGGGCCATGGCCAGTGACGAGACCTGGGGAACCGAGGCCGCGGCGGACTTCGCAGCGGACATCCTCGTCGGCCTCGAGCGGGGTATCGATGCCCGCGACCGGGGCATCTTCCCGCCGGGCCAGACCATCGACGTCCACTTCCTCGACTTCATGGCCGACCCGATCGAGACCATCGGCCAGATCTACGCCGCCCTCGGCCGGGAGCTCACCCACCGCACCGAGGAGCAGATGCGGGCGTTCCTCGGCGCCAACCCCGGGGACGGCGACGGCGGGGCCGCCCGCTACCGGTTCGCCGACACCGGGCTCGACGCCCACGCCCTGCGCCGACGATCGCTCCCCTACCAGGAGCGCTTCGGGGTTGCGTCCGAGCCCGTCCGGTGATCCGACGTTCGGTCAACGGCCGGCGCCGGGATCACCCCGGTCAGGACCCGGGGAAGAACCGGGGGAGGAATCGACGATTGGCCGAGAGCAGCGTGTCAGCCAGCTGTTCGGCCTTCGGGTACTGCCCGACCAGGGGGTTGGCCACCAGAGCCCGGATCACGGCCTCCCGGCTGCCGGACAGCGCGGCCTCGACGGCCAGCCGCTCGTACGCCTTGCAGTGCGCCACCAGACCGGCCATCTCGGGGACGAGGGCGCGCTGGGGAACCGGGTGGGCGCCGTCACGGTCCACCGTGCAGGGGACCTCGACCACCGCGTCGTCGGGCAGCCCGGGCAGGGCGCCGTCGTTGCGCACGTCGACCACCTGGACGTCGCCGGTCCCGGCGTGGAGCGAGGCGATGAGGCGCACCGCCGCCTCGGAGTAGAAGGCGCCGCCCCGGTACGAGAGCTTCTCGGGCTTGGTCACGAGGGCAGGGTCCCGGTACTCGGCCAGCAGCTCGGCCTCGAGCTCGGCCACCACGTCGGCACGCGACCGCCAACCCGGGGCAGCCTGTTCGGCCAGGTTCTGGTCGAGGCAGTAGTAGTAGTGGAGGTAGTAGGAGGGAAGGGCCCCGAGCAGGCGGAGCAGTCCGGACGGGACACCGCTCTCCAGCTCGAGCTCGGGGCCGAAGCGCTCGAGCAGTTCGGGCATCCGGTCGACTCCGTCCACGGTGGCGGACCTGGCCCAGGTCAGATGGTTCAGACCCACATGCTCGAGCTCCACGGTGTCGGGGTCGATTCCCAGATAGTGACCGATGCGGCGCTGAACGTGGATGGCCACATTGCACAGCCCGACGGCGCGGTGCCCGTCGTCGACCAGGGCTTGGGTCACGATGCCGACAGGATTGGTGAAGTCGACCACCCAGGCCCCGGCGGCGGCCCGGGCCGCGGTCTCTTCCGCGATCTCGAGGACCAGGGGGACCGTTCGCAGTGCCTTGGCCAGCCCACCCGGGCCGGTCGTCTCCTGGCCGAGGCAGCCGTAGCCGATGGGGAGGGTCTCGTCGGTGTGGCGGGCGGCCTGGCCGCCCACCCGGAGCTGGATGACGACGAAGTCGGCTCCGTCGATGGCCCGCTGTCGATCGTCGGTCGTGACCAGGTCCCCGGCCCAGCCCCGTTGGCCCAGGATGCGACCGGCCAGCCCGCCGACCGCCTCCAGGCGATCCGTATCGGGGTCGAACAGGACCAACTCGTCGACCACCACCCGGTCCTCGTGTGAACACAGGCTGTCGACGAGCTCCGGCGTGTACGTACTCCCGCCGCCGACGACGGCCACCTTCGTTCCCATTGATCGAACGTAACATCACCGGATGACCGGCAACCGGAGGAACCGATGACCGAGGCAACGCACGGTGGATCGTTGATCCTCGCCGTCGACGGAGGCGCGTCGAAGACCGACGTCTGGGTTGTCGCCGGTGACGGCGCCATCCTCGGAACGGCCCGGGGGGCGGGATCGAACCACCAGTTCTTCGGACTCGACGGAGCCATGGACGCGCTCGACGCAGCAATCCGGACCGCACTCGGTGCCTCGGGATTGGACGCCGCAGCCCGCCCGGCAGTCTCCACCGGCGTGTACTGCCTGGCCGGGGTCGACCTCCCGGTGGACGAGGAGCGGCTGGGCACAGCGATCAGGGACCGCGGATGGAGCTCGGTCGATCTCGTTCGCAACGACACGCTGGCCGTGCTTCGGGCCGGTGCCCGGTCGGGGTGGGGCGTGGGCGTCGTGTGCGGCTCCGGCCTCAACTGCGTCGGGCTCGGGCCTGACGGTGCCGTCGAGCGCTTCCCGTCCCTGGCCGAGCTGTCCGGCGACTTCGCCCCCGGAGGCTCGTGGCTCGGTGTCCGGGCCCTCGGCCTCGCCCTCCGCTCGCGTGACGGGCGCGGTGGGCCGACAGCCCTGGCCGAGCTCGTCCCGGCGCACTTCGGGCTCCCTGACCCCGAGGCGGTGCTGGCTGCCGTCTATACCGGCACCCTCGAATACGGCCGGCTGTTCGAGCTCGCCCGGGTCTGCCTCGATGCCGCCGCCGGTGGCGATGCCGCCGCAGCCGGAGCCGCCGCCATCCTGTCCGACGAGGTGGCGGTGATGGTCACCGCCATGGTCGGACGCCTCGGGGTGGGCGGGGAGGAGGTCGAGGTCGTCCTGGGCGGCGGCATCTTCGACAGCGACTACGCCGGGTTCGCCGAGGGCGTCGAGAGCCGCGTCCTGGGCGCGGCCCCGAGGGCCCGGTTCCGCCGGCTGGACGGCGCCCCCGTCCTGGGCGCAGCCCTGCTGGGCCTCGACGCCGTCGGGGCGTCGGACCTGGCCGCGGAGCGGCTCCGGACCGACGCGCCCCGGACCGCTACGGAGTGAATTGTCCAGCGGATTAGGCGGGTTCAAGGGGTCGCCGCAATTAGCTCGGCAAGCTTCTCTGATGGTTTCAGAAAGCCGAGCGTCTTGCGCGGACGGTTGTTGAGGCTCTTGGCGATCCGGGCCAGGTCCTCTGGGGTGTGGACCGAGAG
>JBEKIU010000147.1:0-11314 GCA_050011635.1 Acidimicrobiales bacterium
GCGAGCTCAACATTCCCGAGGAGCAACAGGAGCGGTTCCGCGGTGAAGCCGACGCGGCCGCCCGGGGTGACCTCGAGGCCCACCCGGCCGATCTGGCCTTCGTCAGGGCGCTCGAGTACGGCTTGCCGCCCACATCTGGGATCGGCATAGGTGTCGACCGCCTCATCATGCTGCTGGCCGAGGTGGAGGCCATACGTGACGTCATCCTGTTCCCGATGATGCGTCCCGAGGCGACCAGTTGACCGAGGTGACCGGGTCGGAAGGCGAGCCCGGGTCCGAGCTCGATCCTGCGCCCGAGGGGGGGCCGCACGAGGCGGAGGTCCAACCCGCCGGCACGACCGAGGAGAGCCCACCTCCCTCCCTCATCGATGCCAAGGTGGAGCTGGAGCTGCCCATCCGGAGCCGCACCGTTCTGGTGAGCGATCTCCACCTCCCCGCCGTGGCCACGCCGACCTCGACCGCCGTGGCCGACGAGATCGCCGCCACCCTGGGGAAATGCCATGGGCCGGCCGCCTTCGTGATCGCCGGGGACGGGTTCGAGATGCTGGCCGGACCACCGGACGTGGGCATGATCCTCGACGCCCACCCGCAGTTCACCCAGGCCGTGGCGCGGTTCGCCTCGGACACCGACCATCGGGTGGTCGTGCTTTCCGGCAACCATGACGGCCAGCTGGCCTGGGACAGCCACTCGGTCGACCAGCTGCGGGAGCGCCTGGGCGTCGACGAGTTCGCCCTGAGCTGCGACCTCGTGATCGGCACCGAGCACGGGACCCAGCGGGTCAGGGTCGTGCACGGGAACCAGTCGGATCCCTACAACACCTTCGAGGATCCGTGGTCGCCGGTGGACACCCCGTTCGGCCACCACGTTGTCCGAGATCTGCTGCCCGAGCTCGAGTCGCGCCAAGCGCCGGGATCGCTGCTGGAGGGTGTGCAGTGGCTCGACGGGGACGCAGCCGACTTCATCGGCTCGCGGCTCTTCTACCGCAAGGTGGTGGGGAAGCTGTGGTTGGTGGCCGTCCCCTTCGTGGCCATTCTGCTCCTCAGACTGCTCACCTTCCTCCCGGGCGTGCGGGGCATCCTTCACCATCATGCCGAACGATGGTTGCTCGGATTCGGGCTTCTCGTGGCCTTCATGGTCATCGTGGCCGCGGTGGCGGCGGTGGCGACCCTGCTCCGGGTCAACCGTGCGCTCCGGGAGACGGCGGTGAGCGCCCGGTCCGATCCGGCCACCCACAACGCCCCACCCCGGGCCGAGGCGGCGCGTCTGGTGACCCAGGGTTACGCCGGCATGATCTCGGGACATACCCACGAACCCGAGCTCTCGGTGGTGGGGGACGGCTTCTATGCCAACACGGGCAGTGGCACCGCCTCCGTCGTGGGCCGTCAATCGCGGCTGCGGCTGCCCCACCCCTTCATCACCGTGCACCGCTTCTCCTACGTCGAGATCGTGGGCGCCTCGGTGCTCGAGCTCCAACTCTGGGTCAGGGAGGTCCCGGTTCGGCCTCCAGTCCTGCTCGAGCGCATCGCACTGGCCCGCTCGAAGGTGGACACGTCGACCACCTCGCTGGTGGGTTCGCTCCCCGACGGCCCCACCTGGCCCCTCGACGACGCCGGGCTCAAGAAGTGGGTCGTCCGGCGCAGGGTCCGACAGGTGGCGGCCTGGGTCCTGCTCATCACCGGTCTCCTCAATGTCGTGTTCGCCCTGCTGTGGCCCATCACCTCGACCCGGCCCATCGACCACTGGCTCCCGTTCGGCATCCATCCACTCACGGTGGCGGAGTCGGTGGTGGCCGGGCTGGCGCTGTGCGGCCTGGCCCGGGGGATGCGCAGGGGTCTGCGGCCGGTGTGGTTGGCCACGCTGGCCGTGCTCCTGGTGACAACGGCCGACCGGCTGATCCAAGGACGTCCGCCCGGGGGGTCGACCATCGCGCTCGTCTTCTGCCTGTGGCTCCTGCTCGAGCATCAGCATTTCAGGGTCAGGCCTTCGGGGGTCAGCCGTCTGTTCGTCTGGATGGCCGCCGGCGGTCTGGTGGTCATCGCGGCCACAGCCGGTGTCGGCAACCTGCTCGGCCAGGGACACCGCAACCACTTCGATCTGGTGTTCCTCCTGGTCGTTGTCGTGGTCTTGTTCCTCCTCCTGTTGGTGGCCCTGCCCGGCCGCGAGGCACGCCGGATCGGCGCCGCTCGGGAGGAGGCGTTCACGCGGGCCCGCGGCATCATCGAGCAACACGGAGGCGACACCCTCGACTACTTCGCCCTCCGCGATGACAAGTCGTGGTTCTTCACCGGCGAATCACTGGTGGCCTATTCGGTCATCAACGGCGTGATGCTGGTGTCCCCGGACCCGATCGGCCCTCCCGGGGACCGGGCCGAGGTGTGGTCGGACGCCATGGACTTCGCCCAGTCCAACAACTGGTCTCCTTCGGTCCTGGCCGCGTCGCAGTCCTGGCTTCCCGTCTACCGGGCTTCCGGGCTGGTCGACCACTACATCGGTGACGAAGCCATCGTCGACGCCGGCACCTTCACACTCAAGGGCAAATCGATGAAGTCACTTCGGGGCGCGTACAACCGGGTGAAGAAGTCGGGCTGTCATGTCGAGTGCTTCGAATCCACGGATGCCATCTCACCCGAGCTCCGGACCGAACTGCTCGAGCTCATGACCGAAACCCGTCAGGGCGAGGCCGAACGTGGGTATTCGATGACGCTGAGCCGGATCTTCGACCCCCGCGACGAGGGCCTGCTCCTGGCGGTGTGCTTCGGTGCCGACGGCCGACCCATGGCCTTCAACCAGTACATACCGGCCAGTGAGGTCGACGGCTACTCACTCGACCTGATGCGACGGTCCAACGATCCCGACGCGCCGAACGGTCTGACCGATTTCGTCATCATCGAGACGCTGCAGTGGATGGCCGAGCGGGGGCTCCACGGCCTGGGCCTGAATTTCGCCACCATGCGGGCGGTCATCGCCGGCGAGTCGGGTTCGGGCCCCTGGACCTCGCTCGAGCGCTCGGTCCTGCACAAGTTCAGCGACACCCTCCAGATCGAGTCCCTCTGGCATTTCAACCAGAAGTACGAGCCCCGCTGGAACCCCCGGTACGTGGTCACCGGGCCGTACCTACCTCTGGCCAAGAGCAGCATCGCCATCGCCAGGGCCGAGGCGGTCACCGAAATCCCCGTGATCGGTCCGCTGCTCAAGACCCACGAGCGGGCCCACTCGGCCGATCGGAACTGACGGCGCCCGGAAACGGCGTGGGCGATGATGACGGGGAACTCATCGCCTTCCATCACGACCTGAGGCCGCAAGCGCCCTGGCCGAGGCCTCACCCGTCCCTTCCGGAGCGGTACCGGTCGATCCACCGGGCGTTGAGCCGGTCGGTCAATTGCCTGTGCCCGGCGCGGATCTCGATCCCGGGGGGTGCTTCGATCCCGAGGAAATCGAGAACGTCCCGGGTCACGCCCACCGGGTCATCGGCAAGGTCCTCGTACTGCACCAGATATGGCCGGATCCCGGCCCCACTGAACCATTCCCGCCACGCGTCGTCGTGCACACCGATCGTCCGGACCAGATCGTGGATCCGGTCAGCATCGAATCGGGGTGCCTGAGCAGGCGGCGCGGGTCGGGCGTCACCGACCACGTGCCACACATCGGTCTGCTCGGCGCGCAGCCACGAGACGGCTTGTCCGACAACATCGCCGCGGTACAGGTGGACGAAACCGGTGCGCCCGAAGGCCTGGGTCAACAGGTCGGCGCCGGAACCGGCGGCGCCCGGGTAGACCGATCCCAGGTTGTCGACGATCTCATCCAGGGTGCCCCACATCACTCTGGCCGCGAATACCCCGTTCTCCGTTCGTCCGGCGGAAATCGCGGCCCGAAGATAGTCGGCGAAGTCGTCGCTGCCGTCCTGTGCCCCGCCGATGCCCCATCGGACGGCCCACGACGGCTGGTCCTGTCGGCGGAAGTACGACCCAGGATGCCCGGCCACCCCGGTCGACTCCAGGAGTCCACAGAGCAGGGAACTACCGGTTCGGGGCGTGGCGCAGATCAGGTACGAGTCGATGGGCGTCCCACCCCCGTTCCGGCCGTGGCCGTGGTTGCGACCGTCTGACCCGCTCACCCCTCGTCCGTCCCGTTCTCCGGACGGGTCGTGCAAACCCGGTGTTGGTATCCTGGCCCGTGCGTGTCCTCATTCATCTTCAACGTGACATTTGACGCTGCCGATCCACGGCGGCTCGCCGCCTTCTGGTCGGAGGTGACGGGGTACACGGCGGTGATGGAGCGGGAGGACTTCGTCGCCCTGCAGGCTCCCGACAAGCGCGGCGTCCGGCGGATCCTGTTCTTCCAGGTCCCAGAGCCCAAGGTGGCGAAGAGTCGCAAGCATGTCGACCTGGCTTCCCGGGACCCGGGGGCCGAAGTCGAACGGCTGGTCGCCCTGGGTGCCACGAAGATCGAAGATCGCCAGGGCAATGGGACGAGTTGGACAGTGATGCTCGATCCGGAGGGCAACGAATTCTGCATCGGTTGAGCGGCGTCGGCTTTCATGTCATCACGGGGACTGCTCCTGCAAGCCGGTTCGGGGCCGACCGCCGGCCGGTGGCGACCTCGATCCATACCGATGGCGGGAGCTCCCGTGCACCGGGTACCAGGTGGGGTGCCCGCAGTGCCAGCACCTCGATGAGCGCCTCGGCCGTGATGTCCCGGGCCACAGGGTCGGGTTCGACGGGCTCGACGATATCCATCCCATGGACCACCGCCTCGACGCACCGGGTGACCAGGTAGTCGGCAAGGAGAATTGGGCCCTGCATGGTCACGACGGTCACGGAAAGGTCGGCGGCCCACAGCTCGGGAAGAGCATCGGCAGTCGCCTTGGCGAAGTCGACCCTCGCCGCACCGGCTCCTTCTCTGGCTGAACTGTCGATGAGTGCGGCGAGCGAGCGGGTTCCGGACAGATTCGCGCCAAGGGTGATCCGCGGTGGGCGAGCGGATGCGGTGGCGAGGAAACCGCGCAACAGGATCGGCTGAAGACAGAGATGGGCGAGGACCTCCTGGTTTTGCCATCCCTCACACCGACTCGGACGATGGAGTTGGACGGTCGGGAGCGCGGCGACGATCAGGCTCCACTGGCGTACGAGGGCACCTCGTACCTGCTCACGATCGGTGGTCAGAGCCCCGGGACCCCGTGCTGGCTTCGGACCATCGGGGGGTGGGTTCGTGATCTGCATGCCTCGCGATCGTCAGGGTCGGCGCCCGGTATAGATGGCAGTGACGAATTGACGTTCGACCGTCCCACCGAACCGGTGCACGACGAGTTCCTCGATGGCATCGAGCAGTCGCTCCTGTTCGGCGGCCGGTCGGCGCAAGACCGTGGCCATCGAGGCGTAGAGCGCCCGTGCCCCACGGGCGGAGAACAGACAGGGGGAGCGGAACCGCTCTGATCCCAACTGGCCAAGCCCGGCCCAGCGGTCGAGGTCCCGCAAACGGTGTTCCTCATCCAGTTGGAACGGAGGGCGACCTGGCTCGTCGAAGGCCCCACGGGTGGACGGCCCCAGTATCTCCTCGATCGCCTCGGCAAAAGGATCCGGATGCCCGGGGTCGCGAAACAAGGTCCACCAGACGGCGACCCAACCACCCGGTCTCACACTCCGCCCCATCTTGGTGAGACCGATCTGCTGGTCCACCCAATGAAGTGATGTCGCGGCCACCGAGAGGTCGAATGTGGCCTCGGGCAGGACGGCTTCCTCCAGTGGCTCCGCCACCACCTCGACGTCCGGGTGGGTGCCGGCCAGGTAGCGGGCGAGGCCCGCATCAGGCTCGACCGCGGTGACCGAAGCGCCGGTGGCCAGCAGATGCCTCGTGACGAGGCCGGTCCCCGGCCCGATCTCGAGGATCCGGACGGCCGTCCGGAGCCCGCATCGGTCAGCGAGGACCTCGTAGACCCGATCCGGGTAGTCGGGACGACCGGCTTCATATCGGTACGGATCGGAGCCGAACAGGGTCCGCCCCTCGCTCCGTTGCAGAAGACCGCCCGGGTCCGTCGGCATGGCTCAAGTCTACGAGCAGGATTCCAAGGGGAGCCGGGGGTTGCCGATGGGTCGAGTCCGCCGGTTCCATGGTGGCTGACGGCGGAGCCGGTGGACCGCGGGCCCGGGCCTCAACCGACGGAGCATTCGGTTCGTCCATCGGTTATAACTGGTATGCGGCGACCGACAGGAGGCAACGATGACCGTAGCCAACCCGTACCTGCAGGGAAACTATGGGCCGGTGGCCTCGGAGGTGACGGTGACCGACCTGTCGGTGACCGGTTCCCTTCCCGGCTCGCTCAACGGTCGCTACCTCCGCAACGGGCCGAATCCCATCACCTCGCCCGACCCGGCCACCTACCACTGGTTCACGGGCGACGGGATGGTGCATGGCATCCGGATCGAGGAGGGCAGCGCACGTTGGTACCGGAATCGATGGGTCCGCTCGGGCGAGGTGGCCGCGGCACTGGGTGAGAGCCCGCATCCCGGGCCGATCGTCGATGGGATGGACTTCTCTCCGAACACCAACGTCATCGTTCACGCGGGCAGGACGTACGCGATCGTCGAAGCCGGAGCGCGGCCGTACGAACTGACCGACCTGCTGGAGACCGTCGGGCCATCCGATTTTCAGGGCAGCCTCCCGGGCGGTTACACCGCGCACCCGAAGCGGGACCCGAACACCGGCGAGCTGCACGCCGTCTCCTACTACTGGGCGTGGGGCAACCAGGTGCAGTACTCAGTCGTCGGCGTGGACGGGCGGGTCAGACGGGTCGTCGACATTCCCGTCGGAGGACCGGTGTCGATCCACGACATGTCCCTCACGAGCAGCTATGCGGTGATCTACGACCTCCCGGTCGTGTTCAGTCCGGAGGCCCTGGCCCAAGGATTCTCCTTTCCCTATCGCTGGTCGGATGGGTACGAGAGCAGGGTCGGGCTCCTTCCGCTCGAGGGTGGGGCGGACGACGTTGTGTGGTGCGATGTGGATCCCTGTTACGTCTTCCACCCGATGAACGCCTACGACGAGGGTGGGACGGTGGTCGTCGATCTCGTACGGCACCCCAAGATGTTCGCAACCCACCTGATCGGACCGGATGAAGGTGCGCCGGTACTGGAGCGGTGGACGATCGATCCCGAAGCGGGCAAGGTGGCCACCCAGCTGCTTGACGATCGTCCCCAGGAGTTCCCGCGCGTTGACGAGCGGGTGGTGGGGCGTAGGAACCGCTATGGGTACAGTGCGGCTCTTGACAACGGGGAGAAGGACGAGGCCGGTTTCACCATGGGCGGTGCGCTCATCAAGCACGACTTGTCCAGCGGGTCGAGCGAGATCAGGACCTTCTCCGGTGGAGCCGGAGAGGCTGTCTTCGTGCCCGAGTCGGCCTCCTCCGCCGAGGACCAGGGGTTCGTTCTGAGCCTCGTCTACGACCCCGACCGCCAGGCCAGCGATCTGTTGGTGTTGCACGCACAGGACTTCACGGGTGACCCGGTGGCGGTCGTCCATCTTCCGGTGCGGGTGCCCTACGGCTTTCACGGCAACTGGATCGCCGACATTCCCTAGCCGAGGACCGGATCGAACGGGCCATGGTTCGCCCCACCGGGCGAACGGCTGATGGCCACGACCAACCTGCCCGCTCTACCGGTCAGGCGCCCGGGCGATGGCGAGCAGGTGACCGCTCAGCCCGAGAACCGCAGGTTCATTCTCCACCCAGCGGGCCGAATCGAGGATGACGGCCCTCCCCTCCGGCGTGTCCCAGTGCTCTCCAAGGTGGCTGAGCCATCCGGCCAGGCCCTCGATCCCGACCAGGTCCACGAGCTCGAGTCCGGCACCGGTGATCTCATTCCGGAGTTGGGCCGGGTCGTGGAGGTAGGCGGTCGTGAACCAATGCTCCCTGTTGTCGGGATTGCGATGCTGGCCTTCCGACAGATCACGTTCGACGATGGTGCGGAAGTCGTGGTCGAACAGGTATCCCCGGGCCAGCCCATCGAAGAGCGACGCGAACCGACTGATGGCGGCCACGGCGATCACACCCCACGGACGAACGACTCGGGCCGCCTCCCGAAGAGCCTGCAGGCGGTCGGAGAGCTCGGTGAGATGGTAGAGAGGACCGAGGAGCAGCACGCAGTCGAAGCTGTCGTCCCCTTGCTCGAGCTGTCTGGCGTCACCGACCTCGGCGGTCACTCCCAACGATCCGAGGTCGGCCACGACCTTGTCGACATGGCGGGGGGTGAGGTCCACGATGTGCACTCGGTAGCCGTCCTCGGTGAGCCACGCGGCATGGACGCCTGTCGCTCCTCCGACATCGAGGATCCGGGCCGGCGGTGCCGGCAGATGACGGCGGAGGATCTCTTGGGTTCGCAGAAGCTCCAGCTCACCCAACCCACCGGTTATGCGGTCCTCTTCACGGATGGACTCGTAATGGCCGATGATGGCGTCGATTTCATCCATCACCGAACGATAGGAGGGAATGGCGACGCCCATGGTGGCAAGGGTCAGGACCGCCGGTCGGGCGATCAGGCCGGGGTCCGGCTGAGGCCCGGGCGAGGCGTCATCCCGAGCGGGGTGGTATCAGTAGGGGGGCGCGCTCGATCCAACTCGGGCCTCATCCGGCTTGTCGAGTGCCGACGTGCGTCGCCGATCATCGGGAGGGAGCCCACAATGGCCAGGATGCGGTTCAACCACATGGAGCTTTCGTTTCCGTCGGGAACGCTCACCCAGGGCTTCCGCGACGACGTCGACGCGTTCTACTGCGGCGTGCTGGGCTGGGAATCCCTCGACACCGAGGTCGTGGGGCAGTCGTGCCACCTTCTCCGTCCCGACGATGGGCAGTTCATCTTGTTGGCCGAAGGCGAAGAGCCGATATCGTCCCCGGGCTATGACCACCTCGGTCTTCTGCTGGACACCCGTGCCGAAGTCGACGCCCTACTGGCCGATTGTCAGGCGTTCCGCAGGAAGGACCAGCGGTTGCGCATCAAGGAGTACGACGACCTGGTTGGTCCGACGGTGACGGTCCACGCCTTCTACGTGAAGCATCTGCTTCCGATCTGGTTCGACGTCCAGTGCATGGAGTGGCCCGCCGGTCGGGAGCCGACTCATCGTTGGCGCTACGCCTGACATGCCGAGGTGGCGCCGGGATGTGGACCGAATCCGATCGGGCCTCGGCGCTCACACCGGTTCGAACTCGAGCGGCAAGTGATCAGCCTGGCGGATACCCGGCGAGAAGTGGACGGCAACGCCGTCTGGGATCCGGTAGTCGGGTATCCGACGGTGGAGCTCCTCGAGGGTGACCCGCAACTCCAATCGAGCGAGGTGGGCTCCGAGGCACGAATGGTTGCTCCCGCCGAAGGCCACGTGACGGTTCGGGTGGCGGTCGAAGTCGACCTCGGGGTCGGGAAACTCCGACTCGTCGTCATTTGCCGCTCCAAGGGCCAACATGACGCCGTCACCCGCGCACAGCTGGACCCCGCCCATCTCGACGTCCTCCTTGATCGATCGGGGAACGACCATCACCGGGGTCAGCCATCGCAGGAGCTCCTCCACCGCCGACGGGATGATCGAGGGATCGCTCGCGATTCTGTGGCGGTGCGCGGGATGGGTGGCCAGGAAGGCGACCATGCAGTCGAGCGTTGCCGTCACCGTGTCCAGGCCGCCGAGCAGCAGCAGGTGACTGATTCCGAGCAGCTCGGCCTCGCTCAGGAGCTCGCCATCGATCGTCGAGTGGACAATGCGGGACATCAAGGTGGCGGAAGGCTTCTGGCGGCAGCTTTCGATGAGATCTCGAAAGTAGTCGCTGATCTCGTGCGCGGTTTGGGCGCGGATACGCTGCGCACCTTCGAAGTCGCCCGGCTCCACTTGCGGTCTGATCGAATCATCCCGCCAGCGGAGGAAGAGGGGCAGGTCATCGGGGGGCAGTCCCATGAGGGCCATGAAGATCTCCGACGGCAGGGGTGTGGCGATTTCCTCGTGGAAGTCACAGGTTCCGCGGGGAGCAACGTTCTCGATCAGGCCCCGGACGATCCTGCGAACCTCGGGTTCGAGCTGTTGGATCTCCCGGGGGACGAATTGAGGGCTGAGCAGCCGTCGGTACTTCGTGTGCTGTGGTGGGTCGAACTCGAGAGGGATCAGCGGCTGCTCCCCGAGGCTGAGACTGCCGCCGGCAGATGTGAAGTACTCCGGGTGGCGGAGCGCCCAGTTCACGTCCTCATACCGCGAGACGACCACCACCGCGTCGTTCCCCATGGCCGTGCGGGCCACCGGACATTCCCGGCGGATTGCGCGGTAGGTGGCATGCGGGTCATCCGCGACCGAGGGGGCAAACAGAGAGTGTGCCGCTTCGGCATCCGAAGTGCCGGACATCAGACCTCCTGCTTCGTGCGCACCGCACAACACCATACGGCCCCGGTATTCGAGCGTCTAGCCACGTCGGGTGGGTCCGTGTCCAGTTGAGGTCGGGTATCCACGGGGTGACCTCATGATCGGCTCGACAACGTGATCGGCTCGACAATCTCGTCGATGGGTGTGGGTGGTGTCAGTTCGGATAGTCGGTTCGGTCGGCGTCGGGCAGGCACACCGCCACGCTGGGACATCGGTCCCAGCGTGGCGGTGGTCGCCCCCGCAGCCGTCTTGTCGCCGGGTCCGCCTTGTTCAGGGCAAGGCAGACCCGGTACTAGGCCATCGGTACAGACGTGGCCGAACTTGAGACCGGCCCGTCCTCCTCGGTCGTGGGCCGAGCCCGACGGGTCCTGCGGGTTGGCCCTGATCAGCCGAATGGCCGCTCCGTGAGCGGTCGGCCACGAGAGTCGCCCGTATTCACACTGACCGTGTGACCAGCGCACACTCTGTGTGGGAACCCGGAATTCCAAATTGACGGCAGTCGTCGGTGGACACAAGATGCCCCGATGGCGAGCGAATCCACACCCCAGGACCGCCTCGAGGCGCTGCTCGACGAGGTAGTCGGCTCAGGTCCGATGCGGCTACTTCTCGACGAGGCGATCGTTCGAGTGATGATGAGTGTCGAAGCGGCGGCGAAAGAACATGGTTCACGTAACTCGACGTCCAGTCGGGTGGTTGGTTCCAGAACCTAGGAACTGCCCGGGCGACTGACAGCCCTGTCGGCCGAACCTGCGAGCGACGGCAGTCCGTGCGCCGTCATCGACAGAAGGGTCGATCGATGGGTGCCCTCGAGTGGCCGCCTCCCGACTCCGAGCACGCCTGGACCGCAGACGCTCACTTGACCGCGTCGATGTCTTCGAGATCGGGCACGATCCTGCCGTAAGCGTCAAGAATGGGTGCGAGTTGGTC
>JBEKIU010000148.1:0-18221 GCA_050011635.1 Acidimicrobiales bacterium
GCCGGCGTTCTGGATGGTGACCGACATCTCACTGCCGACGACGGGCGGGGCGGTGACGGCGCCGTCGACCTGGAAGTCGCTGATGACCTCCCCGGCTGCGATGGTCCCGGTATAGGTGAGCACCAGGGTGTGGCCGTCCGGGGACACGGTCTCGGACAGCGTGCACGTACCCGGCGGCGAGGTGCTGCACCCGTAGTACATGACACCCTGGAAGGTGATGGTGGAGGGGGCCGCGAGGGTGATGGTCGTGATCCCCGTCGCTGGGGCGTTGCCGATGTTGGCGATCTGGAGGTCGCTGATCGTGGGGATGCCGGGGCTGATCGTGGTCGGCCATCCCATGGAGGCGACCAGGTCAGGCCCCGAAATCGCCGCGCCGGCCGGCTCGCCGTTGGCGACACCGATACCGATCAGACCGGCCATAATGACCGCGGCCGTCAACACTATTGTCTTGCATTCCCGCCCTTGCCTCATCGGCACGCCTTTCCCTTACGCCTGTAGCGCGCCCGTGCTTGGAACCCCCGTGCGGGCGCGACGTGAACCCGGAGCCAGGGCCTACGCTATGGCCGGCCCTCTACAGCGCCCACCCCTGTTTTTCTTACCCCAACCGCTCGCCGACCCGTGGCCGTAGCCGGGTCGACCCTCACCATGTCGGGACCCTGGGGCGGACGCGTGCTGGTCGCCGGAGGAGGCCGGCCGCCGACGGTGAGCGCATGACGACTGGAAGTGAGTACGTAGACCTGAGGCGCCTGGTGCCCGCAGGAGGGACAGAACCGGTCTCCGTCGATGGCCATCCTTCGACTGGCGCACACGAGCATGTCTCCTCGTTCAGGTGAGGCCGCTCCTCGTCGGGCTGTTGATGACAGTCGATGACCGATGGTACCGTTCGTCACGAAACGCTTACATGAGGTCGTCCTCGGCTCACATGCAGCGAGACTTCAAAGGGGCTCATCAATGCGTCGTGGAGCGCGGTGTATGGCGGTAGCCGTTTTCCTGGCATCGTTCGCCTTGTGCGGCAGCCTGGCGCGACCAGCCTGGTCGGCCATCCGCAGCAACGGCGTGCTCAAGAGCGGTACGTCCGTCAACGGGAAGGTCGCTCATGGGGGCCGTGTCGACTACACCCTCACGGGGGTGGCAGGCCAACACGTGACCCTGGCGATCACCAATCCCAGGGTGGAGCCTGTCGTCAACAGCTTGCAGATCAACGCGTACAACGCCAGCGGCGCGTACCTTGACGGGACGACCTTCAACGTGAACCCGACGGAGATCGATTTCACCCCGTCCGCCTCAGGATCGATCAAGGTGGTGATCAGCCCTTACCAGGCGGGAACGACCGGAACCTTCACCCTCACCTATGCCACTGACGTGACGGGAGCCCTGTCATCGGGGGTGGCGGTCAACGGCACCCTGAAATACCAGGGCCAACACGCCGACTACACCTTTGCCGGAGTGGCAGGCCAGCACGTGGCCCTGGCCATCAGCAACCCCAGGGTGTCGCCTGTAGGCAACAGCTTGCAGCTCAACGCCTTCAACGCCAGCGATCCGGACCTCGATGGGACGACCTTCAGTGTGAAGCCGACGGAGATCGATTTCACCCCGACCACCTCGGGCACGATCAAGGTAGTGATCAGCCCTTACGAGGCGGGAACGACAGGAAGCTTCACCCTCACTTACGCCAAGGACGTGACAGGAGCGCTGTCATCAGGAGTGGCGGTCAAGAGCGCCTTGAGATACCCGGGCCAACACGCCGACTACACCTTTGCCGGAGTGGCCGGCCAACACGTGACCCTGGCCATCACCAACCCCAGGGTGTCGCCTGTAGGTAACAGCTTGCAGCTCAACGCGTACAACGCCAGCGATGCGGTCCTCGATGGGACGACCTTCAATGTGAACCCGACGGAGATCGATTTCACCCCGAGCGCCTCGGGCACGATCAAGGTGGTGATCAGCCCCTACGAGGCGGGAACGACCGGAAGCTTCACCCTCACCTACGCCAAGGACGTGACGGGAGCCCTGTCGTCGGGGGCGGCGGTCAACGGCACCCTGAAATACCAGGGCCAGCACGCGGACTACACCTTTGTCGGAGTGGCAGGCCAACACGTGACCCTGGCCATCACGAGACCCAGGGTGTCGCTACCCGGGAATAGCCTGCAGATCAATGCCTACGATGCCAGCGGAGCCGGCCTCGGTGGGACGAGTTTCAATGTGAACCCGACGGAGATCGACTTCACCCCGAGCGCCTCGGGCACGATCAAGGTGGTGATCAGCCCCTACCAGGCGGGAACGACCGGAAGCTTCACCCTCACCTACGCCAAGGACGTGACGGGAGCACTGTCATCGGGGGTGGCGGTCGACTGCACGCTGAAATACCAGGGCCAGCGCGCCGACTACACGCTGACCGGTGTCGCCGGGCAGGCCGTGACGCTGGCCATCACCGACCCGCTCCTCTCGCCGCTGGGCAATAGCCTGCAGATCAACGCGTACGACGCCAGCAATGCGACTCTCGGTGGGACGACCTTCAACGAGAGCCAGGAGGATGTCGAATTCACTCCGACGTCGTCGGGATCCATCACAGTGGTGATCAGCCCGTACCAGGCGGCTACCACCGGAAGCTTCACGCTTACCTACTCGGCGGGATGAGGCGTTCGATGTTTCACTTCGAGACGATGAAGCGGTCACCAATGCGAGGGCGGACCGGCCGCTTGGTTGCAGCTGGTCTTGTTGCCTTGCTGGCAGCGGGCGCGGCCCCGGTGTCGTGGGCGTGGGCAGCTCCCAACAGCGGGGGTGCCTTGAAAGGTGGCACGCCGGTTCGGGGAACTGTCAGCAACGCCAGCGGGGTCGACTACACCTTCACCGGAATGGCTGGCCGGCACGTGACCCTGGCGATCACCGACCCGAAGGTGGCACGCGCGGGGGACAGACTGCAGATCAACGCGTACGATGTGAGCGGCGCGGATTTGGCTGGGACGACCTTCAGCACGAACTCGACCGATGTCGACTTCACGCCGGATGTGTACCAGACCGGAACGATCAAGGTGGTGATCAGCCCCTATCAAGCAGGGTCGACGGGAAGCTTTACCCTCACCTATGCCACTGACGTGACGGGAGCCCTGTCATCGGGGGTGGAGGTCAATGGCACCCTGAAATACCAGGGCCAGCACGCCGACTACGCCTTTGCCGGGGTAGCAGGCCAACACGTGGCCCTGGCCATCACCAACTCCAGGGTGTCGCCTGTAGCCAACAGCTTGCAGATCAACGCGTACAACGCCAGCGGTGCGGATCTCGATGGGACGACCTTCAACGAGAAGCCGACGGAGATCGACTTCACCCCGACCGTCTCGGGCACGATCAAGGTGGTGATCGGCCCTTACGAGGCGGGAACGACCGGAAGATTCACCCTCACCTACGCCACGGACGTGACAGGAGCTCTGTCATCGGGGATGGCGGTCAAGAGCGCCTTGAAATACCCGGGCCAGCACGCCGACTACACCTTTGTCGGAACGGCAGGCCAACACGTGACCCTGGCCATCACCAGCCCAAGGGTGTCGCCGTCCGGGAACAGCCTGCAGGCCCATGCCTACGACGCCAGCGGCGCGGACTTGGGTGGGACGACGTTCAACACCGGCCCGACTGAGATCGACTTCACCCCGAACGTGTACCAGGGGGGAACGATCAAGGTGGTGATCAGCCCGTACCAGGCGGGAACGACCGGAAGCTTCACGCTCACCTACGCCAAGGATGTCACCGCGGCGCTGTCATCAGGGGTGGCGGTCAACGGCGCCCTGAAATATCGAGGCCAGCACGCCGACTACACCTTCACCGGAGTGGTGGACCACCACGTGACCTTGGCCATCACCAACCCAGTGGTGTCGCCACCCGGCGACAGCCTGCAGATCAATGCCTACGATGCCAGCGGCGCGGAGCTGGGTGGGACGATGTTCAGTACCAGCTCGACCGAATTCGACTTCACCCCGGAGGCGTATCAGGCGGGACCGATCAAGGTGGTGATCAGCCCGTATCAGGCGGGCACGACCGGAAGCTTCACCCTCACGTACGCCACGGACGTCACTGGCACGCTGTCGTCGGGGGTGGCGGTGAACGGCACCCTGAAGTACCCGGGCCAGGACGGGGTCTACACCTTTGCCGGTGTCGCAGGACAAGAAGCGACGCTGGCCATCACCAACCCAGTGGTGTCGCCGTCCGGAGACACCCTGCAGATCAACGCGTACGACTCCAGCGGTCTGAACCTCGGTGGGTCGGTCTTCAACGTCACCCAGACCGAGGTCCAATTCACCCCGACGTCTACCCAAGCCGGCACGATCAATGTGGTCATTAGCCCGTACAGCGCTGAGGCTACCGGCAGCTTCACCCTTACCTACACTGCGGGGTGAATAGGTCGCTGAGGGATGCCATGGAGGCGGAAGCGATCCCGCTGTGACTCGATCTGATCCGGAGTGACTGAAGACATATCGACTGGACAAAGACCACGAGGGGCTTCGTCGTGTCGCCGCCTTCATCACTGGGCGATTCATTCCTGAACAGCCGACGGGTCGGTCGGCGTCCTCAGGTCGCTCGCCTGGCCGTGCCGGGTACTCTGACCTGCATCTTCAGGTGGTCGGGCTGCCCGGATTTGAACCGGGGACCTCTGCGTCCCGAACGCAGCGCGCTAACCAAGCTGCGCCACAGCCCGTCGAACGGAACCGGTACAACGACGGTCCCGCACCACGCTGATGCTACCCGACGGAGGTCCGCTCGTTCCCCGGGCCCCCGACCGGCGGCTCCGAAGGCGATGGTGGCGGATCCGGGCGTTTGGCCACCACTTTGGCGATGCGTCGCTTGTCCATCTCCGTCACCCTGAGCTCCCACCCGTCGACGATCAGCGACTCCCCCTCTTCCGGGATGTGCCCGAAGCCGTCGAACAGAAACCCGCCGACGGTGACGTACTCCCCTTCGGGGATATTGATGTCCAGGCGGTCCCGCACGTCGTCCACGCTCATCCGGCCGTCTACCAGCCACCGGGTCCCGTCGACCCGGACCACGTCGGGCTCGTCGTCGGGATCGAACTCGTCGGGCAGGTCGCCCACCAACGCGCCCAGGAGATCCTTGACGGTCAGCACGCCCTCGACTCCGCCGTGCTCGTCGACGACCACCGCGAAGGCCCGTCGCTGGTGCCGCATCTCGGCCAGGGCGTCGAGGACGAGCCGGGACTCGGGGACCAAGAAGGGCTGTCGGAGCCGGCGGGAGATGTCGATCGGTCCCGGCGACGGCCCGACCGAGACAGCAGCCGGTGCGCCGGCCGTCGTCCCCGCCTCCGGGCTCGCCCCGGATGGGTTGCCCGCCTCGCCTTCATCGGCCAGGACCGGGCCGTCGTCCGCCCCGCCCACCTTCCACCCGGCCCGGAACAGGTCGTTGACGAACAGCACGCCGATGAGGTCATCGAGGTTGTCCCCGTACACGGGAAAGCAGCTGTGGCCCGATTCGCGGACGGCCTGGGTGATGGCGTCCACGGTGAGCGGGATCGACAGCGCCACGACGTCCACCCTGGGTGTCATCACCTCGCGGACCACGGTGTCATGGAGGTCGTTGAGGGCGTCGATGATGAACTGTTCCTGCGCATCGGCACCGCCCTCCGGCTGGCGCCCGTTGGGCCCTCCGGGGTCCGACCGGTTCCCTCTGGGTCGGACGGCGGTCCGGCCCGCTCGGTCCGAGGGGGGTGTGTCTTGGTTGTGGCGTCGGAACACGGACACGATGGTGACGCTGTCTTTTGGGCGGGCCGTCAGGCGCCGGCAGGTACGGGCGTGGACACGACAGAGAGTGGCTGGTAGGACTCGTCGTAGTACGTGCCTCCGTCGAGGAGGGACGTGATCGCCCGGCGCAGGCGGATGGGATCGAGCGGCTTGACCACCCAACCCTCGGCACCGGATCTCCGGGCCAGGAACACGTCCGGTCGCCGGTCCAGCAGCATCAGCACGGGCACGTGCTCGAGATTGCCGTAGGAGGCCTCCAGCCGGAGCTCGAGGCAGACGGCCATCCCGCCCATGTTCCCCATCTGCAGGTCGACCACGACGAGATCGGGAAGTGACTCGGCGACCTCGTCCATTACTGCGGGTCCCGACCTGGCTTCCCGGATGGTGACGTCGGGCCTCCCCGCGATGGCCGCCACCTCGGCTCGGACCGACGGAGCGTCGCTGGCCACAAGGATGGTACGCACCCGCACCAGGTTAGCGCTCCGTATCGACCCCGCCCGATACCGCCGCCGGCGGTCGGGAGAACAGGAGGTCGGCGATGGTCTCCAGCCCGTCGAGGTCGTGGACGTCGGTGTTCAGGAGGGGAACCCTGTAGACGGGGGCCGGGGAGACTTTCGACACCAGATCGGCGAGGGCCTTCTCTTCACGGTCCGACGCGTCGGTGTAGCCACGGAGATTGTCGATCAACTGGTCCAGCGGGTTGGCGGAGCCTCCATCGGCCGTGGCTCCGTCCGACGATCCCGATCCCGATCCCGACGCAGACCTGGTCAGCGACGCCAGCTCGGCATCGTCGGCGAACCGGGGCTGGACCCGATTGACCACCAGCGCGGTGACGGCCATGTCCGACTCGGCCAGCTTGCCGGCGAAGTGGACGGCTTCGTCGACGGAGTCCGGGCGGGGCGACGCCACCAGGATGAAGGCGGTCTCCGCCTGGACCAGCAGCTCCCTGACCCGCGCCGCCCGGGTCCGGAATCCCTCCTCCATCCCCTCGAAGGCCTGGAAGAAGGTCACCGCATCGTGGACGATGTCGGCTCCGGCCACCCGTGAGATGGTCCGCAGCAGGGCCTGGGCCGCCACCCCCATGAACTTGAGGCCGGCCCGGGTGGGCTTCATCAGCGCCTGGAACACCCGGTTCTCCAGAAACCTGGTCAGGCGCCTCGGGGCGTCGAGGAAGTCCAGGGCGTTGCGGGTGGGAGGGGTGTCCACCACCACGACGTCGAACGCCCCGTCCTCGACCAGCTCGTAGAGCTTCTCCATGGCCATGTACTCCTGAGTGCCCGACAGTGATCCGGTCAGGTTCCGGTAGATCCGGTTGACCTTGATCTCCTCCACCTGTCGGGCGCTGTCCGAGTAGCGCTGGATCAGATCATCGAAGGTCCCCTTCGGGTCGAGCATGAGGGCGTGGAGCTCGCCGGGCCACGGGCCCTCGATACGGGTGGGCCGGTTGTTGAGGGTGTCGAGCCCGAGCGAATTGGCCAACCGCCGGGCCGGATCGATGGTCACCACGCAGGCGCGCCGGCCGAGCCGCGCCGCCTGGAGGGCGAAGGCGGCGGCCGTGGTCGTCTTCCCTACGCCACCGGAGCCGCAGCAGATGATGATGGACTGTTCGATGGCCACCCGGTCGATGGCGCCGCCGGCATCCGGTCCGGCGGTCACGATGGGACCCCCGTCGGGTCGTGGAGCGCCCCCACCCCGGCTTCCAGGGCGCCGCTCAGGGTATCGAGCTCCGGGGGACCGATCGACGCGGTGAACAGGAATGGCACCCGGAGCTGGGGAAGCGGCAGCTCGCGGGCCAGTCGCCCCAGCTGGTCCTCTTGGAGCTCCTGGCGAGTGAGCCTGAACTGGCGGGCCCGATCGAGGGCGGAGACCAGCGCCGGTTCGAGAGCCACCCCGGCTGCTTCGGCGGCCGCTCCGGCCGGTACGGTCAACCCGGCCATGGGCGGGTAGCACCCGTTGATGATCAGCGGTCCGAGCGCGATGCCCACTTTGTCCTCGAGCTGGTACGCCGCTTCGATGGCCTCGTTGATCGGCATCTCCTCTGGCAGGGTGACCAGGGCGACCTGACATCGCGACGGATCGGACAGCAGATCGACGACTTCGGCGGCCTGGGTGCGGATGGGCCCGCTCCGGGCGGCATCGAGCAGCCCGCCGGCCGAGGAGAGGAACGTCATGGTGTGCCCGGTGGCCGGTGCATCGACGAGGACCAGGTCGGCGATCCCGCTCCGTTCGATCTGCTTGACCTTGCCGAGGACCAGGACATCCCGGATGCCCGGGATCGATCCGGCCACCAGGTCCACGATCCCCGAGGACATCAACCGCTTCGAGACCCGCCGCAGGCCGTGGTCGGCCAGGTACTCGAGTAGGGCGTCGTCGGGGGTGATGGTCCGGGCCCGGACCGTGCCGGGCGGTATGGGTGGGGTCGAGACGGCGTCGGTGTCATCCATCGGGTCCGCCCCCGCTGCTTTCAATACCGCGCCGGCGTAGTCCAAGGGGGCGCTGCGTCCGAACGCCGTGGCCACCCCGACGCGCCCTTCGAGCTCGACCACCAGCACAGAAAGCCCAGCCTGGGCCCCCATATGGGCCAGCGCGGCGGTCATGGTGGTCTTGCCGACCCCACCTTTGCCGGCCACGATCACGACCCGGCTCTGGCGACAGAAGGCGGCGACGTCCATGACGTTATGGAGCGTAGTGTCCGGTTCCGCCTCCGCTGCCATGGCCGTGGCGGGCAGGGGCATGGCGGCCCCACCCCGGCCCTGCCGGGCCCCGCCGTGTCGGTCTGCCGAGAAATGCTGGTCAGATCCCTTGTTTCGCGCTACGGGGGCGAGTACTTTCGCTGCTGGAGGACTGAAGGGGGAGTTGGGCAACGTGGAGCAGGCGCTTGATACATGGCAGCTCAAGGCGTCGTGTCGTGGACCGCAGGCGGAGATCTTCTTTCCGCCTGCCCACGCCGAACGTAAGGACGAGAAGCTTCAACGTGAGGATCGGGCCAAATCGATCTGTCGGACGTGTGCGGTGCGGGTCGAATGTCTCGACTACGCCATCCGCATCCACGAACCTCACGGCATCTGGGGCGGCTTGAACGAGATGGAACGCAAACAGTTGGCGGATCGCCGGGCCGGCTGACCTCCGGCGCCGGCCGAGCCTTCGGGCTCTGTTCAGGGGCGGCGCCCGACTGTGGTCAACCCAGCCCGAGGGCGTGTTCGGCCGAACGTGCACCGTCGGTGGCGCAGACCGAGGCCGGCTGCTGGTCGGTCGTCCGGCAGATGCCGGCCGTGAGGTAATTGGCCGAGGCCACGATGACCTGACCCACCGGGTTCTGGGGCTGGGTGAGGTCCCCGGCGATGGCCGACTGGGTGTGTCCTTCGAGCACCCCGGGGCTGAAGCCCGAGGTCGAGGTGACCATCACGTTGTCGATGTCGACGAAGGGGAACGTTCCCGTCCGTGCCCCCTGCCGGGCACCGGTTCCGTAGCGGTCGACGAGAGCCGACTGGGCGGGGGTGAGCGTTGCGATCTGGGTGAAGGCGCCATTGCTGTCGACGGAATTGGAGTACAGCTCCACCCCGGTGAAGGCCACGTACTTGCTCGAGTACGACATTCCCACGAAGCTGAACGTCTGGATCCCGGGGAACACCGAGAGCTGGGAGGACTGCACGTTGTGAAGGGTCGTGAAGTGCCCGAACCGGGAGAGGGCCACGATGAGGGGCCACCGCTCGGCGGCACAGAACGGGCAGAAATCCGCTCCCACGAACAGGACCTCGGGCTTTCCGGCCGACTCCAGCGGGGGCTGGCGGGTCACGACGGTGGGTACCGCCAGCGGGAGGGTCGCCGTCACGCCGACCGAATCGAAGACTGCGGCCGGGACCTGGTTCAGGGCGGAGATCACCGCACCCGAGGTCGGGACCCGCTGCACCACCCCCGGTGACGCCGGGGGTCCGGTCAGGGCGTAGACGATCAGCGCGATCACCCCGACCAGGATGACCACCACCGCGCCCCAGGCGAAGCGAGCGGTGCGGTTGGCCCGGTTGTGCGGTGGTTGATCCTGGCTCTCTGCTCCGACCGGGTCGGAGCCCCCACCGCTCGCCGCAGTCCGGGCCTCGGCCGACGGCTCCGACCCGTCATCGGTCACGCTGTCGCTCGCCAGGGGATGTGACTACGCCCCTTCGTACGACTCGTCATGCCCTTCGGTCGGGTCGGCCCCGAATCCGGGAGCCAATACCGCCGGGGAGCTGGTCACGATGATCACGAACAGGATGAAGGTGGTCAGGTGGACCGAGGAGCACCACAGGCAGATGGCCTTGATGATGAAGAATTCGGCGATGATCAGATAGAGGATCATGCCCACGCCGACGATCGAGAGGGCGAGTCGGGCCAGGTGGATGCGCCGATCGGTCGAGCGCCACGAGGCCGGCAGGCACAGGGCGATCATGGGGACGAAGTAGAACAGCCCGAGGATCGCCACCGGGATGCCGAACACCTCGGATTGCGGGCTGGTGGTGACCTTCTCGCAATTGAACGTGCTGTTGCTCACGCAGACCAGGGCATGGGGACTGAAATGGGTGATGGTCAGGTAGATCGACACACCGAGGCCGAAGAGACTCAGGACCAGGGTGGTGATCGGTTGCCATCGCAGGGTCGGCACGGGAGGATCTTCGGGCGGTACAGGTCGCCTACAGCGACTTGTCGGCGGCCTTGACACCCGGGCTCGAGCACACCGAGGACGGTGCGTCCTTGGTGCTGGCACAGACGGCTGCGGAGATGTAGTTCGCCGCGCCCACGATCGACTGGGTCACCGGGTTGGAGGCATCGTCCAGCCCGCCGGCGATGTCGGTCCACGACAGGCCGGCCAGGATGCCCGGGTTGTAGGTGGCCCCGGAGATGATCGCCTTGTTGCCGATGTTGATGAAGGGGAACCCGACCTGCCCGGGGGTTGCCCCGGGGATGTACTTCTGGCCGTTGGTGATGATCGTCTCCTCTTCCTTGGTCGGATTCTCGAGGTTGGTGTAGCTGCCTCCGGAGGTCGGGATGTTGCTGTACTGCTCCACGGTGGCGAGGGTCAGGTAGGGGCTGGTGAGGGTGGCACCCTTGAAGCTGAAGGTATGGGTGTCGTTGTAGACGTCAGTGTGTGACGATGCGGTGATCTTGAGGTTCGACCAGGTCCCGAAGCGGGACAGGGCGGCGACGACGGCCCAGCGTTCGGCGGCGCAGTACGGGCAGTACTCGGCCCCGTAGTAGAGCATGGCCGGCGATTTGCCCCCGATGGACAGCGGGGGCTGGTTCTTGAGCTTGATGGGCGGTGACACGGGCTGGGCCGCCGACGGGAAGTTGACCCCCACCTTGTCGTAGACCGACGCCGGGATGGTGGTGACGTCCTTGACCACCGAAGCGGGCGCCGGAGTCACCGGCGTGTACGAGGTGGCACCGCTGGAGCCGCCGCTGGCCACCTTGACGACCACCAACACCGCCACGATCACGATGACCAGGCCCACGGCACCCCAGGCCAGGACGGCACCGGAGAATCGGCTCTTGGGCGTGTTGCCCCCGGTGACGGGCTTCTTCTTCTGGTCATCGGCCATCTGGGCATTTCCCCGATTCGTATGCGTGCGGGAGTGAGCGTAACTGGTTGATCAACGCGTATGGGCTCGGCCCGTCGTCGGAGCGAGCACGCTGCGCGAGCAGGCCCGCAGCGGCGGTATCAGGCTACAGGACGAGTTTCCCGCCTACACTGATCGCGCCATGCTGCAAGATG
Organism: Acidimicrobiales bacterium; assembly: GCA_050011635.1. Classification (GTDB taxonomy): domain Bacteria; phylum Actinomycetota; class Acidimicrobiia; order Acidimicrobiales; family RAAP-2; genus Bog-756. Next base: position 11,491 of record JBEKIU010000148.1, read on the forward strand.
CCATGTCGGAAGCGTCTGCTGCCGGGGACGGTCCTGAAGGGTCGGGTGTGCGGGGTGATGCCAGGCATGCGGCCGATGTCGGCTCCTCCGGTTCCTCCCGGTCCTCGCGGGCCCCCGACGCCATGGGTTGGAGCTCGGTGTCGGTCGACGGGCACCGGGTCCGCTACGCCGTGGCCGGGAGCGGTCCCGTCGCCCTGTTCATGCACGGATGGGGGCTGCGGCCCAATGCCTATCGCGGACCGATCGAGGCCATGGCGTCAGCGGGCTGTCGGGTGTACGCCCCGTGCCTGCCCGGGTTCGGCGGGACCCGCGAGCTGGACCCCGAGCGGCGCACCTTTGCCGGCTATGCCCGGTGGGTCGGCCACTTCCTGGACTCGGTGGACGAGCGTGAGGTGGCCCTGGTGGCCGGCCACTCGTTCGGGGGAGGCGTCGCCACCGCCTTCGTCTACGCCCAACCCGGCCGGGCATCGGCCCTGTTACTGGTCAACGCCATCGGGAGCCCGACCTGGGCGTTGTTCCCCAACGAGGTCCGGACCACGATGCAGCGGCCGGTCTGGGACTGGGGTCGCCATTTCGGGACCGACCTCTTGCACTCGCCACACCTGGTCCGGGTGCTCCCGACCCTGCTGGAGGACTTCATCCCCAACCTGTTGGGGAATCCCCTGGGCATGTTCCGGACCGGCGAATTCATCCGGAGGGCCGACCTCGTCCGCGAGGTGCGGGTTGTTGCCGAACGCGGTATCCCGGTCAATGTGGCCTGGTCGGATCGCGATCGCCTGGTGTCCCGATCGGCGTTCGACGAGCTCCGGCACGCAGCCGGTGTCGAGGGGGTGGTGATCGAAGGGGCCCACGCCTGGCTCATCGCCGATCCTTCGACCTTCAGGGAGCTGGTGATCAGCTCCCTGGTCGACTCCGGCGTCCTCACGCCCCGCTTGGCGGGCGGCGCGCCGGTACCGAGCTCGGCGGCCGGCGGAACCTGAGTTCTGCGGCGCCCCCGTACCGAGCTCGGCGGCCGGCGGAACCTGAGTTCGGCGACCGGCGGCACCTGGGTTCGGGGGTGGCCGGCCGGGCGGACGGTAGCCTGAGCCGATGAGCGTGACCCTCCGTGATGCCGCCACGGTGATGTTGATCCGTGATGCGGACGACGAGAGGGGGCTCCCGGCGATCGAGGTCTGCATGCTCCGTCGCAACCTTGCCTCCGAGTTCGTGGCCGGTGCGTACGTGTTCCCCGGTGGGTCGGTGGATCCCGAGGACAGGGGGCCACGGGCCGAGGCGCTCTGCCAGGGACGGACCGACACCGAGGCCAGCGCCGTCCTGGGAGTCGATTCGGGGGGTCTGGCCTACTGGGTGGCGGCGCTCCGGGAATGCTTCGAGGAGGCCGGCGTCCTGCTGGCCCGCTCGACCGGCGCCGGTCCCGATGGGGGCAGTCTGCTCGACACCACCGACCCGGATGTGGCCGGGCGGTTCGCCGAACACCGGGACGCGGTCAACGGGCAGCGCCGTGGACTCCTCGACGTCTGCGACCAGGAGGGCCTTGTCCTGGCCGTCGATGCGGTGCACTACGTCAGTCATTGGATCACCCCTGAGCTGGCCCCGCGGCGTTACGACACCCGGTTCTTCATCGCCGCGGCGCCGCCGGGCCAGATTGCCAGCCACGACGACGGGGAGACCATCGCCAACATCTGGATCCGCCCGGGGGAAGCGCTGGCCCGGCAGTTGGCCGGTGACATCGAGCTGCTGCCTCCGACCATCGCCAACTTGCGCGACCTCGAGGCGTACCGGACCACGGGCGAGGTGATGGAGTGGGCCAGCCAGGTCACCGAGGTGCCCACTGTGCTCCCCATCGTCCTCATCGAGGACGGCCACGTGCTCATCCTGAGGCCGGGCGACCTCGGCTATGAGGAGGCGCTGGCCGACCGGCTGGCCTCGGGGCCCGAGATCGATCCCGGCCTGGCCGACGCGGCCCGGGCCATCTGGGAACCGAAGGCGGGCACGGCCTGAGTCCCACTCCGCCTTGCCCGGCAGATCACCCCGGTGTCGTCACCCCGGTGTCGTTACCCGGGTGTGGCCTCCAGCGTGGGGGACGCCCGGTGGTCGTCGGACCCCTCTCGCACCGCTGCCTCCACCCGCTCGAGCAGACGCACGCTGCATCCCTCCATGGACACTACCGGGGCGATCGTGGTGATGACGGAATCGGCAATGCGGTCGAATACCTCGGCCAGGGGCTGACCGACGTCCAGGGCCACCGGGGCACCGGCATCGCCGCCGGCGGCCACTGACGGGTGCAGCGGTATCCGGCCGATAAGGGGGACGCCGACGTCGGCGGCCAGGCGATCGCCGCCACCCGACCCGAACAGGGCGTAGGAGGTGCCGTGCTCGCAGGTGAAGTCGCTCATGTTCTCGATGACCCCCGCCACCCGGAGGTACCCCTTCCGGGCCATGTCGGCCGTCCGGGCCGCCACCTTCTGCGCGGCCACCGGGGGAGTGGTGACCACCACCACCTCGGTGCGGGGCAGCATGCGGGCCAGGCCCATCTGGATGTCCCCCGTTCCGGGGGGCATGTCGATCAGCAGGTAGTCGAGGTCGCCCCAGTGGACGTCCTCGAGGAACTGCTGGACGGCACGGTTGAGGATCAGCCCGCGCCACATGATGGCGCTGTCTTCGTCGGCCAGGAAGCCCATGGACAGGACCCGGAGGACCCCGTCGCCGATCCGGCGCTCGAGAGGGATCATCTTCTTGTCCCTGGCCTCGACCTCGCCCTGCATCCCGAGCAGGCGGGGGACCGAAAACCCCCAGATGTCGGCGTCGAGGACCCCGACGGTCAGGCCGCGTCGGGCCAGCGCGACGGCCAGGTTGACCGTGACCGAGCTCTTGCCCACCCCGCCCTTGCCCGACGCGATGGCGATGATCCTGGCCGTGTCGGGGATGTCGGTGTCCGGCGCCGGGTCGCGGGCGGCCAGGCGGGCCTTTTCCATGACCTTCTTGCGTTGGTCGGCATCCATGACCCCGGTCCTGACTGTGACGGCCTCCACTCCGGGGAGTGCGCCGACATGGGTCTCCACGTCGCTCTGGATCTGGGTGCGGAGTGGGCATCCGGCCACGGTGAGGGCGACCCCGACCTCGACCATGCCCCCCTCTCCGATGCCGATGGAGGTGACCATGCCCAGCTCGACGATGTCCGCACCCAGCTCGGGATCGATCACCCCGCGGAGCGCGGCGCGCACGCTCTCTTCGGTCGGTACCGAGCGTTCCACGGCCCCGGCGCCGGACTCGGAAGTGTCGGGCCTGGTCACTCGGGCAATTCTACCGGTCGGGCCAGGTCCGCCACCCACGCTGATGTACCACCTGCGACGCGACGCGGGTACGCTTTGGGAACACAGTCGTATGGCTGTCGGGCAAAAGGATGCCGGGTTCGTGTGTCCTCGTGGCCCGGTTGACCGGTTTCGTATCCAGGAGGAGCGCCGATGAGTGGCACCATGCAGACCGTCAGCATCGGGAAGAAGCCGAATCCGGTGACGCTGACTGATGTCGCTGCATCCAAGGTGGCCGAGCTTCTGGCCCAGGAGGACGTCGAGGGCCTGGCCCTGCGGGTGGCCGTGCGGCCGGGTGGTTGCTCGGGCTTCAGCTACGAGATGTTCTTCGATGCCGACACGGCCGAGGACGACGTCATCCGCGAGTTCGGGAGCGTCAAGGTCGTGGTCGACCCCACCAGTGCCGATCTGTTGAAGGGCTCGACGCTCGACTACAGCGACGGGCTCCAGGGCGCCGGGTTCCACGTGACCAATCCCAACGCCTCTCGCACCTGCGGCTGCGGCTCCTCCTTCAGCTGAGTCGCTGAACCCTGATCCAGCTCCGACCCTGATCCAGCTCCGTGTCGACGGCACCGACGTCGAGGTGGCCGACGACGGATCGTCCCTTCTCGACGTCCTGCGTGACCAGCTGGGCATCCACTCGGTAAAGGACGGCTGCAGCCCCCAGGGGCAGTGCGGATGCTGCACCGTGTGGGTGGACGGCTCCCCCCGGGTGGCGTGCGTCACCCCGGTCCGGCGACTCCACGGGCGCCGGATCACGACGCTCGAGGGTCTGCCCGGCCCGGAGTCGGAGCGGTGGGTCACCGCCCTGGTGGCCACCGGCGGCAGCCAGTGCGGCTTCTGCACGCCCGGCATCGTGATGAGGCTGGCCGCCCTGGGCCCCGCCCCCACCACGGGCCCGGCGGCGTCCGACCGACCGATGCCCCCGTCCGTGGAGCAGGTCGACCGGGCCCTGCTCGCCCACCTGTGCCGGTGCACCGGCTGGCAGACCATTGAAGAAGCCGCTGACCTGGTGTTACACGGCCAACAGGCCCTGGGTGCGGAGGGACCCGAGCGGCGCGACCTGCGGCTTGCCTCCGCCCGGGCCACCCTCGAAGGCGGCGTCCCCCAGGAGGTCGGGCCCGCGACGGTGCTCGGTCGGGCCGGATTCGCTGACGATACCTGCCCGCCCGACGCCCTGACCGCGGTGCCCGACGGCGCCGGCGGCTATGCCGTGGCCGATTCGGTCGCAGCCGCCCGGGCCCTGGCCGGAAAGGTGCAGGGGCGAAGGAGCAGCCTGGCGCTGGACCACCCGGTTGCCCTGCCGCCGGGTGACTGGGATCTGACCCTGCGGACCACCTGGGTGGAGCCGGCGTACGTCGAGCCCGACGCCTCGTGGTGTGCGCCGGGTGGCGAGCCTGCGTCGCCCGTCGGGAACGGGGGGGCCTTCGGGGGGAAGCTCCGCTCGCCCGTGGCTGCGGACGCCCGGCGCCTGGCTGACAGCAACGGTCGCCCGGTACGGGTCCTCTGGTCGCGTGAGGACGTGGTGCGGCTCGGCCCCAAACGACCTCCGGTGGCCGCGGGCATGCGCACAGGGGGGTCCGGGGTCCTGCGGGTCGGGGTCCCGCCCGACGGGCTCTCCGGAGAGGGCTGGGAGTCCCTTGTCGCCGCGGTGGCCGTGGTGGCCCCCGGACTCGTTCTCGAGGCGGTCCCTCTCCACGGTCCGGCCATCTCCCCCGACCTCCGTGCCGCGGTGTGGGCCGAGGCCGCCGTCCTGGCCGCGTGTGCCCGGGTAGCGGGCACGATCGGGAGCCGACCGGTTCACGATGTGCCGGTCGAGATCACCGCTCCGACCGGTGGCCGGGCCGTCGTCCGTTGCCGACCCGACGACTCGATCGACGTCGTGGTCGACGCCGGTCGGGCTCTCGACGAGGTCGTGCTGCGGTCCTACTGCATCGGCGCAGCCCACCAGGCGCTCGGCTGGGTGGGGACCGAAGGCATCGCCGTGGACGCCGCCGGGACGGTCCATGACCTGACCATGCGGTCGTTCGGGATCCTGGCGGCCCGCGACATGCCCTCGGTGACCGTGACCGTGCGATCGGAGGGCGATGGTCCGGCGGTGAACGGCTCCGATGCGGTGTTCGCCGCGGTGGCCGCCGCCCGCTGGTTGGCCGACGGCCTCCCGCCCCTGTGGCCGACCCAGCGCCCGACCGGCGGGCCGCGGTAGGGCGCCACATCATCGGATCGGAGGACTCGCCCGGGCTCGGGAGTTGGCCGGTGTCGGGTCGTACATCTCTCCGGCAGATATGGCCTAATTATCGGCTGTAGGCGATAATGAAGGAGCTCAATTATCGGCTGTAGACGATAATTTGGCCAAATTTGAAAAACGGGCGTCCAGAAGACAGGCACCAAGATCGGCACCGGCCAAGATCGGCACCGGCCAAAGATCGGCACCGGCCAAGATCGGCGTCCGAACCCTCAACCGTCAGGAGCATGCGATGAGCGCACCAATCGGTCCCTACACACCGATCGTCCGGGCTGGACCGTGGTTGATCTGCTCGGGCCAGCTCGGCCTGCACCAATCACCGGCGGTGCTGGTCGACGGCGGCGCCCGGGCACAGATGACCCAGGCCCTGTCGAACGCCGAGCAGCTGCTCCTTGACAACGGGGCCACGCTCGAGCAGGTGGTCAAGACGACCGTGTTCGTGACCGACGCCGAGCAGTTTCCGGTCGTCAACGAGGCCTACGTGGCCTTCTTCGGTCACCACCGCCCGGCCCGGTCGATGGTGGCCGTCGTCGCCCTCCCGGCGGGAGCTGCTGTCGAGGTCGAGGTCTGGGCCTACGCGCCCTCGCCCACGGGGTGACTGGTCAGGGGGTCCAGGCGGTCTGGCCGAACCGGTAGCCGACCGAGCGAACCGTCTGGATCAGGTGGGCGTGCTCCTCGCCCAGCTTGGCCCGCAACCGGCGAACGTGGACGTCCACCGTCCGGGCCCCGCCGTAGTACTCGTAGCCCCAGACCCGGCTGAGCAGCGTCTCGCGGGTGAAGACCTTGCCCGGTCGCGCCGCCAAAAACCGCAGGAGCTCGTATTCCATGTAGGTGAGGTCGAGCACCTTGCCGGCCACCGCGGCCTGGTAGGTCTCCAGGTTGAGGACCAGCGGGCCGTGCTCGAGGAGATCGGGACGCAGGCCCCGGCCGGTGCGCCAGAACAGGTGGGCCAGGCGGGCACTGAGCTCGTCGGCGTTGATGGGCTCGAGGCACAGATCGTCGAACAGGTCCTCGCGCAGCTCGAGCTCGCCCAGTTGGTCGACAGGGACGACCACGATCACCGGGGCGAGGGGGACTTCGCGCTTTCGCAGATGCCGGCAGAGAAGGAATGCCCCGATGGGATCATCGCTGCTGCAGATGACCGCACCCGACCAGCCGTCCTCAGGCTCCTCGGA
>JBEKIU010000149.1:0-11078 GCA_050011635.1 Acidimicrobiales bacterium
GGTCGGTACACTCGCCGATCAGTCACTTCGAGGGATGCTCGGTCGCCCGCCCTTCCTTTGGTTCCACATTTTCCCCTGGATCCTTGTCGCACTTCTGGTGCTTGGCGGTGGAATCGTCACGACAACCCGACTCGTCAAACAAAGGCGCGAGCTGGCAGCTTTCCTCCTGCTGTCAGTCATCACGGTATTGGGGAGTCCGGTGAGTTGGCTCCACTATTGGGCCTTCATCGGACTGGCTCCATTTCTTGCCATTGTGGAGTGGCGACGCGATCGGCTTCTGGCCATCTCCTCCATTGTGCTCGCCCTGTCGACGTGCGCCAATCTGGAGAACAAAATACTGATTGCCGCTCCGGTCACGACAATGGCGCCCATCGTCCTCTTCATCGTACGGAACCTCTACGTGATCGGAGGGCTGCAATTCGTGGTTGTGGCCACGCAACGAGCGTTCGGCACCCCCACAGTTCCCGTCGGAGGCGGGTCGCGAGACGTCGGAGAATCTGAATTCGCTCCACGCCGGCGCGACGACGAGCGCTCCGATCCGCCTGGGCGGACAGATGTGAGTGACATCCCCGTCGCTATCGTCGGCAAGGAGTCTGACCCTGTCGGGTGACGCTGACGACAGCTAGATGAGGCAAATGGGAGCAGGGGCCCGTGTAGGATCCAACTTCGTGTTAGGGGGGGGATCCAGCGTGACGGAGACACAAGAGCTCGAAGCAGAGCTCAGAGCCGGTGAGGCTGTCGATCCCCGTCCTGGCTGGCTGCGCCGGTGGTTTCCCGACATCATTGGGATTGGCTGGGTTCTTGCCGCCGCAGTTGCCGTGATGATCCCGGCTCTGGCTCACGGATGGTCACTCGGACCTATTGAGAATCTGTCGACCGGATTCAGCCAGACCAATCGAAGCCTGGCCCACACCCCAACCAGCGACCAGCTGACGTTGTTCGTTCCGTGGACGACGTTGGCCTGGACCCAGGTTCACCACGGTCTCCTGCCCTTGTGGAATCCCTACAGCCTCCTGGGGATGCCTTTGGCATTCAACTGGGAATCAGCGCCCTTCGGCCTTCCGGCCCTGATCGGTTACCTCGTCCCACTCAACTATGCCTATACCGCCGGCGTACTTCTCACACTGGTCATCGCCGGCACCGGGGTGTACGTGCTGGCTCGGATGCTGGGCCTCAGCCTGCTGGGTTGCGTCATGGCCGCCACGGCGTATGAGCTCAGTGGCCGGTTCATGGCGACGCTGGGTTGGTCGCTCGGGTCGGTGATGTCCTGGGCAGGTTGGTTGTTCGCTGTCGCGATACTCGTCGGCCGTGGGCGCCGACGCTGGCGCGACATTGCCTTGTTCGCCGTGGTGATCGCCTTGATGGTGTACTCGGGTTACCCCGAAGGTGTGATCCTCCTCGGAGTGGCACTCGGTGTATTCCTTGCAGTCCTTGTTGGAGTTCGTCTGTTCCAGCCGGGTAGGTGGGGGCCGATCGGCCGACCCGTTGGAGACCTCATCGTGGCGACAGTTGCTGGAGTCGGGCTTTCTCTACCGCTCACCCTGCCTGGTCTCCAGGTTGTCGCCGGCTCGAGTCGAAACGGGAAGATCGGGGTCGCGACCCAGACGGTCGGGTCGCACTTCGTGAAGAACGTGTTCTTTGACGGTTTCGATGGGCTGAAGGGGAGCGGCACGCCGTATTTCGGACCGCACACGGATGGATCGACTGTGACATATATCGGGGTCATCGCTGTTGTACTGGCGCTGGTGGCAGTCGCGATCCGCTGGCGTCAACCGATGGTGCTCGCATTCGCCGTGGTCTCCGTCGCTATGGCGGGGCTCGTCTTCGTCGCTCCGCTGGCCTCCGTCGTCGATCACATTCCCGAGGTCGGAAGTGTCCGGCTCTACGACGCATTGGGACCGTTGGCGCTTGCAATCGCTGTCCTCGCCGGTGTTGGGACTGATGTCCTCGTGTCCTCGGCTAAACAACGAGCGGTCCAATACTGGGCAGGCGCGGGATTCGCCGGCGTGGGACTCGTGTTGTTGGCACTGTGGGTCTTCAGTAGGGGTCATCTCCCACACGCCGAGGCTGTGACACGAAACATAAGCTTCATTTGGCCGGCCATCGAAACGGCGCTTGGGCTCGCCGTGATCGGAGTGCTTGTCGCGCTGGGCCGGAGATCCCACCGATCTCGGAACGGGGGAGATGGCTCATGGCCAGCTATCGGGCGCTACGCGGCTGCGGTGTTGCTGGTCTGCGAAACCGTCTTTCTCGTGACCGCCGGCATGCCAACATTCTCGTCGAGCCCGTCGCCACTGAAGCCAACCCCAGACGACCTCGCGCTTCACCACGCAGTCGGGTCTTCAGCCGTGGGCCTCGGGACGTCGTGTACTCATACCCAGAAGCTTGGGATCGTCCTCAACGTCAATGTCGCTTTTCAAATCCAGGAATTTGCGGATTATGACCCGACGGTTCCGTATAGCTACATAAAGGCGTGGGACGCTGTCACTCGGAAGCGGATACCCGGATCCGGGCGAAGTTCGGTGGCCCACTCCTGGAGCAACGTGTTCTGCCCGAAGGTGGCTACTGCCAGCGAGGCCCGGAGGTTCGGTATCGGATTCGTCCTGGAGCACCTGGGGTCACCTGGGCCGCGGGGTGCTGTGTTCGACAAACGCATAGGGAACGAGAACCTCTATCGGATCCCTGACGCGGCGGCCGCCACGCTCACTCGATTGTCGCCGGACGGGCATCTGCCGGCAATGAACGCCAAGGCCACGCCCGTCCCGGTCACCCATCCGAATCCCGCATCGTGGAACGTCGTGACCCATGCCACCACTCCTCAAGTCCTTCGGCTGCGACTCACCGACCTGCCGGGATGGCATGGCACCATCGACGGCCGTCCACTGTCGCTGACCACGTATGGAGGCGTGATGCTCCAGGCGAGGATCCCTTCCGGTCGGCACACCATCGAATTGAAGTACTGGCCCGATACATTCAGCGTTGGGATCGTGCTGGCACTGGTCACAGCCATCGCCCTCGCCATCGGGGTGATCATAGAGAGCGTGCGGCGCGGGAGGAGAGGCCGCAATAGCCGCGGCTCAACCACCGACCTTGCGTCGTCTGGATGAGCCGGTAGGTCCAGCGGTGGTTCTGCGAATGGGTAGGGGGCTTCGGGTCACACCTGTCGGCCGGGACGCCGGGGGGTCAAGCAGGATCGATCGGTCCGCCGGTTTCACCTGGCCCCCAGACCCGGCCCACCTGCTCCTTTTCGCTCGGATCTGGAGTCCATTAGCGTTGCCCCGTCATGGGTCTTTCCACGAACCGCAAGGTCAAGGGATACTTGAAGGGCATCGAGCGCAGGGCGTGGTCGGCCGCTCAGGCGCAGCAGAAGGGTTCACGAGAGTCGGCGTTCTACTTCGGAATTGTGTCGGCGGCCAGGGAACGGCTGGGCACCGAGCCGACGCCGACCAACAGGCAGACCTGGCTGTACTCGGTACTCCCCTCGATGGCACATGGCTGGGTCTTCGCCACTGAGCAGATCGCCCGTAATACGGAAAATTGGGACCCACCGTTTCAGTTTGTCCTGCCTCTGCCAGAGGATACGAAGCTCTACGACCTCGGGAAGGTCCGAACCTCCAAGACCATCTGGTACGACAGCGTCGACGACCTCGATCTTGCCCTACGACTGCTCGAACGGGTTGCGACGAATTCCAGACGGCGGGATGAGGTGGTCACCCGGCTCAACAATGCCCGTGAGGGCTTCGCCCATCTTTGGCCCCGAATGAATTGGAAGGATTCGATGTTCGGGCGTTCACTCGTCGCCCAGTGCCAGTACATCATTACGACCGTCTCGACAGGTGACCCGGCCCGGCTGCAACAAGAACAGCACAAGGCAGCATCGCTCCTGGCCACGGCGAAGCACTTCTCACCTCGTTGGAGTTGGTCGGTGGATAACGAGCACTGAGGTCTGGGGCGGGCCGACGCATCCACGTTCTGTGAGCGCGACCTCCGAAGCAGCACACCCCGGCTGGTCGACCAGCCACCGTACCAAGAGCGTGCATCTCCGGACGCGGACCATCCGCACGGCTCGGTCGACGAGCGCTCGAGGGACGTGCCACCTGGGGAGTGGACGCTCACGCTAGCGTTTGCCCATGGGGGTGCAACCGATCCGCGACTCGTCGTTGCTTTCTCCCATCGGATCGAGCCGGCGTGTGCCCCAACCTTTGTCCGCACCCGGCGGGGTCGCCTCAGAATCAGGCTCGCATGACCATCACTGAAGTGACCGCACCACTCCGGGCATCCGATCGGAGCGCCCACCGGATCTGGACTTCCGTGGCGGTGGTCGCCGCCTACCTGATACTCGGCGTCACGGCCTACTGGCCGTTGTTCCCAGGCATCTCGGGAAGGGCCTTCAGCACCGACGGGGACTTCATCCAATCCGTGTGGTTCATCGGCTGGGTACCGCACGCAATCGCTCACGGACTCAACCCCTTCTTCAGCAATGCCATGTACGCGCCCCGCGGCGTGAACCTGGCCCAGAACACGGCAAGCCCCCTTCTCGGCCTGCTGGCGGCCCCGTTCACCCTGGTGCTGCGTCCGCTGGTCATCGTGAACCTGCTCATGGTGGTGAGCATGCCGGTCTCTGCGGCAGCGGCGTTCGCCGTCCTGCGGAAGTGGCGGGTCTGGTGGCCCGCTGCCGGGCTGGGTGGGCTCATCTACGGTTTCTCGCCCTACATGGTGGGACAGGGCGTCGGCCACCCGGAATTGATGTTCGTGCCCCTTCCCCCCTTCATCGTCATGACGGTCGTCTCCATTCTGCAGCGTCGCGGTTCACCCCGGCGTCTCGGAATTCAGTTGGGGCTCCTGGTTGCCGCCCAGTACCTCATTTCGCCCGAAGTGCTGGCCACGGTGGCCACCTTGACCGTTGTCGGAGTGCTCTGCGTGGTGGCCCGCCATCCTTCCGCAGCACCCGAAATGGCACGCGTCGCGGCAGTACCCGCCGCCTTCGCCCTCGGGGTGGCCGGCATCCTGTTGGCATACCCCTTCTGGATGCTGTTGGCCGGGCCCCAGCACTTCGCAGGACCCACATTTCCGTTGCGGAACGGCTTTCACAACGACAGTCTGAGCTTCGTGGTGCACGGCCCGATGCAGCGGGTCTCCCTCGGATTGAAGCCGCACTGGGAGGGCGTCATGGCGGTCTCGAGCCCGACGGAGGCAGGTGGCTACATCGGCATTCCGGTGCTGATCCTGGTCGGGCTCCTCGTATGGCGGTCACGTCGGAGTCCCCGTATGCAGCTGGCGACGGTGCTCGTGATCGTCGCCGCGGTGCTGTCCCTCGGGCCGTACCTGACGTTCGACGGACGGGCGACTCATTTCCCTCTTCCGTTCCTTGTGCTCGCCCACCTCCCGCTGCTCGACAACATCCTGCCCAGTCGCATCTCCTTCGAGATGGACGCTTGTCTCGCCGCGGTGATTGCATTCGGTCTGGATGACATACGCGGTGATCGAGCGCTTGATGACGGGGTCGGCCCTCCACCACCGGGATCCCGGGCCGGGCGACGAATGGCCATCATCGCCAGCGGCGCCGCTCTGGCAGTGGTCGTCTTCACGCTGCTCCCGCGGTGGCCGTACGAGACCGAACCGGTCGTTCGGCTGCCGCCAGCCATTGTCAGAGCCATTCCCGCCGGAGATCCCGTGGCCATCACCTATCCCTATGCCGATGGAGCTCTGGGCACGGAACCGCTGTTCTGGCAGGTGGCAGACGGATACCGATTCCGCGTCACCGGCGGCTACGGCTACCATCCGGGCCTCAGGGGCAAAGCGACCGTCGTTCCCAATCCGATGCGACCTCCCGAGTTGCAGCGCTTCCTGCAGGGGAGAAGGGAACACAGGCACCACGTCGGCGCAGCATCGTCCATCCCACCAGAAGTCCTGACCGCGACCCGGACTGCGCTCTCCAAGTATCACATCGGCGTGGTCATCGTCGACCGTGCCGATCCGGCAGGCGGTCCGGTCACGGCACTCTTCGACCACGTCCTCGGCTCTCCGAAGCTCACCGTGGGCCATTTCTCCATCTGGGCCGGGTGGCACACCCTGCCCGGGAGATGACGCCTCGCGATTCTGAAGCAGCCCCGAGGTCGGTGACCCGCTACCGGATACTGCTCCTCGGCACGTTCTTGGTTCTTTGCGGGGAGTGGATCGCGGTGCTCGAGCTCATTCGCGGTCACGGCGCCACCATCGCCGGTGACGAAGCCCACTATCTGGTGGGTGCCGTCTCGATCGGGCGATTTCGAACCCTCAACATGAACCCCGGGTACAACTTCGCCGTCGAGCACCACATCATCTTTCCGTGGACGGCCCGAGCCGGTCCTCATCTCGCCGCGAAGATCGGGCAGACGCATCTCAGCCACGGTCTCTACTTCCTCACCCACGCCATCGGGCTGTCCGTGCTGCTGGCAATCCCCATGCTGGCTGGAACGCATGTGGCCGAATTCGCTCTCATCGCTGTCCTCGGCGCGCTCGCCGTGGGTCTGATGCACCTCGTCGGCCGGCTCAGTGGGATCCGGTCACCCTGGCGCATCGCCGTCGCCGGGCTCTTCCTCACCCCGGCGGTGGCCCTCGCCGCCACCCAGGTCTACCCAGATCTCATCAGCGGCCTGGTCATCGCCAACATCATCCTGATCATTGCCGGCGTCGAGGTCCGCGGGACGTGCAGCGGAGCTCAGCTCCTGGCCGCAACCCTGCTGTTCGTGGCTCTGCCCTGGCTCGACCAGAAGAACGTCCTCCTGGCCCTGCCGCTTCTGGCGGCATTTGTGATTGTTTCACTGCGGGTGGAGTTGTCGCGCAGGCAACTCGGCTGCGTGGTCATTGCCACGGCGATCAGTCTCGCCGGATTGCTGGCGCTCAATCTGTACTCGTTCTCGAGTCTCCTCGGCAACCCGCAACCGATCTCCCTGGCCAGCCTCGATACTCTGGCCCGGTCGATCGCGCTCCTCTTCGACCGCCGACAGGGCTTGTTCGTCCAGATGCCTGTGGCGGTGCTCGGCGTCGCCGGCCTCTGGGCCGTCCGTCGCCGATTTCCGGTGGCTGCCGTCACCTCGGTTGGGGTCATCCTGCTCACGATCTACGGGAATGCCACACAAGAGATCAGTTTCGGCGGCGGAAGCCTGATCGGAAGATTCCAATGGCCGACCCTGCCGCTCCTCCTTGCCTTCGCCGGCCTCTACCTGCTCGAGTTGACGCTTCGGCGGGGACGGGTCGTCGCCATCCCCGCCCTGGTCATCGGTGCGCTCTTCGTGGTCCAGTTCATTCCCATCCTTCGTGACGAGCACATTCTCTACAACAAGATCGGTTGGGATCCGATTACCTACACGGGATGGTGGGGCGGACTCGACCCATCTCCGGTGCTCGGGTACATCGGAGGCGTCACCCTCGGCGACATCGTTCCTCCCACCACACGCGTGACCGGCATCGCCGGATCGATCGGCCGAACTGTTCCGTGGGGCAATGCGCGAGTCCTGTGGGGCCTTTCGTGCCAGGTGCTGGTATGTGCAACCGGTGCCTACCTGCTGGTCCGCTTGCTGGTCCGTCCACTGCGTGTCCGTCTTCCGGTCGTCGGCGTCGCGCTCGGTGCCATACTCGTCACCCTGGCCATGACCCTGTCCTCGACGGTCCTGCTGCCCGCTCCGGTCACATTTCCCGCAGCAAGGTTTGCCATCTCGAACGGAAGACCAGACGGAACGAGCGTCGTCGTCTCCGGAGTTCACGAGCATGGCTATGTCGTCGATGGTCCCTCCTGGCATCTCCTGCCCGGTCGCTACTCGGCGACGATCACCTATCGACTCGCTGATGGCGAGCGAAGTGCGGCCTTGGAGAGGGTCCTTCTGGTGACCCACCCACCGACCGCCGGTATTCTCGTCCTGAACGACACGAACCTCCCGCCCGGTCGCCACAGCTTGCGCTCGCCGTTCACGATCCGTAAAGCAGGGAGGCTTGTCATCCGAATCGCATGGAACGGGCCGGGGACGCTGACCGTCGAGAGCATCCTGCTGAAGAAGCTCACCTCAGGATGATTCTGAGGCACAGGGGGCCGACTCAGTCCTCGACCCGAACGACGAGCTGTGTCGGAGAGTGGGACGCATCAGGGATCCACCGGACCCCCTCCTGGACCGCCGCCGGGTTCCAATAGTAGTTCCCGGGTACTTCGGGGCTGTGGACAAAGATGCGGACGATGAGGCTGTCCCCGGAAGCGACGTCGCGGGGGAGTGGGGTTCGCACTCCTTCCCAGACAAGAGGCTCTCCGTCCTCGCTCATCCAGTGATAGGACAGATGGATGGGGAAGGGGCCTCCATTGCTGCACCAGGTCTCGTCACCACGGTTGCCGATCTCGACCGCAAACGTGGTCGCGGAGAAGGTGTGGACAATTACCGGACCGGGTTCACGCAGTGTCACCGACATGAGGGGATCCGTGAGCGGAGCGGTCTGGGGCCTGGAACCTGCCTGGTTGCGGAGTTCTTCTATCTGAAACTCGCGAACAGAGATGGCGTAGTCGCGGCGAAGTCGGTCCAACGCCGCATCCAGGCCAACCTCTGTCCTCAGGGTCGACGTCGCACCTTCCAGCTTGCGCCGGATGCGGCCCAGCCCGGCTTCGAACGAGGGAAAACGCTCGAAGGTCTTCCTGCTGGGTGGTTGTGTGTACTGGGTCGTCGTCTGTGGGACCCGATGGAAAGCGAATTGCTGAGACAGCCGCATGTAGAAATCCCAGTCATCGAGTACTCGCGTGAACTGTTCGTCGAATCCCCCGACTGCGGACCAGGCATCACGCCGAATGCACATTGAACACGAAATGGGCGCTTTTCGCATCATCATGAGCTCGCTCGGATCGAACTCCCACACCTGATTGCCGATGATGTGCCGTTCGCCTCGTTCGTCGACCAGAGCCACGTCCGTGTCGGTGAAGAGGATCCGGGCTTCGGGATCGCGTTCTGCAGCGGCCTGCAGGACCTCGAGGTGGGATGGGTAGTACAGGTCGTCATCATCCAGAATGCAGATATAGCGACCGCGAGAGCGCTCGAACCCGGAGTTGATCGCCCCGGACTTCCCCAGGTGCGAACGAAGCTCCACCAGTCGAAGGTCGAAGATCCTGCTTGCATCCTCTGCGAGCTCGGCGATGCTCGGCCCCCCGTCGTTGATGAGCACGACTTCAAACCGCTCCGCCTCCAACGTCTGTGCAGCGACACTGTCGAGGGCGGTGGCCAGCTCCGAGCGGCGGCCGGTGGTCCGGATCAGGATCGAGAAGTCAGGACCGCTCATGCCATTTGGTCTCATTTGCACAGTCCACGAGGTCTACATGGTCACCGACGACGATGTACATTTCGAGCACGGCCCACACTGCTCGGGTGCACTCTAGCCAATGCTCGGCCGAGGCCACCTGGAGGCTCGGGCGGAGTCGGGCGGGTGGGCGGGCTACCGCCTCCGGCGGATCGTCGGGACGAGTGGGCATAAGCTCGACGGCAACGAGACGAGGGGAGCCGACGATGGCAATCGAACTGGCACACCGGTACGAGGAGATCAGCGCCAAGGCGTACGAACATCCGGCAGACCGTGCAGCCACCTCGGCGCTTCATTCTGTTCCCTTGCTCGACAAGGTCATCAAGCGGCTGACGGATCTGGGGCACGAACGCCGCCTCCGACAGATCGTGATGGGAAATGCCGTCCGCATCGGAAGTGAGCAGATGCCTGACCTGTGGGCCGATTACATCCGCTGTGGCTCGATATTGGATCTCCCGGCTGTCCCCGACTTGTATGTGACCAACGATCCGGTGGTCAACGCAATGACCATCGGAGCCAAGACGCCCATTGTCATCGTCAGGTCGTCGCTCGTCGGCTCGTACGAGCCCAATGAAACCCAGACAGTGCTGGCTCACGAGCTGGGCCATGTTCTTTCCGAGCACTACTACTACACGACTGCCCTCGTGCTCATGCGACAGTTCATAGAGGGCACACTTCCAAAATCCCTGCTGTTCGGACTTCCCGTCCGGGGGATGTACCTGGCGCTTCTCGAATGGGCCCGCGCCGCAGAACTCTCCGCCGACCGGGCCGCCGCGCTCGTCATGGCCGATCCGCTGGAACCCTGTCGAGTCCTGATGCGCATTGCCGGTGGGGCGCTACCCGGAATGAGCTTCGATGCTTTCATGAAACAGGCGGCCGACTATGACGGCGAGGACGACCTCTTCTCCCGTCACTCACGGTTCTGGATCGAGCTCAGCCTGACACACCCCATTGCCGTCCGACGGGTCAGAGAGATGATCGAATGGGTCCAGTCCGGCGACTACGACCGGATCGTCGACGGTTCCTACCCTCGGAGAGGGCAGGAACCACCGTCGTCGATTGAGTTCGATGCCGCGGTGGCACACTATCGAGATCGGTTCTCGAGATTCCTCGACCGGACAGCCGGAAATGTTCAAGACCTCGGGAAGCAGTTCAGCGATTGGCTCAACAAACGCCCCGGCGGTGAAGGCGCAGACGACGAGGACGATTGATCACCGTTCCGTCTCCCGGCAAGATGATCAGAAACTGCTGTTCCGGGATAGGATTCAGCACGTGAGGAGCGAGCTCGTCGGGGAACGCACGTGGATCGACGGTGAGCACCTGCAGGTAGGGAAGGGGTCCTTCTTCCTGAGCACCGACCCAGGCGTGTTCGGAACGTCAGCCTCCGAAATTGACAGATTCATGTTGCTGAAGCAGAGGTCGATGATCGAGTCCCTCGTCGACCAGGCACCGGATCGAATCGACAACATCTTCGATCTCGGCATCTACAAGGGCGGCAGCGTGGTGTTGTACCACGAGTTGTTTCATCCGAAGCGGTTGGTCGGTATAGAACTGAGCCACTATCGGGTGCGGGCTCTGGACGAATTCATCCAGCTCCACGCTCTGGACGAGACGATCCACCTCTACTACGGCACCCTGCAAAACGATCAGGACCGGCTGAGGGGCATCGTTCGGGATGAGTTCGGTGATGAGGCCCTCGATCTCGTCGTTGACGATTGCTCCCACCGATACGGTCACACCAGGAAATCAATGAACGTCTTGCTGCCGCG
>JBEKIU010000150.1:0-11054 GCA_050011635.1 Acidimicrobiales bacterium
ATGGACCGCCCTTCCGCCAACGTATGCACGCCGTATTCCTTGACGTTGACGCGCAAACTGCATCGCCGATAGCCGTTGAGGGTCTAGCACATTGTGTTTGCCGGGAGGGATTGGCCTTCAGCCCTGTTCGTTATTCGGTCCTTTGCAGCCCAGTAAGCGCCCGTTCGAACCGTCGGACACTGCCGATCGGTACTGGTACTGCACCGCGTCGAGAGATCTTCACACGGCAAAGACGTGATGCGTTGTGGGGCATGTCCAAGTTGATCAGACAGTCTCGGTCCCGGTGGCCGTCACGGGGCTGTAGCTGCCGACCCGGGGGTGGTGCTGCCGACCGGGGGTGGTGCTGCCGACCGGGGGTGGTTCCCGCCTCCAGCCATGGGTGAGGACGAACCGAACTATCCCCGAGGTACCTGATCGGTCGGTACCCGTCGCTGCTCCCGGCGATAGACCCCCTTCGGGAAGCTGAGCTGACGTTAGGGATCTTCAGTCTCCGCTAACGCGAGGGCGATTCCGCGTCAATCCTGCGCAGTTGCCGGCAGAATTACTGAAGGTCCGGGCTAGAGGCCCAGTTCACTCAGCTTTCGTGCAATCGGTGCATCGAAGTTCTGATGCACCACGAATGCTAGGAGCCCAGCCACGATGGCTACGGCAACCTTCTTCCTGAAGATCGATTTGACCACAGCCGTCACGAGGAGTCCGATCAGGATGTGGGCAACTGTCTTTGCCAAGAGGCTCGGTGGGGCTACAGCTTCTCCCATCTCATCCATTGCCACCGATTGAATCCCCATCAGCGGACGGGCAGTGAACGACGTGGTCCCCCGGATAAGCAAACCGCGCAGTGGGTCCGTCCAGCCGGGTAGAAGTCATCGTCTCGCCGATTCTCCGGCTCAATCTTCAGACCCTCAGGGCAATCCTGGTTGTCGTGATATCTCGGACTCGGTTCTTCGGTGATCGTCCAGTAGTACTTCGCCATTTGGATCCCCTTTCGCCATGCCGTCCCGCCTGGACGACCTTCTGAGGCTACGCCGAACCCTCCAGGGATGCTCAGGAGAGAATCCGGCGTTCGAAACGGGGTGGCGGAGACAGGCAGCTCGACTTCTGCGCCCCGACACGACTAGTGGCTGAACGTCGAGCCGGCCATCCGGCCCCTATGCCCTGTCGAGCCGGGCTCCGTCACCCATCGCACAGTTCGAACCAGCTCAGGCAAATTGACACCGATCTCGGCATGATTGACGGGCAGCCAATCACCCATCCACTGCCGTGGGCACACTGCACACGGCGGCACACTGCACTTGGGCACACTGCACTTGGGCACACTGCACTTGGGCACACGGGGCAACAGCACGGCGACCCCAAAACAGGCGCGCCGCGGGAGAGGGGGACGACCGCACGTCGGCCGGTGGCAGGCCCGGGGCGCGGGTGCACGGGCCAACGGGCCAACGGGGCTAAGGCCAACGGGCCGAAGGGCGCAGGGACAGCCACCCGAACCGGGGGGAGAGGGGAAAAGGTCTGCCTTCTTCTTATGGGTTCGGCGGCATTGGAGTTGACATGTCGTGGTCCATCTGAAGGGCGGGGGACATGTACCGAATCGTAGATCCCGAGATGTTTGAGATACCTTGGGTGACCGCCTGATCTCCCTTCGCGCCCACAGCGTCGACTGCTGGGCCTGTCCACCAGGGCGCCTCGGGGAAATACGCGTCCGTAATGACAGTGAGCAGACCTGTCACAGGCTTTCCTTGGGCGGCATCCATATAACCGCCACCAACTTCATCAGCGACATGGTTGAGCGTGGCTGTAGTGGCGGCGTTGGCAATCGACTTCTGGGTGCACTGTCCGAGCGATTCCTGATAGGGGGCTAGTACCTTTTGCGCCGACCCGGGCAGGTTCTGCCAGACGAAGTTCTCCACTGATATAGAAGAATTGACGACAGCGTTCCACGCACTGCCGGGGATGGTTGACCAGTCGATGAGTCCGCTCGGGTCATAGGAATCCACTGGACTGTCGTCTGCGTAGGCATATGGTTGCCCGGTCATGCCCAGGGCAGGATCCACACTGATGAACTGCGCCGTGCTCGGATCGTAGTAACGAGCCCGCATGTAGATGAGCCCCGACTCGGCATCGGCGTACTGCCCGGCGAAGCCGAACGGTGTGGTCGCTGTCCCGCTGTAGGCGGAAAGTGTGCCATAGGGGGTGAAGGTGTAATGGGCCACCGCCGCGCCCGTGGCGTTGGTGAGCAAGCGGGTGGAGCCGAGCTGGTCGTGGGCGTAGTAGAGAACGGTGGTGCCGGTGATCTGCTCCAGCGGCAACCCTCCGGGTCCCGTGACGTAGCTCGTTGTTCCCGCCTGCACAGTGAGGGGAAGTCCCTCAGCCAGATCGGTGGCGAACTTGGTGGTCGTCGATCCGACCTGCTTGGCCGTGCGCTGGCCGTCACCGTTGTAGGCGTAGGTGGCGTGGGTTGTTCCCTTGGCGAAGGCCACCAGGTTGCCGGCCTGGTCATAGGTGTAGGCCGACGCCGTCCCTGTCTTCGGTGTGGCGCTGGTGCGGTCTCCTTCCTGGTCGTAGTCGAGCGTGGTGGTGACCGATCCTGTGGTCTCGGAGCTGAGTTCGCCGCCGGCGTTGTAGATGAGGCCGTTCGAGCCCTGTTTGGTGAGCTGGCTCGCCTGGTTGTAGACCATCGGCGAAGAACCAAGGGTGGAGGTGGTGAGGCGATCGGCCCCGTCGTAGCCGTAGCTGGTGGTGTTCTCCGCCGTTACCTGACCCAGGCTGTCGCGTGTGTAGGCCAGATTGAGCAGGCTGGTGGTGCCATGAGCGTCGGACGTGTGGGTCAGCTGGTCATCGGCGTTATAGGTGAAGGTCCCCTTCACGCCGTTGGGGGAGGTCTGGGTGATCAGGTTGGCGTCGGCGTCGTAGGCGAAGGTGGTCTTGTGGCCCAGCCAATCAGTCACCGAGGCCACGTCACCAGCGGCGTCGTAGGTCCGGGTGACCGCATCGCCGTTGGGATAGCCCAATCTCGTGAGGTTGCCGGCCAGGTCGTAGCCGTAGGTGAGCTTCTCGCCGTTGCCCTGGGTGTCGGAGGTGAGACGGTGGAGGGCGTCGTAGGAATAGGCGGTGGTGCCGGTGCCGTCGCTCATCGAGGTTCGCTGCCCGTTGCCGTTATAGGCATAGGTGACACCGTGGGTGGTGCCGTCGGAGTAGTCGATCGACGCCAGCTCGTTGTCGGCGTCATAGGAATCTGTGGTGGTACGTCTCGATGGGTCGGTGGTCGAGGTGAGATTTCCGGCCCGGTCGTAGGTGTAGGTGGTGGTCTGCCGGAGTGGGTTGGTCGACGAGACCAGCCGGTTGAGGGAGTCATAGGTGTACGTCGTCATCTTCCCGAGCCCGTTGGTCTGGCTGGCCACGTTCCCGTCGGCGTCGTAGGCGGTGGTCTGCGAGCTGAGTTTCGCGAGGGCCGGATTCGTGACCGTGGTGCTGAGGAGCTCGTTGTCGAGGTCGTAGGTGTTGGTGGTCACGTCCCCCTTGGCGTCGGTCGACTTGATGAGGTTCTGGTCGGCGTCGTAGGCGGACGTCGTCTTGTCTCCCAGTGGGTTGGTGGTGACCAGGACGTCCCCAAACGGGTCGTAGGTGTAGGTCGTCTTGTGTCCGAGCGCCGTGATGATTGCCGTGCGTTCCCCGATGATGTTGTAGGCGTCGGTGGTCTTGTGCCCGAGCGGATCGGTCGCGGTGACCTGGTCCCCGTAGTTGTCGTAGGTGTAGGTCCAGCTCTTCCCGTCAGGGTTGGTCATCGTGACGATGTCACCGGGCTCAGTGGTGCTGTAGGTGTAGGTGGTCCTGGCCGTGGATGCCGCCACCGGGGTCGAGGTCGAGGTCAGGTTACCCCTGGCGTTGTAGGTGTTGGTGGTGGTCACCCCCATGGGGTCGGTGACCGTGAGCGGCTCGTTGAATGAGTTATAGGTGGTCCTCGTGGTCCGACCGAGCGGGTCGGTCTTGGTAAGCACATTGCCGGAAGCGTCATAGGTATAGGTGGTGGTGTGGCCATTGGGATCGCTGACCGAGGTCTCCCCGAGGACTTTGGGACTGAAGGTGTAGGTCCAGGTCGCCTGGTCGGCGGTCCCAGTGCCATCGATCACCGAAATCAGCTCGTTGTTCGAGTACCGATAGAGCGTGGCCTCGCCCCTCGGGTCGGTGAGCGTGGTTGTTCCGGTCCCCGATCCAGCGGCGCCCGAATAGGCATAGGTGGTCGCCCGTCCCATGGGATCAGACTGGGAGACCACCCGGCCCGAAGCGTCGAAGGTGTTGGTCGTCACGCCCCCTCGGGGGTCGGTCATGGTGAGGAGCAGATGGTTCGAGTTGTAGGTGAACGACCACGCCTTGCCACCGACATTGGTGGCCGTGATCAGATCCTTCGAGGCGTTGTAGGTGAGGGTGACCTTGCGACCGGCCGGATCGGTGACCGAGGAGATGAGTCCGTTGGTCCCGTAGGCGACGGTGAGCGACCGGCCGGCCGGATCGGTGACCGAGGTCAGGTGGCCCGCGCTGTTGTAGCTGAACGCGGTCACATACCCGTTCCGGTCGATCTCTTGTGTCAGCTTGCCTGCCGCTGAGAAGACGTAGCGGGACCTGTCGCGGCGGGTGAAGGTGAAGGTGCCGTTGGTGTTCTTCACCAGCGAGGCCAGCACGTACGACGGGAACACATAGGTTGATCCGGAGACCCGAGCGGTTACCGCGCTGCCGTTTTCCTCGTGGACCGTCGCATTCCCCGAGCCGTCGAAGGATAACGACATGTCATAGGAATCGGTCCATCCGTAGCCGAGGGGTCCGAGGGTGGAGGCGCCGAGCGAGGAGTAGGTGCGGGTGAAATCGAGAGGGATGCCCCGGCCCGGAACCGACAGATCGGAGAAGGTGTGCCAGAACTCGCCGGTGTCTGTGTCCACCGGGGCACCGCACGAGCAGGTTGTCGGGAGAACGTCGGGGCTGCCTCCTCCCTCGACGATTGCATCATCGACACCGATCTCCGCTCCGTCGTCGGTACCGGAGGAGGAGGTGTAGTTCGAGTCGCCAAGATAATTGGCCGTCGCGGTATAGGTCCCGGCCTGGGCATCACCCACGATGCACGTGGCGGTGCCCGACGAGAGCGTCGAGTCAGCGCAGGTCGGCGTACTGGGGCCGGTGAGTGACCAGGTCACCGTGCCGGTTGGAGTGACACCCGACCCCGAGACGGTCGCGGTGAAGGTGAAGCTTCCGCCAATCGACGTGACATCGGAGTCGTCGGTCACCGACACCGTGGGCATCGCCAGGCTCACGGTACCGGTACCTTCAATGACGTTACCGTCATCGTCGACCGCCGCGCAGAACGACGCCGATGGACACGAGATATCGAGGGAGGGGTCGGTATCGGTATCGATGAGGGTGGGGGCAGACCACGAGAAACCATCCCAGCTGACGGCGTAACCGTCATTGTCGACCGCCACGCAGAACGCCGCTGAGTTACACGAGATCGAAGTGAGGTAGCTGTCCGCCGAATCGTCGATCTGGCCGGGGGCGGACCACGAGACACCGTCCCAGGTGACGGCGTCTCCGCCGTCGTCGACCGCCACGCAGAACGACGGCGAGGGACACGAGACCGAGTCGAGGTAGGGATCATCGGAATCGATGATCGTGGGGGCGGACCACGAGACACCGTCCCAAGTGACGGCGTCACCGTTATCGTCGACCGCCACGCAGAACGACGCCGAGGGACACGAGACTGAGCTGATGGTCGAGTCGTCGATGTCGATGGGGGCGGACCACGAGGCACCGTCCCAGGTGACGGCGTTCTCGTCCTCGTCGACCGCCACGCAGAACGACGCCGAAGCACACGAGACCGAGGTGAGGTCGTTGAGGTACCCGTCGTCGATCTCGATGGGGGCGGACCATGAGACACCGTCCCAGGCAACGGCGTAACCGCCGAAATTGGAGACCGCCACACAGAACGAAGCCGAGGGACATGAGACCGAGTTGAGGCCGCCCTCGTAGGCCTGTGCGGGAAGAGACCACGAGGCACCGTCCCACGTGTAGGCGGTACCGTCTTGATCGACAGCCACGCAGAATGACACCGAGGCACACGAGACGGAGTTGAAGCCAGCGTACTGGTCGTCGATCTGTGTGGGGTCAGACCACGTGACGGAGGACTCAGCTGCCTCGGACGTGAGACTCGAACCCGAGAACGACCGTTCGAAGTCGATCGCGCGTATTTGTCCGGCCGCCGCGCTTTTGTGTGCATCTATTGTCGCGACTGCCCCCAAGGAGTGCTTGGTAGAACGAGCATGGGAATTCTTAATCTGCGCGTTCGCTGGCTTGACTCCTGCAGCGGCTATCGACGTAACTCCAACCGATGTGCGCCTGGCCGTGAGGGCATAGGTTTGTCGCTGCGCCTTCATTTCGGCGGCATCCGCGGGTGACGGCAACGCAGCCCCGAGGACGACGCCGGCCATCACGACCAAGGTGGCCACAACCACCAACAGCGGCCTGGCCCCACGAAGTCCCTGTTCACATCGTTCCATCGTCGCCCCCCGATCTCACCGCAACCTCGTCGTCACGCAGGCGATGAGGTACTGCTCGAGAGAGGGCCCAGTTCACGCTGGCTCGCCCAGATTCACGTGGCCCGTAAGCAATCCAGGGCCAACTCCCACCCCCGCTCCGTTAACGATAGTGAGGATTGGGGGGCTGTTACAACGGACAATCATGGGTGACCTCTCAATGAGTGAGGTGTTGGTCTCACTGAGCGGTCACCTCTCGGGCGGCGCCGGATCGATGTGGTCAAATCCTCGGCATGGTCAGCGCAGGCATCCACCTTCCACCGCTTGACTTTCCTGCATTCATTTGTATCAGCGCGTCCGGTGCAGTCAAGCAAGCTCACGACGGCTCTTCGGCTTCTAGCTGTCATATCGACGCCTGCTGCCCACAACAATGGGTCGGACTCGGATTCACGAACAGGCCGGATCCTGCCCCTACCGGTTATGCACCGGGCCAAATGGCACTACTTGATCCTTATGTTGTCCGACTCCCGCTGCTGGGAGATCGTTCCGTTGCAGAACTCCCAAATGTCGCCGAGACCTTGTTCCTCGCCGGAGTTGGCGCGTTCGGTCCCAACCGCAGAAGACCCCTACGTATCCGGGACTTGGCACGAGTGGCGTATGGCCGAGCCCGCTGAGATAGCCTGAACAAGCGGACTAGCAAAAAATGGTCGGTGGGGGCGGAAGATGAACTGTTCGAAAAGGTCTGGGTGGTCAGTTCGGATGGTCGCGGCGATCGTCATATTGCCGGCAGCGATCCTAGGGGGCGCGTCGGCTTTTGCAGCCAACCAGTCGAGGGCACAGGCGGCGGCGCAATGGCAGCAGGCGATAGCAGAGCTCCCCACTCCGGAGGCGGGCTGCTACCACGCTTCGTTTCCGGCGCTGCAATGGCAGGCCACTCGATGCGGGGTCGCGCCGAAGTGGCCATTGGCACCGGGACAGCAAACGGGGTCGGGCGGCCCTCAGGCCGTCGGTAATGGCCGCGATTACTCGGCAAGGGTGACCGGCACGATCTCCAATGCGACAGGGTCGTTCGACGACGTGAGCCCGAAGATCACCGAGACGGGCCAGGTCGCAAATGGGGGATCGCAGGTTGCGAACACCTTTTCCCTTCAGCTCAATTCTGAGTTCTTCTCGACCTCGGCGTGCTCGGGAGCGAGCAAACCTGCCGGCTGCCTGGGCTGGCAGCAGTTCGTCTATACAACCCATCCGAACGAGGTATTCATGCAGTATTGGCTGGTGCACTACGACACCACGTGCCCGGGCGGGTGGTACACACATAAGTCCGGTAGCATCATCGACTGCTACACCAACAGTCCTGCGAGTAGAGCAACCGGCCTCACAGCTTCGGACCTCGCAAAGGTAAAGCTGACCGGACAAGCCGCCGCCGGTGGCAACGACAGGGTGTCCCTGTCGATCGGATCCGGCCAAGCCACGGCAGTCTCCAAAAGTGACAGCGTGCTCAATCTTGCGCAGGTATGGAACACCACCGAGTTCGGGGTCTTTGGTGACGGCAGTGGCGGTCAGGCGAATTTCGGGACGAAGTCGACGCTGGAGGTGCAAACACAGTTGACAGCGAGCAGCTCGTCAGCGCCAAAGTGCATTGAAGAAGGATTTACTGCGGAGACGAACAACCTCGACCTAACCAGCACGCCTGCGCTTGGGACCGAAGCCTCACCGACGATGGCTTCTGAGCAGACCAACCAGGGCATGAAGTCGAGAAGTTGCGCTGCCGCTGCCGGTGAAACTCCGTCGGTTGTTGGAAATTGGACAGACGATATCGACTGGACGAATGGTGACTATAAGGGTGAAGTCGGTAGCTTTGGAATGACATTCTCGAAGGGTGGGACCTTCACGGACTCCACCGGTGAGTATGGGAAATGGACGCAAAGCGGGAGCGAGCTCAAGTTCGTTTATGACACTGCTATCAACGGCGGCTGCGGAGCGTCCTACTCCGGCAAGTGGGAGAACCAGCCTGGTGAGTGGAAAGGCCAGATGACGAGCGATTGCTCGACTCCCGATTCATCCGGCACATGGCACATGGTGGCAGGAGGAGGAGCAGGTGAGAAATCAGCCCATGCCCGCGGACCAGGAAATCCAAGGGCATGAATCTCTGAGGGTCGGGTGAGGGCGGTGCGGTCTTTGCTCCACCGAACCCTGCCGCTCGTTGGGCCAGTCGAGCGGGATCCCCCGGTCACTGGTACTGACCCGACGACACGGATAAGTCCGGCGCTCTTTTGGCGGTACACCCGACGAATGATCCGTTTCAGAGGGTGAACATTAACTCTGCTTCGTGGAGTGCTTCGTCGAAGCAGGTCGCAAAATGCTCCCCTTCACGCCCCCTTCGCCCCTCCACGTTCGGGTGGCCGTCGCTTCGCCCGTCCCCCTTCGCGATGGAATTCTTGCCGGCGTGGAGAGGAGCGGCCTGTTTGCCTCGTGGGCGGAGAGGGTCAAGGACCTGGAACTCGAATAGCCAGTGTCGCTACTTCGAACCCTTCCGCAAGGCCCTTCCTGTCCTGGTTGTCGCTGTTCCAATCGGATGCCGTATGTACTGGACCTTGCGTACGGGCTTTGGCGTCGCCCTTCGCTGGAATGATCCAGCCGTACTACGCATCGGTGTATCGCACGTCGGACCGGTCTCGGCAATAGTCCACGGAGAAGGCTCACTTATCCGCTGATCACTCCCCGCCTAGAGCCAATGTCCATCAAAAATCTACACAGGCTGCTGCCGCCATGCTCGGCCACTCAGCGTGCCATCGTCCGGCGCAGTGACTACAGGCCGAATCCACGCAGCAAGTGTCGAGTCATCCCGTTGGTGGTTCGGTACACCTTCCGCCTCGCCACCCGCTTGGCATATGAGGTCGGACCCTTCTCGGCGGCCTGGACGTTCCCGAGATCCCGAGCCGCCCGGTACAGCTGCGAACGCAACGATGATCGACGAGCCACATGGCAACACTATTCCTGGTCAATCTCCAGCGCCAAGGCGTATCTTCTGCGCCAGTGGGAGGGCGAGGTTCGATGGCGGCATCAAGATCCCGGGTCGGCGAATTCTGATGGCTCGATCGCAGGACGCCTACGAGCACTTTGCGGGGGCGATTAACGGACCAATGATGGTCATCCCTACGCGATACTCATATCCAAGGTTCTGGTAGCGGTTGTCTTAGCGGCACTTACTGCCTCAGTTACCGAAACGGCGATTGTGAGCGTCTCATGAGGAGCGGGAGAGAAATGTGTTTTGGGCGTTCCCGAAAGGTCTCCGTTGGCGCCAAGGGAGAGGCCAGAAGGAAGGTGCGATGTGGCCTTCCATGCGATCGTGGCACCAGGGCTCGCTCCAGATGTCTGCAACTTCACGCTGTAGGGATGGCCCCACGTGGCTGAAGGTAACGGCGATGCCGTCCAGACCTCGAAAGTCCGACTCGGTATCACTACATTGGATGATCCAGAAGCTGGTCCAGTCCCAACCATGTTGGTGGCGGTCACCGTAAATGAATACTGGTCCCCGTTGGTCAGCCCTCTCACGATGATCGGACTTGTCGTACCAATGGCCGTCGGGCTTCCACGAGCCGCCTCGGATCGATCGTGAGCAGTCACCTGATAGATCATGATCCTCGCCCCACCGTTACTCGATGGCGGCACAAAGGAGACTCGTGCCGCTGAACCGCCGGCGAAAGCAGAGAGCTTCGTCGGCGAGCCTGGTGCTGTGCACCCAGAAGCCTTGAAGAGGTCACTCGGCGCGGTGCGGGTCGTCAAGCCATTCCCCGTAAAGCTAACGTCGACCGTGCAGGTAATGCCGCTTGGCACGTCAGCCCTCATCACATCCGAAGAGACGTACGTGGTCTTGGTTGCTGCGATGTTTCCGAAACGAACGGGCGTCGCAGAAGTGAACCCTGAACCCCGCAGGGTCACCACAGTTCCCGGAGCACCAGAGGTCGGCGAGACGCTCGACAGGTACGGGATTCCGTTGAACTTGCCGACCTCCAAGAGCCCGCTGCCCCCCACCGTGCCGGCCGAAGCACAAATCCCGACGGCGCTGCATCCCACGCCCTGCAACGAGGAGGTTGAGGACGAGGAGGTTGAGGAAGTTGAGACGTCCGCTGCTTCAGTGAGAGTATCCACCAACGGCGACGTTGGTAGCGGGGCGTCAGTGGCGCTCCAAGAGGACCCCGACTGGGTGACGATCATGCCCGAGGGGACGTACGCTTCTCCGAACAAACCGGTCGCAATACATGCACCCTCTGCCGGACAGCTGACGCCCTCAATAGTGGCGTTCGAGTACCCCGCTGCGTCCGCTGGGACGGGACTCTCAGCAGGCGTCCACACGCCTGCGTCCCAGGTCTCCAGAAGAGGTTGCATGATCTGATTGGTATCGGTGTAGAGGCCTCCCGCCACGCAGTAGTCGACCTGCGGGCAATCGACTGAGAAGAGTTCGCCTTGGACATCGGCTGCGCCCAGAGGTGCTGGTGCCTGGCTCGCAACCCAGAGTCCGCCTGTCATCGTCAGAAT
>JBEKIU010000151.1:0-30991 GCA_050011635.1 Acidimicrobiales bacterium
CGGCGGGGGCCGCTGGTTGCGGAGGCGGTTGTGGAACCGGCACAGCAGCCGCCCGTTCTCCTGGGTGGTGGGTCCACCTGCGGCCCAGGGCTGGATGTGGTCGATCTCGGAGAACGTGGCCGGGCGGTCGCAGAAGGGGTGGGTGCACTCCCGGTCCCGCACCTCGATGGCCCGGCGGGTGGCCCCGGTGAACAGCCGGGTGTTGGGGTTGATCTCCGCCCGGCGACCCGGAGCGAAGGTGGCCCGCTCCAGATCGGCTCCGGTGACCCGGGAGCTGGTGCCGGCCAACAGCCGGGTGGTGCAGCCGATGGCCACCGGACGACCGGGGGCGAAGGTGGCCCGCTCCACATCGGCCCCGTCCAACCAGGGCAGCAGTGACCCCGGGGGGACGACGGTGCCGTTCTCGAGCTCGCAGATGCGCCCGTACAGTGTTTCCCAGCCCACGAGGACGGTGAACAGGGGTGCCGGTCTTCTGGCGTTGCCCGGGCAGCTCTTCGAGCGGGTGGCCATCGCCACCAGGGCATCGGCCCGGCGCTGGCGGGAGGTGCGGGACAGGCGGTCGCCCGGGCCCGGGTCACGGCCGAGGGCTTCTCTGGCTTCGGCCCGGTCGGCCTCGAACAGCTCTTGCTCCAGGCGTTCGAGCTCTTCGGCGACGATGGTCCCCTTGATGGGATCGAGGTTCATGGCCCCGAGCCAGTTCCCGCCGAAGCTCTGGACCAGGTAGACGTCCCGGCGGTCCTGGTGTTTCTCGGCGTCCTCGTCGGCCCCGTCGGGATCGGCCAGCTGCTTCCAGTAGGCGGCGACCCGGGTGAACTGGGCATAGGTCAGCTTCCGGGCCTGGTCGACCAACAGGGTCTCGTCCCGGATGAGGGCCTCTTCGGTCTCGGGGCACCGGAGGGAGATCATGACGTCCACATGGGCCCCGGTGATGTCCCCTTCTGCCCAGGCCCTGGTGGTCTCGGGCAGGAACCTGAGCTCACGACCCCGGCGCACCCGTCGTTTGGCCTCGCTCTTTCGGACCCGGCACTTGGTGGTCACCCAGGCCGAGGCACTCCGGGCCCCGTCGGGCGTCCAGTCGCCGGCGGCATCGAAGGCCGCGGTGGCCTGGGTGGCCACGGCATCCATCGTGGCCAGGTGACGGTGGATGGCAACGATCGACTCCTGGTCGGCCAGGTCCGCCGGGTCCACCTTTCTCAATCGTTCGAGTACCTCGGCGAGGTCGTCAAGTTCCACGAACAGAAGTCCACCACCGGGGTGTGACAACGGATCGGGGCGTGGCAACGGCGTGGACCGGGGGGCCGGGCCCGGCGGCGCCAACCGGTCCCACCGGAGCCGATGCTCGACAGAACTCCCTGGTCAGGACAGGTGAAATCGGCCCGTGCCGCCAGCCCACTCCGGCTTTCGAACCCTCGGCGGTAGTGTGGAGAGGACGACGCCGTACGGGGTGTACGGGCCGCGACCAGGGAGCCGACCATGAACGACCAGGGTGGCAGACCGCCAGACTCCGATTGGTCCGGTATCACCGAGGCCGAGCTCACCGAACTGGCGCTTTCCGCCGACCCCGATGCCCCGTTGGCCGAGGACGCCGTGCCTCTCAGCGTGTACCTCGACGAGGCGCCGGGCCTCCTTCCGCCCTGGTACATGCCGTCCCCGATGGTCCGAGGAGGCAAGAGCTGGCGGGTCCCGGTGGTGCTGGTGATCGTGGCCGCATTCGTGATCATCGAGGCGTTCGGACTGTGCAGCACGTTCGGACAGCTCGTCCCGGCCTGAAGCCGGCGACAGCCCGACAAGGGTCTGAAGCCGTTTTACACCACTGTCTGTGGTTCGCTGACTTCGCTGCGTAGTACCTGGTCAGGAAGGTGCCGCCGCTCATTGCCAAGCGCGCACGGGACACGGCAAGATGGATCCAGCAGCCAGCCGTGATCAGCGGTTAACGTGGTCTGCGAGGGGCACGCAGGGGCCGATACCCCCTACGGGAAGAAGGGCAACCAATATGTGGGCAAGACGTTTGTTGATCGGCTCGGGTTTGGCGGTGGCGTCATTGATCGCCATCCCGTCTGCTGCGGGCGCGGCTACAGCGAGTTGTGGTTCCATGACCGGCACCAGCTGCTCGACCTCGGTGACGCCTCCCAGTCACCCCGGAACTCCGGCAGCGACGAGTCAGCTCCCTGAGACCGGCTCGCCGGCTTCGAGTGTGACACCCCCGGCGACAGCGCCGACCACCAGTCTTCCCTTCACGGGTGCCGATGTCGAAGGCATGGCCGTGGTCGGGGTCGGTGCCGTGTTGGCCGGTAGCCTGCTGATGCGCCGCCGCCGCCGTCCGCTCACCGCCTGATCCTCGGATCACGCCGGTCGGGGACGACACCGGCCAGGAGGGCCTGCGGAACGGTTCAGTAGCTCGCCGGTAGCAGCGGTGCCAGGACTTCGAAGAAGCAGAAGACCACCACCAGCCAGGCGATCAGGCCGCAGACGACCACGGCGACGCGTCGAGCCCGGTGCAGACGCCGTTCCCAGGCCCACACCACGATGGTGAGGACGCCTACGGCAACGCCCCAGAGGATGGCCGCGGTCCAATCGTGTGCCGGTGTGGCCGAGGCATTGCGCACGGGGGCGGCAGGGATGGCCGTGGCGGCGGTCGTCGTGTGCTTGGGGTGGTTCAGGATGCTGGCCACCAGCCTGGCATGAACCACCAGCCGCTGACTGGCGCTGTAACGCGGATTGCAGGTGGTCAACGTCAACGTCGGTCTCCGGGTGGGGGCGACCACGGACACATCGGTGGGGGAGACGGCCAGGCTTCCCGTCACGTGGAAGAGGAAGATCCCCTGCAGCGTCACGATGGTGATCGGGTCACCCGGGACCAGTTCGTTGAGGTTGTAGAAGGGGTGGAGATACGTGGTGCGGTGACCGGCAATGGCGGCGTTACCGTCCTCGCCGGGAAGGGGTGTGGTCGGGTAGTGGCCCGGGCCGGTCTGGAGCTGGGCGTCCCCGGTTCCTTCCACCACGACCATCGACAGATCGATCTTCGGAATGGTGATCGTGCCCACAGGGCTGCCGATGCCTGGGAAGGCGATGCGGGGCGCCGCCTGGGCGACAGGCGTCGGGCTCGATGGGGGGATCGAGGCCAGCGCCGCGGCGCGCCGCTCGGCTCTGATGAACTCGGCGCGGAGCTGGGCCTGGCTGCGAGCAGTCATCAATCCGGTTCCCCACAGGAGGTAGGGGATGAACAACAGGATCAAGACTCCGGCAACCAGAACCACCCGCCCCACTGCCATCCGGATGGTCGTGAACGACACGAGGGGATGTTAGCGGTAGCGCTCGCGATTTCAGGGCCATACCGCCCCATGACAGAGTTCCGGTCCCCAACTCCGGTACCATCGGTGGCCGTTGTCCGCCGTGCCGCTGAGCGTCGCCAAGCCTCGTGACTCGATCACCGGTGCATGAGAAATCGAGTGGTCGCCGTGAGCGATAGTCGGGGTCGACGGCGACGCAGATGGCTGATCGCACTGGCGGTCATCGCGGTGGTGGTGGTGGTCTGGGGAGTCATCGTCGGTCTGCGGACGCTGTCCGCCTACCATCACGACAAGCGCGGACTGGCAGCCCTCGAACAGGTGAAGGCCGATCTCTCTCCCGGTGAACTCACCTCGGCGCAGTCGACGCGGCTCCTGGATCAAGCCCAGGCCGAATTCGCCAGCGCGAAGTCGGATCTGTCGTCTCCCTTCTTCGCCCCGATCACGGTGGTGCCCGTCATCGGTCGGCAGTACAGCGCGGTGCGGGACCTGAGCTCGGCCGCGGACACCGTGTGCCAGGTGGGATCGTCATTCATCTCCCAGGTGCACGATCTGCTCAACCAACCGCACAGCGCCGGCCCCGAGCGAGTGACGTCCCTCCGCCGGCTCGGCGCGCTGTCGCTGTCGGCCGAGCGCCAACTGTCGGCCATCAACACCGGCCCGTCGCAGGCACTGTTCTCGTCGCTGGCCTCGAAGCACAACCAATTCGTGGACCAGCTCTACGATGCCCGGGTCCGGTTGACCAAGGCGGCCGCGGTGTCGGCCGCGGTGGCCACCATCCTGCAAGGACCCGAGACCTACCTGGTCCTGGCGGCGAACAACGCGGAGATGCGAGCCGGTTCCGGTGCCTTCCTCGACGTGGGCGTGGCCAACACCTCCGACGGTTCGGTGAACCTGCAGGCGTTCGAGCCGTCGGGCGACCATACGCTGCCCCCCGGGGCGGTGAACCCCACCGGCGACTTCGAGCGCAACTGGGGATGGCTCCAACCGGGCTTGGACTTCCGCAATCTGGGACTGACACCCCGATTCGACGTGACTGCGCCGCTGGCGGCGAAGATGTGGACCTCATTGACCGGTCAGCCGGTGAACGGGGTCATGGCCATCGATATCGCGGGGGTCAAGCAATTGATGGAATCGACCGGCCCTGTCGTCGTCGACGGCCAGACGATCGGCCCCGACAACGTCGAGCAGTACCTCCTGCACGACCAGTACGCCGGTCTGACCGACTCGGGCAGCGCACAGCGCCTGGATGCCCTGGGTGCATTGACCAAGGTCGTCCTCCACCAGTTGGAGAGTCAGTCCACCAACCTGCGTACCCTCGGCCAGGCTGTGTCCAGCGCGGTGGCCGGGCGCAACCTGATGATGTGGTCGAGCAATCCGGTCGATCAGGCGGCGTGGTTGGTCAGCGGGGTGAGCGGGAGCCTCACCGCACGCTCCGTCGACGTGTCACTCATCAACCGGGGTGGGAACAAGCTCGATCAGTACGTTCCGGTGCAGGTGGCGGTGGCCACGACCCCCACCGGTCCGAATACGACCGTCACGATGACCACCCACCTGAGCAACACGACCCCACCGGGCCAGTCGCAGTTCATCGCCGGGCCCTTTCCCGGGGTCCCGGTGAACTATGGCGGGTACTTCGGGCTGGTCGGGGCCAACCTGCCCGCGGCGGCCAGGCACATCACGATGACCGGGGCCGGGCCGTTGGCCGTCGAGGGTCCGGACGGACCGATCTGGGACGTGGCCGCCCCGCTGACCATTCCCGAAGGCGCCACTGCGACGGTGGTGGTCCGGTTCCAGATGCCGGGCCATCACGGCTCGATGACCGTCGTCCCCTCGGCGCGGATCCCCGCCGAGCAGTGGACCGCACATGGACGGACCTTCGATGACACGGCGCCGACCACCATCACCTGGTGATCGGGCGCGGTCAGCGGTCCTTCGGCGTGGTCCTCAGGAGATGGCCACGGTGGGTGCGGTGAGATCGAGCCCGCCGGCCGATCCGTAGAAGCCGGCGTCCCCGAAGGCGAAGATGCCGCCGTCCGAGGCCACCAGCCAGTAGCCGTGACCAGCCGGGGTCGAGGCCATCCCGACGATGGGCCGGTTGAGGGTGAGCCCGCCGGTCGAGCCGTAGAAGCCGGCGTCCCCGAAGGCGAAGATGCCGCCGTCCGAGGCCACCAGCCAGTACCCGTTCCCGTCCGGGGTCGAGCCCATTCCGACGATGGGCCGGTTGAGGGCGAGCCCGCCGGTCGAGCCGTAGAAGCCGGCGTTCCCGTAGGTGAAGACTCCGCCGTCACTGGAGACCATGCGGTACCCGGAGCCGCCGGGGGTGGCTTCCATGCCCACGATGGGCGCGTCGAGTGGGGCCGCGCTCGCCGACCCGTAGAACGAGACGCTCCCGAAGGCGTAGATGCCCCCGGTGCTGGTGGTCAGCCAGTAGCCCCCATCGGTCGGGAGGCTCTGCGGCGCGCCGTCGCCGTGGTGGGTGGTCTTCGGCGGACCGGACTTGGGTGGACCGGTCTTCCGCGGCGGCGGAGTCCGCGGAGGCGGCGGCGGCGGAGGCGGCAGCGGATGCGATGCCCCGCCGGAGGTCAGCGGGGTCAGGTCGGAGCCATCGATGGTGCCGGGCGGGTCGGTTCCGGCATAGACCTGGAGGGCATGGAGGAAGGCGGGGCCCACCAGGTTGGGCGACCACCAGGGTGGAATGCCACCGCCGTACTCGCCGCCGAAGTCCACCTCGGAGACGGTGATCCTGACCGCGGTGGCGGCCACCGGGGCGAACGCCAACTGCTCCTCGTGAGCCCGGTACTGCCCGACCACGGTGGCCACGGTGGTCCAGCCCCGCGACGGCTCGTCGACCGACAGCGCGTAGTTGCGCACACCGGTGGCCGTGCTCCCGATCGATTGGGTGTCGACCACGATGCGATTGATGGTGGGCCGGCCGGCCAGGGTGACGGTCAGGCTCGGGGTGGAATCCCCTGGGCCCGAGCTCCAGCCCTGGTCGTAACCGACCTGGAGTCCGTCGATGGCTGCCGAGGCGGTGCCGGAGGTGGCGGTGGCCGAGGCCCCCGCAGACAGGAGCGCCAGGTTCGCGCCGTAGTCCTCGGTGGGGCCGACGGTGAGGGTGTCGCCCCACGGGTAGGTGATGTAGGTGACCTGGTCGGAGATGGGCAGGCTGTAGGAGGCGCCCGAGGCGACCGCCACGCTGGTGGCGTTGCCGTACTCGGAGGTCACCGTGACCGGAATCGAGCCGCCGCCCAGAGCGGTCACGGTGACCGAGCCGGTGGCGTCCAGTCCGTCGGACCACACGGCGCCCACCTTGTCGTGACCGCCGGGGGCGGCACCGAAGGATGCCTCGTAGGTCTGCGGTATGCCGGTTGCCGGCATCGAGAGGTAGGCGCGGTCGGCGATCTCGGAGGAGGTGGCCATGGTGGCCAGCGCCGCGGGCTTCACATAGTCGTCAGTGTCGGACGCCTGGATGAGCGAGAACGACACCCCGTCGTTTCCCCAGTTCCCCTCGTCGAAGAAGTAGTTCCACACCGGGACACCCAGCACCTTCTGCCAGATCATGGCCCGGGCCACCGCGTTGGCCTGGTTCAGATAGTTGTAGTCGCCGTTACTCCACCACCCGACCTCGGTGAACCAGAGGGGCTTGCTGCCGAGCATGCTCTCGAGCTGCTGGACCTGGGCGGGGATCCCGTCCTCCTCGAACGAATCGTTGTTGCCCGTGTAGGGATGGATGGAGGCCACGTCGAGGTCGTTGAGACCTCCGGCCGCGATCAGCTGCTGCCACCAGCCGATCGACACGTTGAGCGACGATCCACCGATGACCGTCGAGGCCGAGCCGGGCAGGACCGACTTGACCGCCTGGTCGAAGGGCTCGAGCACCTGGGTGACGTACTGGCTCCCGGTGCTCCATCCGGTGTTGTTGGGCTCGTTCCACGGTTCCCACATGGTCACCGGCGCGCACTGGCCGCAGCCGGACGGCACGGCGGAGTAGTACCTGACCAGCGCGGTGACGTCGGCCTTCCACCACCCGTTGTCGACCAACGCCGTGGGGACGGACCCCCCCGAACCGCCACTGGCCTGGAGCCAGTAGGCCACGTGATCCTGCTGGGCCAGGTAGGCCGCCTTGAAGGCGTCGGTGGTGGCATCGGCGAACGTCATGGCCGAAGGGCCGCACGTCGCCGCGGTGGGGTCCGAGGCCGAGCAGCCGGGGAGGAAGGTGCTCCAGTTGATGGTGGCCCCCCGATATCCGTCGAGCCCGAGTTGGGCGTTGAGGGCCACGCCCCGCGGATCCTCCGGGCCACCGGCGCCGATACCGCTGGGCAGGCTGGCCAGGTCGAGTTGGTCCCCGGCGGCCCCGACGGTGTAGGGGAGACAGGTGGTCCCGAGGAGGGTCGACGGCGAGGTGCCGGTGTCGACGAGGGAGGCCCGCACCAGGTAGGGACCGGGCCGGCGATCGGCGCCCGGAATGGCGAGAGGGATGTCGGCCAGCCCACTGGCGGAGGCAGGGAGTGGGACGGTGGAGGGGGCGGGCACGGTCTCGGCGTCGAGCGACGCAGTGTTCTCCACGGAGTAGGACAGCTCGAGGTGGGAGGCCTCCGAGAGCCACCACGGATCGAAGGAGGCGTACACATCGGGCGTGGTCCCCGGGGCGAAATAGTTGGCCGCAGCCGAGGATGACAGGCCGGCTCCCCACCCCAGGGAGTCGGTCGGTACGTGGGCGGCGTCGAGATAGGCGGTCATGGTGGCCATGGAGATGGTGGAGATGTTGTCGGCCCCGCTGTTGAAGGGCGGCCCTCCCTGGAAGAAGAAGGTGGAGCCGACCAGATAGAAGTTGTGGCCTCCCATGGACAGGTTGTCGCCGGTGCTGTCGCCCGGGCTGAGCGTGGTGCTGCCCTCGAGGTACCCCTTCGGGTTGGTGGCCTCGATGGTGTTGAGCGGGTCGGCCGTGTAGATGGTCCCGTCCGGTCCCTGCACGGCCTGCGCCGGGTAGTAGAACTGCGCCCCCGAACCGGTGTGGACCCCGGCCCCCTCGACCTTGCTCGACCCGAAGGAGGACAGCACGGTGCCGGTCGGATCGAGCGTCTCGACGTAGCCGTTGCCCGAGACGAGCAGGTTGCCGTCCGACTCCTGGGTCACGTAGTCGAAGTCGTCGAACAGTGGGAAGGATCCGCTCACCGCTCCCGTCGAGAGGTTGATCAGATCACTGGCCGATGTGTCCTGCACGACGCTGACGGCCAACGCGAAGTTCGAACCCACGCCGACGGAGAAGACCCCGGTCGGGTTCCCGTTTCCGGGGTCGACGGACCACAGGAGCTGGCCGGTGGGCGAGAATTTGTCCAGGACCTGGTCGTAATAGCTGGCCACGTAGATGTTCCCCGACGGGTCGATGACGGGTTGGGAGACTTCGTTCCCTTGCCGATCGACGATGACCGACGGCAGGTTGAACGAGCGGACCTCGCTGCCGGACAGCGTGTACGTGACCAGCTGGCTTCCGGTGTCCACATAGAGGTCGGTCGAGGTGGCGGTGAAGTTGACCACCCCACCCGGCGGGCTCACCAGCGCGCTGGTCGGATCGGATGGCACGCTCGAGGAGGGACCCAAGATCGCGGTCGGGTCGGGTGCGTCGCAGATGGGACTGATCTCGGCCGCGGTGGGGCCGGCCACGCTGCCGCCGATCTGCGGGGTGGGGGAGCCGGCATGGGCGGCGCCGAGGGATCCTCCGAGGACGGCCACGAGGACGATCACCCCGACCAGGGCCCGGCCAGTCCTTCTCCGATGGGGCAACACGGGCCGGCGATCCGATGCCCTCATCACAATTTCCCATCGACCCGACGACGGATTTCTTTAGTGAAAGGCGGCCCAGGGACCCACAATTCTCACGGTGGGGCGACGGCACCGGAAGGGCGACGGGCCGCCGGAGGCTTCCGCACTACCATGCCACCGGTGAGTCGGTCCCGGAGGCGCGTTCGCACCGATGATGAGCGCGGTGACACCGGGGGGCTCCGGGTGCTCCGTGTGCTCCGGGTGTCCAAGAGCGGCGTGGTCACCGCCTGGCGGGAGCGCGAGCGCCAGCTACGGCTCCTCGGGGCCGACCTGACGCTGGTGGCGGCGGCACGGTGGGAAGAGGGCGGTTCGATGGTGGAGTTCTCCCGTGACGGGGATCTCTTCGTCGAGCCGGTGCGGACGGTGGGCCGGCATCCGAATCTCTTCCTGTACGACCCCCGTCCGTTGTGGCGGCTGCTCGGATCCGGTCACTGGGACCTGATCGATCTCCACGAGGAGCCGTTCGGGCTGGCGGTGGCCGAGGTCCTGTTCCTGCGCTGGCTGCGGGCCCCAGGCGTACCCTTCATCTTCTCCTCGGCCCAGAACATCGAGAAGCGGTACCCTCCGCCCTTCCGTTGGTTGGAACGCGCCGCCTTGCGCCGAGCCTCCGGGGCCTACTCGTGCAACTCGGAAGCGGGCCGGATCCTCAGGCGGAAAGGACTCGGGGGCGAGTGGGCGCTCCTGCCCCTCGGAGTCGACGTCGAGCGCTTCCGGGCTCCGCATCGCGAGCCTCCGACCGCGTCCCTGTCCATCGGATTCGTCGGCCGCCTCATTCGCCACAAGGGCGTCGACGTCCTCCTCGGTGCGGTGGCGCTCGACGACCGGTTCAGTGCCGAGATCTTCGGTGCGGGGCCGGAATCCCAAGCATTGAAGGCCATGGCCGGTGCGCTCGGCATAGGGGATCGCGTCAGGTTCCACGGCCACGTCGACGAGGAACGGATACCCGAGGTCTATCCGCAGGTCGACGTGGTGGCCGTGCCGTCGGTACCACTGGCCAGCTGGATCGAGCAGTTCGGCCGGGTGGCGTGGAAGAGCATCGCCGAGGCCCAGATGGCCCTCTACCGTGCGGTCACGTCGGGTCGGTCCGAGCCGTCGAGCGACACCCACACCTGACGGCGTCCCTTCAGCGCCGACGGTGCTCCTCGATGACCTCGCCGTAGAGGCGCTCGAGGCCCTCGAGGTGCTGGCCGAGCGAGAACATCCGCCGTTGCCGTTCACGGAGGCGCTCCCCGACCCGCCGTCGTAGGTCCCGGTCGGCAGCGAGCTGGACGAGCGCACCAGAGGCGGCGCGGGCGTCGCCGGGCGGGAAGAGCATGCCGTCGTGGCCCATCGTCTCCACGTGTCCGCCCCCCTCGGCGGCCACGACGGGAACGCCGTGGGCCATCGCTTCGACCACCGAGAGCCCGAACGGCTCCTCGGGAGCCGTGGCCAGGACGACCGACGACTGGTCGAGGAGCCGGTCGGTGTCGGACCTCTGACCCACGAACTCGACGCTGTCGTCC
The DNA here is from genome assembly GCA_050011635.1 of Acidimicrobiales bacterium. Lineage (GTDB taxonomy): Bacteria > Actinomycetota > Acidimicrobiia > Acidimicrobiales > RAAP-2 > Bog-756. Next base: position 10,616 of record JBEKIU010000151.1, read on the forward strand.
AGCCCGAGCTCGTCGGTCAGCTCCCTCATGGCCCGTTGCCGGTCACCGGTGCCGGCGACGACCAGGCGCCAGCCGGCGGTGCCGAGCCCGCTTTCGGCCCAGATCCTGAGACCGAGCTCGGGACTCTTCTCCTCGGTCAACCGCTGCAGCATCAGCACCGTCGGCAGCTCCAGGTCTGCCTGGGCCTGGTCGGGCACCGCATTGCGGAGGAGCACCGTCGGCCCGCTGACGCGGTCGGCGACGAACCGGCTGATGGCGATGTCGCGGGCGATGGAACGGGCCGCGAGGTGGGCCAGCGACCGCGCCACCCTGCCGCGGCCCCGCTCCCCGGGAAAGTGGCGCGTGGCGACGATCGGTGCGCGCTGGAAGGGCCGCGCCAACCACGCCGCTCCCTCCGCAGCCGTCATGTGGACATGGACCACATCGGCGTGGCGCTGGCCGGCGAGGGCGCGGGCGGCCTGGATGACGGTCGCGGCCTCCCGGTGGTCGACCTGGTCGCTCAGCTCCGAACGCATCCGGCCGGGGTCGCCGCCGATGACCGTCAGACGGTGCCCGCGGGAGGCGAGCCCGTTGGCCACCTGGCACATGTACCGTTCCACTCCCGCGAACGCATCGCTGCGCACGACCTGGACCACCGAGAAGAGATCGGCCGGCACGGTCCGGGGGCCCGGGCCCGACCCGGGATCAGGCTGTCGGTTCCCGCTGCTCTCGACGTCCATCGGGTTCCTCTCGTCAACCTGAAGGGGGCCCGTAGCCGGGCCCGCCGAGGCTCTGGGGTGCGGCAGTGGCGGGGATCACGGACGGGTGGGGCCCATGTCACGGAATCCCGGGTGCCTCTCCTATCATGCCTGAGTGGTCGAGCCTCCCACGCACCGGCGAACGACGACGGCCACAGCTGGGCGGGTGTCCGTCATGCGACCGGCCCCGTGAACGGCCCTGAGGTCGCCGTCGTGTTCCCGCAGGTCCATCGCAGCGGAGGGATCGAACGCGTCTGCTGGGACCTCCTCGACTATCTGGGTCCGCGGCACGACACCGTCTTCGTGGGCACGAGCGCCCCCGAGGGCTTGCCCCGGGGAGTCCGCATGGTGCCCGTCGAGGGTCGACCGGACCCCGGACCCGCCGGTATGTGGGCGCGGCGGGCCCGCACCCGGACCGTGCTGGCTTCGCTCCGTCCACAGCTCACGGTGAGCATGGGGTCGGTGGTACCCCCCGGAGACGTCCTGTGGGTACCGAGCGTGCACAGGGCGTGGCTGGAGGCGGCCCGGACCATCCAGATGGGCAGGGTCCGGCTTCCGGCCCAGGTTCGTTTGGCCATGCCCCGCCACCGCATGCTGTTGGCCATGGAATCGCAGTACTTCCGCCATGGGCACCCGCGACACATCCTGTGCACGTCGGAACGTGAGGTCGACGACCTGGCCCGCCTCTATCAGGTCGATCCCGCAGTGGCGACCGTCGTCCCCAATCCCTTCGATCCCGAGCGGTTCAACGCGGAGCGACGGACGAGGGACCGTACCGACGCCCGCCGTGACCTCGGGATCGCCCACGACGACCTGGCCATGGTGTTCATCGCCAACGAGCTCCACCGCAAGGGGTTGGGCCAGACCCTCGAGGCGATGGCCCGCACCGGCGACCCTCGGATGACCCTGCACGTGGTGGGCAAGGCCGGGCTCGGTCCCTACCAGGCGACCATCCGCCGACTCGGTCTCGACCACCGGGTCCGCTACCACGGACCCACCGGAGACGTCGGGTGGTACCTGGCCGCAGCCGACCTCATGGTGCTGCCCACACAGTACGAGCCGTTCGGACTGGTGATCGTGGAAGCCCTGGCCAGCGGCGTGCCGGTGATCACGAGCCGCCTGGCTGGCGCATCGGTGGCGGTCCGTCACGGGCGGACAGGGCTGATCCTCGAGGACCCCTACGACGTCGAGGAGCTCGCCGGGTTGTTGACCACGGCCGGGCTCGTGGATCTGGAGGCCTGGGGCCAGGAGGCCGCCTCTTCGGTCGCTCCCTATCGCCGCAACCACGTCATGGGCCAGGTGGAGCGGATCCTGTTCTCCTGACGGCGTCCGCCGTCCGGGTTCAGTACACCGGTGCGGCGGACAGGGCTGCCTCCGCCCGCGACGGTCCGGTCAGGTAGAGGTGGAATCTGGTGGCGGCCCGGCGCCCCCGATCGCCGGGCAGGATGAGCGCCCGCACCAGCGCACCGGTCATGACCCCCGAGCGGAAGACGAACCAGCCGGTCCGGCCGTGGTGCTTCCGCACGTAGCGCTCGTTCGACGCGTGGAAGTGGGTGTCGCGTTGCGACTGTTCCCCGCCGGTTCCCGCCCCGACGTGGGTGGCCACCGCATCGGCGCACAGTCCCACGCTCCATCCGAGCTCAGCGGCCCGCCGCTGCCAGTCGGTCTCTTCGGCGTACAGGAAGAAACGCTCGTCGAAGGGCCCGACATCGCCCAACGCCGCACCTCGTAGCAGCAAGACCGAACCGATGAGGAAGTCGGTGCGCCCGCCCAGGCGGCCCAGCCCCAGTGCCTCCAGCCATGCCCGGGCCGGCGTGGGGAACGGCCAACCGACCCGCGCCACCTCACCGGTCACCGGGTCGACCTGTGCCGGGGCCACGCAGGCCAGACCGGGGTCGGCGCGCAGGTGGTCGTGCAAGCGCGAGATGTCGCCGGGCGTGATCGATGCATCGGGATTCAACAGCAGCACGTCGCAGGCGGTCGGACCCTCGAGGGCCCGATGCGCGAGGCCGAGGTTCACGCCGGCTGCGAATCCGAGGTTGCGTCCCGCATCGATGTAGGTCGCGCCGTGGGCCTCCGCCACCGCCCGGACCGAGCGGTCGGACGAATTGTCCACGACGACCACGGGGAGGCGGCCCTCCATCCGAGTCAGGCAATCGTCCAGCAGCTCGGGTGCCCCGAACGCCACCACCACCACATCGAGGCCCCCCGCCATCAACGTGCCCGCTGATCGGGATGCATGCAGGCCCGGACGACCGGCAGCTCGGCGACCGACCGGTTGGCCCGGGCCGGCTCGGGAGGTGTCATTGCTTGTAGGCGTAGGACTGGTACGAGTCGGTCGAGGCCCGCTTGACCCGGTTGATGGCTATTCCGAGCACCCGGCAGTGGGTGTTCTCGAGGCGCCGCACCGTACGCTCGAGGTCGCTGCGGTCGGTCCGTCCCTCTGAGGCCACGATGACCGCCCCCCGGGCCATGCTCCCGAGGATGGCGGTGTCGGGCACGGCCAGCACCGGCGGTGTGTCCAGCAGGACGACGTCGGCCAGCAGCTGGATCTGGTCGAGGACGGGTTGCATGCCCGGGCTCCCGAACAGCTCGCTCGGATTCTCGAGCTGGGTGCCGGCCGGGAGGACCTGGAGGCCCCAGATGCCGCTCTCCACCAGCAACGACGATATCGAAGGCTGGTCGGTGACCGGGGAGAACTCCCGCCTGGACCGTGGGGGAGCGGGCCGTTCGGCGCCGAGCAGCCGCCGGTCGCCTGGCGGTGTCGGGGCCAGGGCCTCGGCCCGGAGCCCGCCCGGGACGAGGGCGGGGTCGGAGTTCTTCCAGTTGGCTCTGATGAGATTGGAGAACCCGGGTTGGCCGGCGACCTCGAGCCCGAAGATCTCCTCCAGCCTCGGCCGCCGGAAGTCGGCCGAGACCACGATCACCTTGCTCCCGCTCATGGCCCAGGCGGCGGCCAGATTGGCCGTGACGAACGTCTTGCCGTCGCCCGGCTCCGGGCTGGTCACGATGAGAACGGGGAAGGGTGTGTCGTCGAGGATGACTCTCAGGCTGGTCCGCAGCTCGCGGACCGATTCAGCCATCAGGGACTGGGGCGCCTGCAACATGGCGATGGCCACCTTGCCCGAACGCACCTCGTTGTCCTCGGGGAGCTCGGCCAGGATGGGCGCCTCGGTGACCGAGGCGATGTCCGGGGTTGTCCGGAGGCGGGTGTCGAACTGGTCCCTGGCCAGGGCGATCCCACAGCCCACCAGGAGGCCGGCGAGCAATCCGATGGCACCCAGCTTGGCCTTGCTCAACCCGGCCGGGGACGTCGGGTACCCGGCGGCAACCTGGATGGACGCATACGGCTCGCCCAGCGTGATGTTCTCCTGCTCCGTCTGCAAGGCGCTGACCGTTTGCTCGAGGGCGCTGATCTGGGCACTGGTCACCCCGCTCGGTGCCTGTGTCTCGAGACCGGCGAGCTTGGCGTCCAACCCGGAGAGGACGGTCGAGATCTTGGCGCTCTGGTTGTCCACGATGGTCTGGGTCTCGTTGATGTAGGCCTGTGAATAGGCCCTGGCCACCGCCTGCGCCTTCTTGGGGGTGGAACCGGACGCGGTGATGCTGAGTGCGCCGGTGGTGGGGTCCACCGTCCCGGTGACCTCCGAGGCGACCGCACTGACATTGGGATCGTCAAGGATCTTGGCCGCCTGCAGTTCCACCGCGGTGCTGCTCAGTGCCTGCACCGGGTCGGGAAGTGTCACCGGGGTCGACGACTGGCCGGTCGGGCTCGTCGTGGAGTTGATCTGGATCAGGGCCGTCGACTGGTACGTCGGGGTGTGCAGCTTCGAGTACGCGAACGCGGCCGCGACGGCGACGACGACGCTGACCACGATGATCAGCCGCTTTCGCCAGAGCGTCGAGAGGAATTCGGAGAAAGTCAGTGGTCTCTCGCTTTCGGAAGCCAGTGGTCCTGCAGGCGAGGATAGGGCGTCGGGACCCGCAAGGGCTGTACCCTCGCCCGGGCCGGGTGGATCGGGCCCGTCGGGTTCGGAGGTGCGGAGGGGAACAGGGGAGCCGGCATCACCGGCCCCGGCCCTGTTCGCGCACCCTGGCCATCACCGTCGCCATCGCTTCTGCCCGGTCGTGCCATGTCGGGATGGTTGCGCTCTCGGAGACCGCGGGGGTGCCCGGGGGGCTTGCGGTGGCCAGCGCGGCCGAGGTGGCCTCGACGAACCGGCCCCTGTCAGCGACGACGATCGGAGGCCCGAGCTCACGGAAGCCGGCGACCGGCGTGGCCACAGTGGGCCGGCCGGCAGCCAGGCACTCGTACGCCTTGATCGGATCGAGGCTCTCGGTGAACGGATTGACGAGGTGGGGGATGATGACCACGTCGGCGTGCTGCAGGTAGGCCGGAATCCGGTCGTAGGGCCGCGCCCCGAGGACATGGATGCCGGCGACGCCCTCCAACCGGGCGCTCACATCCTTCGGCAAGCTGTTCGGTCCGACCAGGACGACCTGGAGGTCGGGACGCGCCCCGGCCAGTTCGATCACGAGCGGGATGTCGACGCGCCAGGTGTGCAGCGTCCCGACGTAGAGAGCCACCGGTGACGGCGGGAGATCCGGGGGCCGCGGGGCAACGGTGCGAAAGAGGTCGACATCGACGCCGTTGGGGATGAGCTCGACCGACCGGCTGGTGCCCCTCGAACGGGCCAGCTCGGGCGAGCAGACCACGACCTCCCGGCTGTACTCCATCAACAGGTTCTCGTTGGCCATCAGCCGGTTCCGCTGCCGGGGGGCCATCGGGGCGAGGAGCCAGTCGTCGGTGATGTCATACAGGCTCGGCCATCCGGTGCGGACCGCCAACGGGGCATAGGACGCGTCGTTGATCCACAGCAGGGGCTGCGGCAATCCGAGCTCGGCGACGGCATCGAGGATCTGGCGTTCCAGCGAACGGTCGGCGAACGGCCCCGCCACTCGTGGAAGCCACTTGCGGGGTCGGAGCACGTGGATACGGGGATGGGTCTGGCGGAGGCGCGGACCGGTGATGCCGGCGAGCTCTCCGCTCCGCAATTGGTGGGGGATGTCGAGGGCGGGGGCCACGAAGAGGACGTTGAGCGTCGGGTCGAGCTCGACGAGCTCGTCGACCAGGATCCGGATCCTCCTTCTGACGTCGCCCCATGGCTCGAGCGAGCACACCACCAGTGACACGGCCTCAGTACCTCGGCCGTCTCTGCGTGCCATGGTGTCGGCAAGGTTCTGCGTAGCCATCCCTCTTCCTCGCTGCCCACTTTCCTGCTGCCCACTTTCCTGCTGCCAGGTCCGGGGTGGCCAGGTCCCCTTCGGCCAGCCGGACGATCGTCGGACCCTGCGTCGCGGACGGAGGTGAATCCCTGTGGGCCGGGCCTTGTGGATAGCGTCGACACCGGAGCATGCGACCTTGAGATCCAATTGCACGGGGCATCGGTTCCGATGTGGCCGCGGCTACGCTACGGAGGCCGTCATCATTGCAGTCTCCGAGGACCGATGATCGAGAGCGTGCCGACACGATGAGCCGCACCAACAGCCCGGCCTTGGCCAGGGCTGTCGACAACAGGCGGGCCCAGGGACGCCGGAACCGACGGGCAGGGACCGTGGCCGCGTGGGTGACCACCGTGGTGGTGGCCGGAGCGATCGGGATCGCGGTGGCCGGAAACCGGAAGATCGGGCTGGTGTTGGCCGGGTTGGTCCTCGTCTTCGGGATCTTCATCGCCGACCCGCTGCTCATCGTCGTCATCGCTCTGCCGGGGACCCTTCTGATCCAGCGGGTGGGGGGCGCCTCCACCAATCTGAGCGCCGCCGACCTCCTGGTGTTCATCGCCGCGGTGGTCTCCCTGATGTACATCCGCTGGCGGGAGGCGCCGTATCTGCGGCAGTTCCTCATGGGCATCGTGTGGTTCCAGGCCGCTCTGCTCCTCGTGGTCATCGCCCACCCCTTCCGTGACGACATCGTCGAGTGGTTCCACCGCTGGTCCTATGTCGGGGGCAGCGTGCTGGTCGGCTGGGTGATCGCCACGAACGGCCGGACCAAACAAGCCCTCCGCCTCTTTCTAGCCGGTTCCTCAGTCTTGGCCGTGATCGCCATGGAACATGCCGTGACCGGTCACTTCCAGCCGGCCCAGTGGGGCGTCTACCAGAAGAACGGCATCGGGGCGATCATGTGGATCGCCATCGTTGTCGCCCAGATCAATCCTCCCTGGACGGGGATCGGCCGGCTCGAGGCCCGGGTGAACAAGTACCTCTGTATCGGGGGACTGCTGGCCTCGCAGAGCCGTCAGTCGGTGATCCTGCTCATCCTGGCGATCGCGCTGGCCGCGTTCTTGAATCCCGAGCTGCGCGGCAGGTCGAGGCTCTTGATGCTGGCCGCATTCCCGGCGGCCGTGGCCCTCTACTTCAGCTTCACCATCGCTGCCCGCAACAATCCCCAGTTCAACTCGGTGACCACCCGAGTCGACCAGATCTCGGCGGCCCTGCACGTCTGGCACCTGAGCCCCATCCTGGGCGAGGGGATGCGTTTCTACAATCTCCCGCAGTTCATCACGGTCACCGCACCACCCAACGTCTTCATCGACAACCTCGCCTCCACCGGCATCATCGGATCACTGGCGTTCGTGTTCATGGTCTGGGTCACCGTGCGGACGATGTTCCGGCTCCCGTACGCGCTGGGGACGCTCGGTCTGGTCATACTGGTGTTCCACTACGTGGACGGGCTGTTCGACATCTTCTGGATCGGCGCATCGACGATCGCTCCGTTCATCATCGCCGGGATCTCCTTGGGCATGGCCGACATGGACAGGGTCGGACGGGGCATCGGCGCATCGGAGATCGATCTGCTGGCCCCGCCGGTCGGCCTCGCCCCCGACGGCTCGTCGCCGGCGACGGCCCGCGGGCGCGTCCGTTCGTCGTTGGCGGCGGCGGTGGCCGGGGTGTGGGAAACCGTGACGCCCGGTGCCGACCCGTCGGGCGGCCTGAAGAGGATCATGGCTCACGTCATTCCGGCCCCGTGAGGCCCGCGCCGGTTCTGCAGTGACCGGAGTGACCGTCACACCACCACGGATCGTCTACAACGCGCTCCCCCTCGACGCCTACGGTGGCGGGGTCAGCACCTACATCCGGGAGCTCTTGGCCGCCATGGTCACAGAGGTCGACGCCGACTTCGCCGCCGCGGTCCATCCGGCGGGCGTCTCCGAGCTTCCCGACGCCGTCGAACCGTTGGTCAAGGCCGACGGGCGCGGGGTCAGGCGGGCCCTGACCGGCGCCATCGGGTTCGGGAGGGCGGCTCTGACCCACGGTCTGGACGTCGATCTGCCGGTGCGGCGACCCGGACCCATGATCTCGACGGTGCACGACCTGGCCGTTCTGGACACGCCGTGGGCCTTCCCGCGGCGCCGGGTCATCGGCGAGCGGGTGCTGGTCCGGCACGCGCTCGGGCGGGCCGACGCCATCATCGCCGTCTCGTCGTTCACCGCCGAGCGGATCAAGGCGCTCCTCGGACTCGACGCCGTGGTCGTCCACTCGGCTCCGAGCCCCGGCATGTCCCCGCCGTCGGTGGAGGACATGGACAGGGTGCGGAAGCAGTACGACCTGCCCGCGCAGTTCGTCCTCCACGTGGGAAACATCGAGCCTCGCAAGGACATCGCCACGCTGGCCGAGGCCTGCCGGCGGGTGCCGATCCCCCTGGTGCTCACCGGCCATGGCCTGTGGGGCAACCGACCACCTGCGGGGACGGTCGAGATCGGCCACATTCCCCTGGACGATCTTCCCGCGCTGTACGGAGCTGCCACCCTGGTCGGCTATGCGTCCCGGTACGAGGGATTCGGGCTCCCCCCCGTCGAGGCCATGGCCTGCGGCGCTCCTGTGGTCAGCACACCGGTCCCGTCGATCGTCGAGATCGTGGGCGACGGAGCCAGGACGTTCAGACCGGGGGACGTCGACGGCCTGTCGGCGACCTTGTGCGAGCTGGTTCGAGACGATGGAATGCGCTCCGAGCTGGCTCTCCGGGGTCGCGGGCGGGTGCAGGCCCTGAGCTGGGGCCGTTCCGCACGGGCCACCGCGGACGTGTACCGGTCGCTGGGCGTGGGCGTCTGAGCGGGGTAGCCACGCCGGCCGTGGAGCCTCACCGCTTCAGCTCGAGCCGCTACGTGCCGAAGAGAGACTGTGGACTCGGTGGTGAGGGGTGGGCAGCGACCCCGCGGGGCGGACAAGCGCGCTTCGACGCCGACGGCGTACCAGCTCCTCGCGGCCGACGTCGATGCTCCTGTCCGACCGTCGGAGATCGCAGTACCTGAGGAGTACCTCGAGGACCTCTACGTCCACCCGCTGGTCATCACGCCTGACTACGTGGGGGCGGACCGCCGGTACGTGGGGGCGGACCGCCGGCTTTCGGCCGTCCGCCCTGCCCGGGACCGGCGGGTCGGGGTCGGGCCCGGGCCGACGCTCAGAGCGGCGGAGATCCTCGTCATCGTGGTGGTCACCTTGAGCGTTGCCGTCCCCCTCACGCTCCTGGCGTCGCATGCCGCCGTGGCCGGGACATCGAGCCACCCGCCGGCAGCATTCCTACCGTCGTCACCGGGCACCCTGGGGACCGCCACCCTGCCGCGGGCGACCACGAGCTATCCGAGCCGGGCAGCGCGATCTGCGGCCCGGGCCCACCTGGCGCTCCAGAGGGAGGCACGACGGGCGGCGGCCAGGGCGGCCGACGCCTCCCGGCAACGTGCCGCACGTGCCGCACGCGTCCGCCAACGGGAAGTCCTGCGGCGCGAGGCCAGGATCCGACGCCACGACCGGCTCGAGAGGGCACGGGCCCGCAGGCGCTGAGCGCCCGGGACTTCAGCTCCGGCGCCAATCTGCCGATCTTGTCGGCATGGATTCAACCCTGACCGAGAGCGGTTCTGCCGGCGCGGTCACCCAATCCACCACGTCGGCCTGGGACGCCCTGTTGCAGCAGTCTGCCGATCCCCGGCTGGCAGAAAACCTCGATGGCGGCCGAACCGGTGACGATGAGGCGCTTCGATCCGCGTTCCGCCACGAGCTCGACGACCCCGGGCTGGTCCTGTCGACGGGGTACGTCGGTCCCGACCGCCGGGCGTCGGGTCTCCTGGCCCGGCTGTACCGGGCCACCTTCGGAGCTCGTCGCTCGCTGCTGAAGCTCGAGATGGCGGTCGTGGCCGTGGTGGCCGCGTTGGTGGCGGCGTCGGTCATGCTGGTCAGTGGCGGAGGATCCGCCGCCGATCGGGCCACGAAGAAGGAGGTCAGGTCGGCAACCACCTCGGCGGCGACCCCTCGGGCCAAGGCTCACTCGACCGCCCCCGCGCCGGTCAGTCCACCGAGGCACGCGCCGACGACCGCCCCTGCTCACGCCGCCACCTTTCCGGTGGTGAGCGCCAAGCCGGCCGCGGCCGCGCCGACTCCGCAGGTAGCGGCACCCGCACCCGCACCGGCACCGGCACCACAGCTGGGGGCTCAGGCCCTCGCCCTGGTCCGGTACCCGTGGCAGAGCATTCCCGGGTACTCGATCCAGTTCCTCCCGATCGCCGACGCACCGTCGCCGGGCTTCTACGGCAACACCACCTTCACCTGGGGCCAACCCGGAGGCACCTCGGTGCTGTACGTCTATCCCGGCGAGACGGTCGCCCAACTGGCGGGGATCACCGCCTTCGAGATCGGCCACGAGGTCGATGCCGCGGGGGTCGAGCCTCAGGGAGGCGAGACACAGATCGAGAACATCCTGGGCATCCACCCAGCCAGCTGGGCACCCAACTGCGACTGCGCCGAACAGGGGTTCCTGTCGGGCTGGTACGCATCCGCCTTCTCCAACTACTGGTCGCCGGGCGTGGGTGACTGGAGCCAGATCGCTCCTGAGCCGAGCGGGGCGGTTCTGGCCGCCGTCGAGCCCTGGTTGAACCCGACCATCTCCTGATCCGCCTGCCATGCCCCGTCCACATCTGCCCGTCCTGCTCCCGTCGGCCCTGTCAGGGCCCGCCCGGGGTCATTCGCGGCCCTCGACCCGACGACCGTCATGACCCGGGTCGCCCTCCTCCCCAGCTCCTATCCTCCGTCGCTCGGCGGTGTCGAGGAGCTGACCCGACATCTGGCGCTGTCGCTCAGGGCGGCCGGAGACGAGGTCGAAGTATGGACCGGGCATCCCGACGACGGCGTGCCGGAGACCGTGGAGATCCTCGACGGGATCGTGGTCCGTCGCCTGCCCATGCCGTTGCCGGCCACGCACTGGTCGGCCGTGCGCCGGTCGGCCGTCACCGGCACCCGCTCCCTGCTCTCGTTGCGGAGCGCGGTGGCGGCCTTTCGTCCCGACGTCCTCCACGTGCAGTGTTTCGGTCCCAATGGTGTCTACGCCCATGCCCTGTCCCGCCTCACCGGACTCCCGTTGGTGGTGACGCTGCAGGGGGAGACGCTGATGGACGACACCGACATCTTCGATGCCTCGCGTGTCCTGCGCACCTCGCTTCGTGCGGCCCTGCGGACCGCAGCCGCCGTCACCGGCTGCTCCGCCTTCACCCTGGCCGATGCCGAGAAGCGGTTCGGATTGGCCCCGGGCCGTGGGCGGGTGATCCCCAACGGGGTCGACCTCTTCGAGGCCGGGACCGGACCGAGCGATGTCCACTCGAACGGCCGGTCCGGGCCGTTCGCCACCGTGCAGGACGGACCGGACGGGCCCTACATCCTGGCCCTCGGACGGGTCGTGGAGAAGAAGGGGTTCGATCTGCTGCTGGCGGCGTACGCGGCTCTGGATGAGACCGCCCGGACGGCGGATCTGGTCGTCGGCGGACAGGGGGAGGCAATGGCCGGTCTTCGCCACACCGCCTCGGCGCTCGGCATCACCGACCGGGTCCACTTCGTGGGCCGGCTGTCCCGCCAGGAGGTGGCCGAAGCCATGGCCGGTGCGACACTGTTCGTCATGCCCAGTCGTCTCGAGCCGTTCGGGATCGTCATCCTCGAAGCGTGGCGGGCCGGAGCGCCGGTGGTGGCGACCAACCGCGGGGGGCCTCCCGAGTTCGTCCGTGACGGCAATGACGGCGTACTGGTCGACCCGTTCGACACCACGGCCTTCGCCTGCGTCCTGGAGAGCCTCCTGCTCGATCCCGATCGCCGGCGGCGGGTCGGCGATGCCGGGTACCTGCGGGTCCGGTCGTTCGGCTGGGTCGACATCGCCGAGCGGTACCGGGAGGTCTACTCGTCGGTTGCCGGCCCCCGGGGTGCGGGTGCCAGGCCGCTCGATGAGCCGCTCGATGGCAGGCCGCTCGATGACAGGCCGCTCGATGAGCCGCTCGATGACAGGCCGCTCGATGACAGAGCCCCCGCCCATCAGGGAAGATCGGTCCGATGACCCCATCACATTCCCTGGCCGACGACGTGGCCACCGGCCTCCCCGATGCCGTGGCGAGCCGTCCGGACCGGGGACACCCGGATAGCTCGTCGTCACTTCGGGTGGGCATCGACCTCGTCTCGGTGTCCGATGTGGCCGATTCCGTCAGGAGGTTCGGCGACCACTACGTGCACCGGATCTTCACACCCCACGAGGTCGACTGCTGCCTGCTCGGCGGCCGGACGCCCGGCTACTCCTCCGAGTCCCTGGCTGCACGTTTTGCGGCCAAAGAGGCGGTGGTGAAGGTGCTGCGCCCGGTCGGCCCGAGGCCCGAATGGCGTGACATCGAGGTGTACCGGGACCGGAGCGGCTGGACAGAGATCCGGCTGTCGGGGCAGGCCGACGTGCTGGCCGCCGAAGCCGGCATCGACCACCTGGCGGTGAGCCTTACCCACGAGGTGTCCACGGCCGCGGCCGTCGTGATCGGGGTCTGCCGGGGCGGAGACCCCGCGTTGGCCCGGGGCACGCTTGAGAGACGAAAGGAGTGACAATGGAGGAAACCATCCGACTCGTCCTGGCCGAACACGGCCGCCTGGCGACGGACCCGAATTCGCTCGACGAGAACGCCGATCTCTTCGACGCGGGGATGACCTCGCACGCCAGCGTGAACGTGATGCTGGCCCTGGAGGAGGTCTTCGATTTCGAGTTCCCCGAGACCATGCTCAAGAAGTCCACCTTCGAATCGATCGCCGCCATCAGGGCCGGTGTCCTCGAAGTGACCGGTGGGTGATCGGCCGGTACCCGGGCTCCCGGCGTGGAGGGGCCCGGGCGGCACGCTCATTCACCCTTCAGGCGGGCCACCGACGAGCCGATAATCGGGGTATGAGCCATGCCCAATTCGGTTCCGGCCGACCGGTCCCGCACTTCTTGCGGGAGGCCCGGCGATCAGCCGGATGGCCGACGGTTCCGAGGGTCGGCCGGGACCGCTCCGACCATCCCGGTCCCAGGACCTTTTGGGGGTACGATTCCCAACCGATGGTGGTGTGCCCTCGACAGGTTTGTGGTGGCGCCGGACCGGTGTTGACCGGCCGGTCCTCGAGCGGGGCGGCTCATCGTTGTGCCGGTCATGGGGGCCGGATGAGCCTGGACCGCGTTGGCGGACGTCGTCGTGGTGACTGATCTCTCGGACGTGTCGGATGAGGGGCAGTGGATGACCAGCTCAGGGAAGGGCAGGCTGGCTGGGATGGCCATACTTGATTCGCAGATCCAACGCGCGCTCGAAGAGCCGGTCCCCCAGGTCGCGCCGCCGAGTGGTCGCCGGAGCGATGTACCAGACCAGACGGTAGCCCTGACCCGGGTCCGCAGACACGGTCTCTCCCGCCTGCTCCTGGCCGATGTCTCCGGGTTGGCCCTCGCCGCCTTCCTCGGTCCGCTCCTGGTGTCGGTCGTCTCCAACAATCCGGCCAGCGCGGCGAGCCGCAGCGGCAGGATCTACCTCTTCGATCTGGCCGCGATCCCGATGTTCGTGGGCGTGTTCGCCCTGTACGGCTTGTACCGGGGCGTCACCCGTCGCATCTCGATGAGCGTCTTCGCCGATCTTCGCAACATCGTGCACGCCGTCATGATCAGTGGGTTCGTCTACGCCATCGTGGCCTATGCCACGAGGAAGAACACCGATCTCGCCGCCCTGTCCGTCGGGAAGGTGGCGGCCATGTGCCTGGTGGCCGTCATCGCCGTTCCACTGGCCCGGGTGGTGGCCTTCGGGCTGTTCAAGGTAGGAACGATACCGGTCATCGTGGTGGGTACCGGAAAGCTGGCCCAGACGGTGGCCAGCCACCTGCGGGCTCACTCGAGCGTGAGCTTCGTCGGATTCGTGGACGACAATCCACTCGGTCGCAACGACGTGCTCGGCGAGCTCGAGGACCTCCCCGAGCTGTGCCGTCAGTATTCGGTGGCCCGGGTGGTGGTGTGCTTCTCCCGAACCCACCCCGAGCGCACCACGGAGATGCTGAAGGGCCTGGCCGGACAGGTCGGCGTGTCGATCGTTCCGCGGTACTACGAGCTGATGACGAGCCGCTCCCACGTGGAGGACCTGTCGGGGCTGCCGATGTTGGATATCGCTCCGGCCTCGTTGAGCCTCGGATCGCGGTTCCTCAAGCGGTCCTTCGACATCCTGTCATCGTCGGCAATCCTTCTCCTGGCCGCACCCTTCTTCGCCGCAGTGGCGGTGACCATCAAGGCGACCAGTGCCGGACCGGTCTTCTTCCGTCAGGTGCGCACCGGACGGAACGAACAGCCGTTCTCGATGATGAAGTTCCGCACCATGTACCGCGATGCGGAGTCCAGGCGTCATGAGCTCGATCACCTCAATGAGGTGGACGGACCGTTGTTCAAAGTCCAGAACGACCCCCGGGTGACCCGGGTGGGCCGCTTTCTGCGCCGGACCAGCCTCGATGAGTTCCCCCAACTGATCAACGTGTGGAAGGGTGACATGTCGCTGGTGGGTCCACGGCCGTTCGTGGTCTCGGAGGCGATGGAGATCGAGGGATGGGCCCGCAAGCGCTTCGAGGCCCGGCCGGGTATGACCGGGTTGTGGCAGGTGTCGGGGCGCAACGAGCTCTCCCACCTCGAACTGTGCAGGCTCGACTATCTGTATGTGGCCTCGTGGTCGTTCTGGTGGGACATGCAGATCCTCTGGCAGACACCGAGCACCATCTTCCGGGGCCGCGGCGCCTCCTGACCGTCAGCTCCCGCCGGCACGTGCGGTCGGGGCGGACATGCGTCGGTGGGCGTACCGGCCAGCGTCAGCGGGCGGCCCGCTCCTCGTCCACCACGGCGAGCATCCGCTCCACAAACCGTTGCCTCGAGAACTGCCGGGCATGGGTGGTCAGGGTGTCCGCGGCCCATGAGACCGTGGACATCCGGTCGACGGCTTCGGCGATGAGCCGGGGGAGCGGCTCGTCGAAGAAGACCCCGGTGGTCCCGTCGACCGTGGTGTCGAGGAAACCACCCCACCGGAGCGCGGCGGTGGGCCGGCCGAACGACGCCGCCTCCACCGGGGTCAGCCCGAAATCCTCGTACGAGGCGGCGACCAGCCCCGTCGACGATGCGTACAGCCAACGGAGGTTGGCGTCACCGACCTGCCCGAGGACGGTCACGTTCGGCGGGGAGGACGAGGTGATGTGATCGGCCAGGGGACCGCCTCCCACCACGACCAACCGCTGCCCGGGGAGGAGCGCGAACGCAGCGGTGACTGCTTCGACGTTCTTGTAGGGAAGGAGTCTGGAGACGCAGATGACGAAGCCGGGTTCGATGCCGGCGACGGCCTCCTGCGGGCCGTGGGGATCCACGTCGACGGGCGGGGGCACCACCTCGGCATCGATCCCGTACAGATCGGACACCCGCCGTCGAACGGCATTGGAGTTGACCAGGTACCTGTCCGCGGAGGCGGCAGCCCGCTGGTCCCAGCGGCGCAGCGACGGGGCGAGCAGCGACAACATCGAGGCCGAGACCCGCGGCTGCCCGGCCAGATAGCGGTCCGCCTGGTAGAGCCATCGAGCCGGCGTGTGGCAGTAGACGACCTTGCGGCCACTGACCGAGGCCCCGTGGGCCCAACCGCTCGACGAGCAGACGGCCACCTCGGCCTCGACGTGCAGCCTCGAGAAGGCCGGGGCCAGCACCGGAAGGGCCAGACGGTGGTGGGTGCGCAGGGTGGCCAGGCGGTCGAGAGGAAGGGTGCGGACATCGAGGTCCGAGAACTCGGGAAAGGTCCCGTCCGGGTCGTAGAGAGAGGTGTGGACCGGTGACCCCGGGAAGGCCTCCGCCAGTGCGAGGACCACCCGCTCTGCGCCTCCCCGCTGGGTCAGGTAGTCGTGGACCAGCGCGAACCGACCGGCGTGGTCGATGCCCTGACCGCCGGCGGTCCTTCCCGTGTCCTCTTCGGACGGCACAAATTCCCTCCTGTCGGGTGGTCGACCTGCTGCTTACCACGCCCGACACCCGATGGCGACCAGGGTGACGGCGTCCACCCCCGTCGATCCTGTGGTTACAATCCGCACGTCCAGTTCCTCTTCGTCTGCACCGCCAACATCTGTCGGTCACCGATGGCAGCCGCCCTCTTTGCCGCACAGACCCGGGGCCTCACCGATTCGGTGCAGGTCTCGTCGGCAGGCCTGCTCGCCGAAGCGAGGTCAGCGCCCGATGAGGTCCCCGACGAGGTGCTCGAGGTGATGAGGCCGTACGGGATCGACCTCCGGGATCACCGGAGCCGCCAGCTGACAGAGCCCATGGTGGCCGGGGCCGACCTGATCATCGGCATGGGCCGGCGCCATGTGCAAGAGGCGGTCCTTCTCGATCCGTCATCCTGGCCGAGGGCGTTCATGCTGAAGGAGATGGTCCGTCGGGGCAACGAGCTGGGGCCCAGACTCCCGGGCCAGGACATCCGCTCGTGGATCGATGCGGTCCACGGGGACCGGACCCGGACCTCGCTCGCCCATCGGTCGGTGGCGGACGAGGTGGCCGATCCCTACGGGGGGACCCTCGAGGGGTACCGGTCGACGGCGACCGAGCTCGGCCAGCTCATCGCCCGACTGACCCAACTGCTCTGGGACTGGGGACCAGAGGTGGGCGGGAGCTGAGGGCTCCGGTCCCCGCCCGCCCGGCCGGCGGCCGGAACGTGCGCAACCGCTTCGGAAGTGCGATCATGGGCCGGTGGCAGACGGTCTTCAGATACGAGAGCTGCCGGACGGCGGAAAGGAATTCGTCCTTGACGACCCGGCGCTCACATACATCCGCATCGACGAGCAGTCGCGACTGCAATTCGGCACCACCGAGGTGGTGATCGGGATCCCGTTCACTCTGGAGCTCAACGGCAGCGTCCACCATCTCAACCCGCAGCGCTCGGACGCCCTCGGCCCGCTGGTGGCGCTGTTCCCGTCGACCATGCGCTGGCTGTGGACGTCGGCCGACGGCGAGCTCAACGCGGTGTTCGAGGGCGGAGCCAAGGTGAAGGTCACCCCCGACGCCATGAACAAGGCATGGTCGGTGGGGAACGTCTACTGCATGCCCGGCGCCTCGGTCTGAACCGCCGGGGACGCGACCTGCTGGGGCCGCACCCGATCGGCACTGACTCGGTCAGCCGGCCAGGAGTTCGGGGTGGCGGGCGCCCACCATCCGGCGCATGCCGTCCTGCCAGGTGACCGCGGTGGTCCCGATCAGCTCGTGCATCCGGGTCAGGTCGATCTGGACGCTGTCGATGGTGTCCCGGGTGGGGGCGAAGCGGACCGGGGTCCCGGTCAACTCGGACAGGTAGCCGCACCACTCCTCGATGCTGACCGCCTGGTCGCCGCCCCAGTTGACGGTGGTGGCCGGTGTCGTGGCCGCGGCGAGCAGCCCCGGGATCATGGCGATGATGTCGTCCTCGTGGAGCGGGTGGTACACGCTGGGCGCGTCGACGTGCACGGGGATGTCGACACTGTTGAGCATCATCTCGAGGTGGATGGCCGGCCACCCGCCCCGATCTCCGTAGGGCACGGACAACCGGGCCACGGTGGTGGGAAGGTCGAAGCGGACCGCCGCCCACCGGGCCGTGGCCTCGGCGGCGATCTTGGAGATGCTGTACGTGCGCAGGAACGGCCAGACCCCGTGGTTGTCGCCGAGCTCGTCCTCCTCGGCGAAGACATGGTGGCCCAGGGGCTTGTACACGCCGGTGGTCGAGCAGTGGACGAACCCGGCGGCGTTCTGGTGGTGCTCCATCAACCAGGCCAGGCCGCCGCTGTTGGCCTGGAGGTCGCGGTCCCAGTTGTTGGTCTTCGAGACGGCGAAATTGATCACGTAGTCGGCGTCGGCAGGAAGCCCGGCCACGTCACCGGAGGCCAGGTCGATGGGAACACAGCGCACCCCCGCCGCCTCCAGCCGTTGACGGGCGGCGTCGTCTCTGAACCGGGCGGCCCCCACAACACGGTTCTCCTTGGCCAGGGCGATGGCCACCGGCTCTGCCACCTGACCGGTGACGCCGGTGACGACGATGGACGTGTCCCGAAGGGGTTCCGATGGCATGGGCGGGCTCCTTGGCCTGATGTGCGGTTCGAGAGGCGGGGGGTGGCGCCGGGCGATCCTATCGCCCGGCCCGTGAGGGGACCCGATGCCTGGGCGGACAGCACCGGACGGCCAGGACGCCGGATCGCAGACCCCGGGGACGCCCAGGAACTCGGCCTCGGATGTGGACATCCCGGGTTCGGGTGGGCCATACTGTCTGTTCCGCCCGTTTTCGCCGGTAGGCTGCGTTTTACCAGGTCACCGAGCTTCAGCCGTGCGGTTCGACCAGTGATCCCAACAGTAATTAGGAAGTGACGTTCCCATGAGTGCCACCTGGCGCAAGCATGCAGCCTGCCGGGGCATCGATCCAGATGTGTTCTATCCGGTCTCCGACGAGGAGGCCGGCGAGGCAAAGTCGATCTGTGACCAGTGCGCAGTGCGAGAGGCCTGCCTCGAGCATGCACTGGCCAATCGAGAGCGCGAAGGAGTCTGGGGCGGCACCACCGAGCGTGAGCGCCGCCGGATCCATCGGCAGCGCCGCAAGTCGGCCTGAGCGGGCGGATCGCGGACGACGGCCGGTGTTGCCGGACGGCGGCTCGATCGGCGCGGACCCTGCCTCCGGTCGCCGAGGGACCGGACCTCCCGCGGTCGCCGTTAGGGGTGGCCGACGTCGATCGCCTCCGCCGCGAGCTGCAGGCCCAGGGCACCGGCGATGCCCGCGAGGCGCTGTCCAAGGCCATCATGCTGGTCGAGCTGGACCGGCTCGACCGACCGTTCGACCGCGAGGCCGATCCGACCCACTTCACCGCGTCGGCCATCGCCGTTGGTAAGAGGGGGGTCGTCCTGCACCGACACCGCCGCCTGCACCGCTGGCTGCAGCCCGGAGGACATGTCGACCCCGGCGAGACGCCGGCGGATGCGGTCATCCGCGAGTGCGTCGAGGAGACGGGGTTGGCGGTGACCCATCCGCCGGCCGGGCCGATCCTGATCCATCTGGACGTGCACCGCTCCGCCCAGGACCACGTCCATCTGGACCTGCGTTACCTGGTGTGGGCCCCGGACGAGGACCCCCGTCCCGCCCCCGGAGAGAGCCAGGACGTGGCATGGTTCAGCTGGGAGGGTGCCACCGACATCGCAGACGATGCGCTGGTCGGGGCCCTCCGGTCGGCGCACCGGCTGATCGAGGATCCCCGGGGACGGGTGATCCGGGGACAGAGAGAGGAAGGAGACATCCGATGGCCGAACCGTTCGACACCCTGATGGTGGTGCAGGACCACGACATCGCCATCGACCAGCTGCGACACCGGATCGAGTCGCTGCCCGAGCGATCCGACCTGGCCGACGTCAAGCGGCGACATGATGCGGTCAGTGCGGCCATGGCCGAAGTCGCGGGCCAGGTGGACGACCTGGCCGGCCGGCAGCGCCGGCTGGAAGAGCAGATCGCCGCCGCCGCCCGGCGGCGCCACGAGATCGAGTCGAGGATGGAGACGGGGGAGGTGTCCGCCTCCCGCGACCTTCAGGCCATGGACAGAGAAGTCCACCAGCTCGCCTCCCGTCAGGCGCAGTTCGAGGAGGAGGAGATCGCGTTGCTCGAGGAGGAGGAACCGCTGGATGCGGTATTGGGCGCCCATCAGGCCGAGTCGGCGGCGCTGGCGGCCGAGTCCCTCCGGCTCGAGGCGGCCATCGCCGACATCGAGAAGTCCATCGTCGAGGCCATCGCCACCGAGGAGACGGCCCGGGCCGAGCGCGCCGCGGGTCTCCCCGAGGATCTGGCCCAGCGGTACGAGGTGCTGCGCTCCCGACTGGGTGGGGTGGGGGCGGCCCGGTTGGTGGGCGACCGGTGCGACGGATGCCACCTGACCATGTCCTCCGTCGAGGTCGAGCGCATCCGGCGGCTGCCGCCCGACGAGTTCGCCACCTGCACCCAGTGCGATCGCATCCTGGTCCATTGAGTCGGGGGCCCGGCGTCGACCTCGAGCTGCGATGTTGATCCTGGTCCGCCACGGTGAGTCGACCGGCAATGCCGACGGCCTGCTCCTGGGGCGGATCGACGCACCCCTGACCCAACGCGGGCTGGCGCAGGCGCTAGCGGTCGGTCCGTGGGTGACCGGTGCGACCCATGTGACCCGTGTGATCTCCAGCCCGCTGGCCAGGGCACGGGCGACCGCCGTCGCACTGGCCACCGGCCTCCCCGTCGAGATCGACGATCGGTGGGTCGAGGTCGACTACGGCGAGTTCGACGGCACGCCGCTCGAGTCG
>JBEKIU010000152.1:0-10618 GCA_050011635.1 Acidimicrobiales bacterium
CTGCACACTCACGAAGCGCGATCCGCCGGGGGTCACCTCCGAGTCGGCCTCACGGATCTGGGCGGCCGAGAAGTTCGAGCAACCGATCTCGCGGACCTTTCCCTGGCGGACCAGTTCGTCCAGTGCGCCGAGGGTATCGGCGACGGGCGTCTCGGGATCGGGCCCGTGCAGCTGGTAGAGATCGATCCGATCCGTGCCCAGGTGACGCAGGCTGCGCTCGACCGCCTCACGTACGTAGCCGGGGGATGCGCCGCCGGTGCCGTCCCGGCCGACGGGATGTCCGAATTTGGTGGCGATGACCACCTCGTCGCGATGCCGGCCCAGCGCCTGACCCAGCCGCTCCTCGCTGTCCCCGTACGAGTCCGCCGTGTCGAAGAAATTGACCCCGCAGTCGAGCGCGGCGTGCACCACGGGTGCCACGTCGTCGGCCTGCATGCCGCGCCCGAAGTTGTTGGTGCCGAGGCCCACCACCGAGACCTCGAGCGTCCCGATCGGTCGCGTCTCCATGTCGGCAAGTTCTACCATGCCGCGCCGCGCAACCCAGTGGGGACAGACACCGGCTCAGGCCGGTTCTAGCCGGCCCGTTCACGCAGGCCGGTTCCAGCCGGCCACATGGTCGGCGACGGCGAGCATGTCGCGACCGACGGGATCAAGATCGATCTGGGTGAGGAGGAGCCCGGTCGAGACCCGCTCCACGACGCCCCGCTCCCAGATGGCGTCGGCGTCCAGGCCGCACCGTCTGGCCAGCCATCGTGCCCGGTGGTGTGGATCACCGTCCAGGAGCTCGAGCGGGTCCTCCCTCATGAGGACGCCCATGTCGTACTCGGCCTCGGCCAGACAGGTGGCTCCTCCGGTAACCGTGATCGGAAAGTGGCTGATCCGGCTGTCGGCTGTAGCTGCTCTGTTTCTTGAATTCGGCGTAATTATCGCCTCTAGCCGATAGTCGGGGTGGGTTTATATCGGCTGTAGCCGATAATTAGGCCGAATTGGCCAAAGCAACTACATGTCCGGCGGTGATCTACAAAGCAGCGCGGGAGGGGAGGATGGACACGTCCATCCCCTTTCGGTGATGACGTTCCGGGCACCGATTTCGCCATCCAACCCGGTGTGGACGAGCGAACCCTCGCCGCCCCACCGGTAAGGGTGCGCAACCTGACCAGCGCCGCGAGGCCGGCAGGAGGACCTGAACCGGGAGTCGGTCCACAGCACGCCGGCGGCTGAATGGTACCTTCGAATATTCAGGATCTTGGAGCCTTCGAACGGTCTCACTTGGTGAAGACCGCCGTGCGTGCCGTCGGGACGGCGACCCTGCTGTTGATCCTCTACTACGTCCTGCCCATCGAGCACCGGGCCCATCAGTCGGTGGCGCTCCGCCTCGGCGTGGCGTTGGCCTTCTTCGTGGCCGTCCTCATCAACGAGATCCGACTCATCGGCATCCACGATCGTCCGCTACTGCGAGCAGCGGTGGCCATGGCGACGGTCGTGCCCCTGTTCCTCGTCCTTTTCGCATGGATCTACCTGACCATGTCGCACTCGGATCCGGCCGCGTTCGGTGGACCCCTCGATCGAACCTCGGCCCTCTACTTCACGGTCACCGTGTTCTCCACCGTGGGATTCGGTGACATCACGCCGAAGACCGACCCGGCCCGTCTGGTAGCCACGGTCCAGATGCTCTCCGACCTGGCCATGTTCGCCGTCGTCATCCGGCTCATCCTCGGGGCGGCCGCCCGGGGCACGGATCGCCGGAACGCGCCGGTCGAGTAGTCGGAGCCCGAAGACCGCCAGGAGCACGAGATGACCGAACCGCCCCTGCCCACAGCTCCGGACCAATCGCCGGGCACAGCTCCGGATCGGCAGGCCGTTGCCGAGCTGGTTGGAAGTCGCTACCTGATCAAGTTCGAAGAGGACACCCTCAGGCACCGCCCGCTGCGGATCAGGGTGATCATCGAATTCCTCGGGACCTTCATCCTCGTGACCGTGGCCGCCGGGGCCGGGGTGATCAACCATTACGCCGGCGGTGGCCCGATCAGCCGGACGGCCGCGGTCATCGCCCCGGGCGCGGTGGTGATGGCCATGATCTACGCCCTCGGGCCCCTGTCCGGCCTGCATATCAATCCTGCCGTCACCCTGGCCTTCGCCGGACGTGGCGTCTTCAAGATGGCCTGGGTCTTGCCCTACCTGATCGTCCAGTTGGCCGGTGCCGTCGCGGCCGCGCTCTTCCTGCAGAGCATGTTCGGCCATGTCTCGTCGGGGAGCAACTATCCGATCGCCAAGCCTGGCGGCGACTGGAGATCGTTGGTGATGGAGATACTCCTGACCGCGATATTGGTCACCGTCATCCTCAACACGGCAACCGGTTATCGGAGCATCGGTCACAATGCGGCCTTGGCCGTCGGCAGCACGGTCGCCCTCCTCGGTTTGTTCGCCAGCCCGATCAGCGGGGCCTCGATGAACCCGGCCCGTACGCTCGGCCCCGACCTGGTCAGCTTCGACTTCAACGGTTGGTGGATCTACATCGTCGGACCGTTCCTCGGGGCGGTAGTGGCCGTGCTAATCATCGGGCTGGTGCGGGGGACTCCCGACTCCGAGGAGCGGGAGGCGGCCGAGGGTGGGGAACTCCCGATCGAGCGCTAGGCGGACTGGCAGGGTCAGTCGTCTTGAGTCGACACCGTCAGCCGGACTGGCCGCGCTCGAGGAACCGGAGGATGGTGGCGTGCTTCTTGGTGTCCGCCAGCATGAGGTCGATGATGAGTGCCCACAGGGTGGTGCCGGCGAACGGTCGCAACCGGCGCCTGATGCGACGCAGCTCCCGATAGTCGGTCTGCTCGGCCTTCCGCAGCCGACGAGTCTGCTCCAGCAGCTCACCGGTCAGCGCACGGGGCATATCGGGCGTGGAGTCCTCAGGCGATCCGGCGATCGATCCCCAGGCCATCGAATTGGCGATCTCGGCCAGCAGCCGGTGGTGGCGCCGCTCGTCTTCGAGGATGAGTCCCATCAGGTACCTGACCCCTTCGTCCGGGGCGGTGTCGACCAGGCCCTCGTAGGTGGACAGCAGGCGCCCCTCTTCGGTTCCGTGCTTGGTGATCAAGTCGACCAGGGCCCGCGTGTCGACGCTGGCACCGGTCATGCGCAACCCCCGAAGCGCACTGTCGAACGTGGCCCGCATGCCATGGGTCTTTTCGCTCAGTCCGTTCACAATACCCTCCTTGCCTCCGGTCCTTCCATCTTCGGGCACCGCGCTGACCAGGGCTAGGGCCGAAAGTCCTCCCCAGTCCCGATCGCTGACGGGGTGGGTCAGGCGAGCCCCCATGGTGGGGCAGGGAGGAGGCCGTGGGTGGGGCCGAGAGGAATCCGCCGAAGAACGGAGAGCCCTTCTGTGACGTTCGGCCCTATCCGGCCGCGGACGACGGCGGAAGGATGGGTAGGGAAGGACCTCATGGTCCGGTCGAGTCGCGGAGGAGTACCCATTGAGGTCACATGCGGTAGGGGAGCGCCCGGAACGGGCGGGCCTGGCGAGCGGGTGGTGAGCGTCGCCGTCGACGTCGAAGGGGTCACCAAGCGGTTCGGGACGACCTTGGCTCTCGATGATGTGTCCCTCACTGTTGACGCCGGGAGGGTACTTGCCCTGCTCGGCCCCAACGGAGCCGGAAAGACCACGCTCATCCGCGTCCTCACGACCCTGCTCCTGCCCGACAAGGGCCGGGCGCGTGTGGCAGGTCTCGACGTCAGGCAGGACGCAAAGAGGATCCGATCGATCATCGGGCTCGCGGGACAGTACGCCACCGTGGACGAGCTCCTCACCGGCCGAGAGAACCTCGAGCTGGTCGGGCTCCTCTACCACCTTGACAAGGAGGAGTACCGGCGCCGAGCCCATGAGGCGCTGGAGCGAATGAGCCTCACCGACGCGGGCGACAAGCCGGTCAGGACCTACTCGGGAGGGATGAGGCGCCGGCTCGACCTCGCCGCCAGTCTCATCGGCCGACCCCCGGTGTTGTTTCTGGACGAGCCCACCACCGGGCTCGATCCCCGCACCCGCAACGACCTGTGGCGGTTCATCCAGGACCTGGTGTCCGAGGGGACCACCGTGCTGCTCACCACCCAGTACATGGAGGAGGCGGAGCGCCTGGCCGACAGCATCATCGTCCTCGACGCCGGCCGCGTCGTGGCCCGGGGAACGGCCGACGAGCTCAAGGACCAGCTCGGAGGCAACGTGTTGGACATCCGGGTGACGGATCTGTCCGAGTTGGAGAAGGCTTCGTCCATCGTCGCCGAGCTGGGAAGGACAGCACCCCGGATCAACGCCGACCGCAGGGAGATCAGCCTTCCGATCGGCGGCGGAACCAAGACCCTCATCGCGGCCGGGCGCCTCCTCGACGACAAGGACATCGCCCTCGACGACCTCGGGATCCGCCGGCCGTCACTCGACGATGTGTTCCTGGCCCTTACCGGCCACGGAGCCGACGGTGGCGACGAATCGTTACCGGAGCACCGGGAGCCGGGGGTGAGCGGTGACTGACCTCGCCGTCCAGCGCCTGGCGGTCGGGACCACCCCACTCACGCCGAGGCTGGCCCTTCGCGACGCGGTGGGGGTGACCAGGCGCAATCTGCTGCGCATCGGGCGGACACCCCAGCTGCTCTTCATGTCCATCGTCCAGCCCACCATCATCCTCCTGCTCTTCCGGTATGTGCTCGGTGGATCGATCAAGATCCCGGGGGTCGACTACGTCGACTACATCGTCCCCGGCATTTTCTTGGAGGCAGTGCTCATCGGGGGTATGACCACCGCGCTGGCCCTGGCCCAGGATCTCCAGGCCGGAATGATCGACCGCTTCCGGAGCCTTCCCATGGCGCGGTCAGCGTTCCTGGCCGGCCGGACCCTGGCCGATCTCTGCCGCAACGTGGTCGCCCTCGCCTTCATCGTCGGGCTCGGCCTCCTCGTCGGATTCCGGTTCCACAACAGTGTCGTCGCCTGCGTGGGTGGGGTCGCCCTGATCGTCTTCTTCGGGTACTCCTTCACTTGGGTCTATGCATCGGTAGGTCTGGCCGTGAAGGATCCCCAGACGGCCCAGATGGCTGCCATCCTCCCGATGTTCATCCTCTTCTTCGCCAGTTCGGCGGTCGTTCCCGTCGCCACCATGCCCGGTTGGCTGCAACCCTTTGCCCGGAACCAGCCCCTCACCGTGGTCGTCAACTCCGTTCGGGCTCTTTTCGAGGGTGGACCGCTCTACCACGAGCTGTGGCAGGCGATCGCCTGGTGCACGACGATCCTGGTGGTCTTCTTCATCGTCTCGCTGAACCTCTACCGGAGGGCGACGGCGTAGGTCGCGCATCTCGATGATGCGATGGACGGTGCCGTTCAGAGCGTCAGCTCTCGCCGCTCACCCGGTCGGAGCTCGACCACCTCGCCGTCGAGCCCGATCCGGACGGTTCCCTGGCCCCAGTCCCACATGTCTACCGTGAACAGGCCATCGGTCACCGCCAGACTCATCCACCGGTGGCGGAAGCGGATGTTGAGCGTCAGGCTGTGTAGCTCGGCCGGGAGGTGCGGACGGAACCAGATGGCATCGTCATGGATGTCGATGCCCATGTAGCAGCGTTGGAGCAGGTCCACGGTGCCGGCCATGGCGCCCAAGTGCACACCCTCGGCGGTGGTTCCCCCCTGGGTGTCGTCCACATCGCTGTAGAGGGCGTCTTCGAAGTACTCCCACGAGCGCTCCCGGTCCAATCGGGCCAGCACCCAACTGTGCACCACCCGGCTCAGCGTGGAACCGTGGGACGTCCGCCTGGTGTAGTAGTCGATGGTGTGCGGCATGAAGTCGGGGCCGACGTGGTAGCCGAGCCGGTCCATGATGGCCCGGACCTCGTCCACCGGGAGCAGGTAGAAGACCATGAGCACGTCGGCCTGCTTCGATGCCTTGTAGGCATTGGGCGTGTCGCCCTCGCTCTCGAGGATGCGGTCGAGGCGGGAGATGTCGCCGTAACGCGCCCGGTAGGCGTCCCAGTCCAGCTCGGCGAGCGCCTCGTACCCCTCGAACTGGCTGATGGTCCCGTCGGCGTGGAACACGAGGCGCATCTTGCGACTCACGTCGTCCCAGTGGGCGAGCTCGGCGTCCCCGACGGCCAGGCGGGCGCGCAGCTCGCTGCGCCGGGGCTCAGGCAGGAGATCGACCAGTTCGAGCGCCCGGCACAGCACCCACACGGCCATCACATTGGTGTAGGCGTTGTTGTCCAGGCCCGGTGACGAGGCACCGACGTAGCCGTCGTGGTACTCATCGGGTCCCATCACGCCGGTGATCCCGTACCGGTCGAGGGTCGGGTCGTAGCGGGCGATGGTGGCCCAGAAGCGGCCGATCTCGAAGATCATCTCCGCCCCGTAGTCGAGCATGAATTCGATATCTCCGGTCGCCTGGTAGTACTGCCAGACGTTGTAGGCGATGGCCGAGCTGATGTGCCGTTGGAGATGCGACGCATCGGGCAGCCAACGGCCCGAGAGCGGGTTGAGGTGGACGACCTGTGCCTCCTCCCGCCCGTTGCTCCCGCTCTGCCAGGGGTACATCGCTCCGGCGAAGCCGGCCTCGCCGGCGGCCCAGCGGGCTTCCGGCAAACGCCGGTAGCGGTACAAGAGGAGCGACCGGACCAGTTCCGGGAGGTGAAGGTTCAGATAGGGGAGGATGAACAGCTCGTCCCAGAAGATGTGACCGCGGTAGGCCTCACCGTGCAGGCCGCGGGCGGGAACGCCGACATCGAGGTCGAGGATGTTCCGCGAAGCCGTCTGGAGAAGATGGAAGATATGGAGGTGGAGCACCAGGCGGGTCATGTCTCCGCCGTCCTCGACCTCCAGCGAAAACCGCCTCCACAGGCTGTCCCACTCGAGGGTGTGGGCGCCGAGCAGATCCGTGAAGTGTCCGGCGCGTCGGGACAGGGCGCATGCCTCGGCCAGCGGATCTGTCGTCGACCGGTCCCTCGAGGTGAAGAGGGCCACCACCTTTTCGACGGTGATCGGCTGGCCCGCCTCGATGTCGAGTGAGAGCTCGTGGGCGATGGTCCCGGGCTGCTCCGACACTCGGCGATCGAACTCCGCCGGCTCTCCGGCCAGGTAGATCCGGGTCCTCGACGCCTCGGCCACCAGCACGCCCGACTGGCTGGTGCGGGTCGTCAGAGTGACCGTCTGGTCATCGAATTCCCCGACGCTCACATCGACGAGGTGGTCCTCGTCGAATTGGGCGTAGCGGGGAACACCGGCGTTGACGATCCGGCCGTCGATCCCCGACCGGACGGCCAGGCGCCCGGACCAGTTGTCCGCCGTCACCACCGTCTCGAGGCCGGCGATGTGCGGGTCGGCCATGCTGACGAAGCGACGTTGCACCACCCGGGTGACCCGCCCGATGGGGTCCCGCACCCGGAGGGAGCGGCTCAGGGTCCCCCGGCGGAGGTCGAGCTCCTGTGCGTAGTCGAGGATGTCGGCCTGCCCGACGTCGAACCAGGGGCCACCGTCGATGCGGAAGCTGAACAGGAGCCAGTTGGGGAGATTGACGATGCTCTCGTTCTCCACCGCCCGTCCGGCGAGGTGCGTGGTTCGCCGGTCGTAGAGCCCGGCGACGTAGGTCCCCGGGTAGTGGACCCCGTCGGCGACTGCCTCCGGGGCGGCCCCTCGGGTGGCGAAATATCCGTTCCCGAGGGTGCACAGTGCCTCACGGAGACCTTCGCGATCGGCATCGAAGCGGTCGTACCTGAGCAACCACTCGTCAACGGCCACCGGTTCGAGCTGCGTGGCCCGCTCGGTGCCGGCACTCACGAAGGTGCCCGAGGAGGGACCGCTGGACCGGCATGGCGACCGGCAGAGCGACAGGAGCTACCGGTGGAGCCTTCGATGACGCGGCCCACGGCTGGGGTGTTGACTGGACAGGGGGCCGATCCAGGCCCAGGGGCCCTACTTATAGCCCCTGTCAACTGGCCTTTCGGTGCCAGCGGCCCCGGATCCCATGGTGCTCGGGTCTGTTCGGGCTCGCATCGGGGGCCGGCGTCACTGCCTCGGAGGCGGCCACACTGCACGGCCCGCAGACTCGGGCGCCCTCGACCATCCGGGTGGCGCGCACCAGGCCGCAGGTCTCGCATTTCCGTCCCAGATAGACCTGCGCCGTCACCGGCACCGGCACGGCGGACATGGCCTGGAGCCGCTCCTGGACGTCGTCCTGGAGCACGTAGGTTCCGGATTCGGAGCGGGTGACGAGGTCCCACGCCAGGAGCTGGTGTATCAACGGAGCAAGACGATCGAGTCGCTGGGCCTGTTCGAACCCGATGGGGACGGGGATGGTGGTTGGTTCCGCCGGGTCTCCGGTCGGGGTTACCGCCTGCACGTGAATCACGGGACCCTCCTTCGTGCTGCACCCCGGAGCATTGCGTTCACTCCGTTCGCGTCATCATAGCGCCGCAGCTCCGTCTCCGAAGGGCGCGATGTGTGACGATTTCCCGACGGGGACGGCGGTCGAGCCATGGGGGGCCGGGCGGTCGAGCCATGAGAGGATCGGCTCCGTGCTCGTGGTGGTGGTGGTGCTCGCGGGAGCCTTCGCGGTGGTCAACGGAATCCACGATGCCGGGAACGCCATTGCCGCGCCGATCGTCACCCGCGCCATCCGGCCGGCTCCCGCGGTGGTCTTCGCCGCCGTCTTCCATGTGCTCGGTGCGCTCGTGGTGGGGACGGCCGTGGCCGCCACAGTCGCCGGCATCGTCATCGTCCCGGCCGCCCAGGTGCTGGAGGTGCTGGGCGCTGCGGTGCTCGGCGCCCTGGTGTGGAACCTGGTCACCCTGTGGTTGGGTCTGCCCTGCAGCTCGGGCCACTGCCTGGTCGGAGCCCTGGCCGGGGCGGCCGTCGCCGAGGGCGGGCTCACCGCCGTCCGCTGGGGTGGCCTGAACGGCCTGCGCCCAGTGGGGGTGTTCGGCTCGCTGCTGTGGCTCCTCGTCTCCTCGGCGGTCGCCCTGCCTCTGGCCGCGATGGGCATCCGCCTGGCTCGCCGGGCACTCCGGAAGGCCAGGCGGGAGGTCGAACGGCCGGTCCGGGGGGGTGAGCTGATGGCCTCGGCCGGGTTGGCGTTCGCCCACGGTTCCAACGATGCCCAAAAGACGATGGGGCTGATGACGGCGGCGCTGGTCGCCAACGGCAACCTCACCCGTTTCGCTGTCCCCTTCTGGGTGGTGCTCGCCTCCGCTCTCCTTCTGACCCTCGGCACGTTGCTCGGCGGGTGGCGGGTGGTCCGCACGCTCGGCCGGCGGATCTATCGCCTGCGTTCGCTGGACGGCTTGGTCAGCCAGGGTTCGTCGGCCGCCATCGTCCTGGTCGCATCGCTGGCCGGTGCCCCCATCAGCACCTCCGATGTCGTGGCCCCCGCGGTGGTCGGCGTCGGCACCGGGGAGCGGTGGCGCCACGTACGCTGGGCCGTGGTCGGCGAGATCGGGCTGGCGTGGCTGGTCACCTTGCCCGTGAGCGCGGCGCTCGGCGCACTGTTCCTGGCGATCTGGAGGTGGCTCGGATGAGACGCTGGTTCCTACCCGAGTCACCTGACCTGCTCGGGATTCTCGTGCGTCAGGGTGACATCGTGGTCAGGGGCATGGACTCCCTCTCCGCCTGGTCGAAGGGCGATCCCTCCCAGGTAGCGGTCATCCGGACCATTGGGCAGGAGGGGGATCGGGCCGGCAGGGAGGTTCTGATCGCCCTCAAGAGCGCCTTCGTGACCGCGATCGACCCCGAGGACATCTACGAGATCTCCGAAAGGCTCGATTCGGTCCTCAACGGGGCGAAGAACCTGATCCGTGAAGCCGAGCTCGTACAGATGGAGCCCGATCCTCCGATGGTCGAGATGGCGGACCTTGCCTCGCTCGGGGTCCGAGACCTGGTTCGGGCCTTTCCGGATCTCGCCTCGCATCCCGACAGGGCCACCGAGTGTGCCGACGCCGCGGTCCGACAGCAGCGTGCCCTCGAGCACGTCTACCGCCGGGCCATGTCAGCCCTCCTCGAGATCGACGACATCCATGAGGTGTCAGGCAGGCGTGAGCTCTACCGCCGTTACGCCCGGGTCGGCGACAAGATCGAGGGTGTGGCCCACCGGATCTGGTACTCAGTGGTCAAGGAGGCCTAATTAGGTCTGTCGCCAGCACCACGGAACGATGCATCTAGTGCGTACCGATGCCACCGTCGGCACCCAGGAGCCGACGACCACTGAGCACGGTCGCCTGGATCTGCACCAGGCGTACGGCCGACCCGCTGTCCCAGGACCTGATGGGCACGGAGTTGGCCCGGGCCTGCTGGCCGGAGACCGCCCTTGCCAGTCCTTGCAGCAGCACACTCCATCCCGTGTCGGCGAGAGGTTCGTAGCCATCGGCCTGAAAGGCGACCACGTGGCCGATCGTGGCCGTGTCGAGCTTGGTCCCCGGGACGGTCCGAAGGAGCACAGTCTCGTCGAAGAGCGAGAAGTGGACCGGCAGGACGGCCGGAAGCGCGTCGATGCTCACGCCGATCCGGCCCACCGGCACCTGGGCCAAAAGGTCGAAGCACATCTGGCGGTTCAGGATCTCGACCCGTGTTCCATCGCTCGGCCCCATGGGTATCAGGTTGGGTGAAGCC
>JBEKIU010000153.1:0-10504 GCA_050011635.1 Acidimicrobiales bacterium
CCACCGCGCCCTGTCGGGGCTCCCCGACGGCCTCGACCTGGTGGACGTCTTCTCGTCGTGGTTCGACCTGACCCGAGCCGGTGACTTCGACGACCGCACGACCGCCGCCCTCGGCCAGTCCGGAGCACTGGCCCTGCTGACGCCCTCGGGCGCCTGGCTCCTCTCCCCGAAGGACGGGACCCCCGAAGCCGCCGGAGCCGATCTCGACTCCTCCATGGTCGCCCTCGTGATCGCCGAGCTTCCCGACCACGATCTCGAGTTCTTCCACTCGTGGCCGGACGCCGTCGAAGCGGTGGCCGACGGTCGGGCCCAGGCCGTCGTCCTGCTACGACCGGTCACCGTCGAACAGATCGCCGACTGGGCCCACGCCGGACGGCGCATGCCGCCCAAGACCACCTACTTCCACCCCAAGCCACGGACCGGGATGGTGTTCCGGACGCTCGACATCCCCGCCTGAGGCCGGCGCGGGGCCGTTCCGGCCCGGTCGGAGCCGCCGAGCCGACCTCGGGGGTGGCCCGTCCACCGGTACTCTTTGGTCCCGGTCGGCCAGCCGGGCACGACGAACCCGGACGAGGGGGAAGAAGTGGCACAGCGGCGGAGGACGGCATGGGCCTGCCTCGCAGCCTCGGCCCTGATCGCCTGCGGTTGCTCCTCACCGTCGTCCGGGGTGGCCGCGGCCGATCATCGGTCACCGGCGCCGACAACGACGACGAGCGCTCCGGTGTCCACCACCACCGGCCCACCGTCGGCCGTGCCCACGACCGTCCCGGCACCGGTCAGGGCGGCCCCGGGCTGGACGGAGCCGTTGACCGCGCTCCCCCCCGGGGGCGGCTTCACCTCGCTCTCGTGCCTGTCGGACACCTTCTGCATCGCCGCCGGCGGAGGGACCAGCGGGGACCCTTCCGAGCTCACCACCGGGTCCGGGGTGAGCGAATCGTGGGACGGCGCGGCCTGGTCGGAGCCCTCCGTCTACTACCCGGCCCCGGCCGGTGGACCGGTCACGGCACCGGTCCTGCCTGCGGTGGACTGCACGTCGGGACCGTCGTGTCTGATCGCCGACGGATCGGGTGGCGTGAGTGAGGGCAACGGCACCGACTGGTCGGATTCGATGGCCATGCCGGCCCCGCCGTCGATGCCCCCGAACCCGGCCGATCCGGGCCCCGGGCACCCCGGGTCGCGGTCGGTGGCGGTGTCGTGCCCCTCACCCACCTTCTGTGCCTTCGTGGACAACACCGGCCACACCGACGAGCTCGAGAACGGCGCCTGGCGGGCCCCGCAGTCGTTCGGGACGCAGGGCGGCGCCGGTGCCACCGTCTCCCTGTACCAGGCCGGCCGGGTCGGTGTCTCGTGCCCGACCACTTCGGCCTGTACCGCGGTGGTCGGGGCTTCGGTGCTGGTCTGGGACGGCTCGACCTGGACCGACCAGCCGTCCCCCTGGACCACCTCGCTGGTTTCGGGGAGTGCGGACCCCACCGCCATCTCCTGCCCCACGACCTCGATGTGCGCCATCGTGAACGGCACCGCGGTGTGGATGGGCGACCCGGGAAGCTCGCCGTCGGGCGGAGACACGGTCGATCCTGGTGGAGGGCTCGACTCGATCGCGTGCCCCACCACCACCTTCTGCCTGGCGGCGGACGAGAGCGGTTCGGTGGTCACGTGGAACGGGACCACCTGGTCCGCACGGCAACCGGTGCTACCGTCGGCGACCGAGTACCCGGGGATGGGCACCTTTGTCTCGTGTCCGAACGCCCAGTTCTGCATGATCATGAACGGCGACGGTGACTACGCCACCTACTCCGGGTCGGAGATCCAGTCGTCGGTCCCGTCGCCCGGGCCCGGAGGGGCACCCGCCGGCTAGGTCTGGAGCCCGCACAGCTCGGCCAGCGCCCTGACCGTGCGCCAATTGCGGGTTGTCGCCGTGACACCGAGGCGCTGCTCGAGGTAGGCGTTGTTGAGCTTGGTCTCCCCGTATCCCCCGGGGCAGTGGAGATAGACGTGGGTGCCACTGACCTCGAACCGGTCGTCGCCGAACTGCCCGGCGAGCCGTTCGAGCTCCGTGACGGTCCGGCCGGCCGGGCGCCCAGCCAGGAACGTGACATGGATCGTCTTCGGATCGACGTGCCCTGAGGCCAGGGGGTTCCCGTCGAGGACCGTCCTGAGCTGAGACGCGCTCCTGGCCATGACGGGCACGGCCAGGCCCAGGTCGGCTGTCAACCGGCTCTCGATGGCCCGGGCCGCGGCAGGGGCGGAGCCCCGGGCGGTGAACACGACGTTCCCGCTCTGCAGGTAGGTGGTGGCGTCGGCGAACCCGAGCGAGGACACGAGGGCGCGTAGATCGGCCATGGCCAGCCGGTTCCGGCCACCGACGTTGACGCTCCGGAGCATGGCCACAACGGTGCCCACGCTACGCTGCGGTCCTCCGCATCGTGGGGGTAGGCCCGCTCAGGTCCGTGCTACCCGACGGTCCACGACGATCCCGAACGCAACAGTGCCTGCAGGTCACCGGGACCGCGACGGGCGGTGGCTTCGTCGATCTGGCGGGACATCTCTGCGCCGTACTCCGGCCGTTCGACGTCGCGGAACACGCCGATCGGCGTCGGCTCGTACGGCCCTCTCGACAGCCGGCTCAGCTGAAAGGCAAGACCGGGGTTGTCGCGGCCCTCGTCGTGGACCAGGAGCGCCGACTCACCCACGTCGGCCACGTCGACCACATCGACTGTGCCGTCACGTCGGAGCACCACCCCGTGCTCACCCTCGGGTCCGAACCGGATGGGCTCGCCATGGACCAGGGGGATCAGCATCTGGGCACGGTGGTCCTTGCCGGTGATCTGCTCGAAGGCACCGTCGTTGAAGACGTTGCAGTTCTGGTAGATCTCGACAAAGGATGCCCCGCGGTGGAGATGGGCCCGCCGGAACACCTCCATCATGTGCTTCCGATCCATGTCGTGGGTGCGGGCGACGAACCCCGCCTCGGCACCGAGCGCCAGGCTCAGCGGGTTGAAGGGCTGCTCCAACGAGCCGAAGGGGGTGGACTTCGTGACCTTGGCCATCTCCGAGGTCGGCGAGTACTGGCCCTTGGTCAGGCCGTAGATCTGGTTGTTGAACAGAAGGATGGTGATGTCGACGTTCCGCCTCAGCGCGTGGATCAGGTGGTTGCCGCCGATGGAGAGGGAGTCGCCGTCACCGGTCACGACCCAAACGTCGAGGTCCGGTCTGGTCGTGGCCAGCCCGGTGGCGATGGCCGGGGCCCGACCGTGGATCGAGTGCATCCCGTAGGTGTTCATGTAGTACGGGAATCGGGCGGCGCAGCCGATGCCGGACAGGAACACCGTGCTCTCGCGGCGCACACCGAGGTCGGGCATGAGCATCTGCACGGCGCTGAGGATCGAGTAGTCGCCGCATCCCGGGCACCAGCGGACCTCCTGGTCGGAGGACCAGTCCTTGCGGGTGGTGAGGGGAACGGGGATCGATGTCTCTTCGGCGGGGGCCAGGTCGGTCATCAGTCGGACGCCTTTCCGGTCGGCGGGGATCCCACTGCGGAGGTGGCGCCGTGACCGTTGGTGCGGGCATCGGCAGACAATCCGTCGGTACCCGTCTCCGACGGATCCGCACCGGATCCGTCGATCTGTTGGAGTATGGCCGCCTCCATCGCCGCGGCCCGGAACGGGATGCCCTGGACCTGGGTGAAGGAGATGGCGTCCACCAGGAACTCGGCCCGCAGGAGGCGACTGAGCTGACCCAGGTTGACCTCGGGCACCAGCACCTTCTTGTAGCGGCCGAGCACGTCGCCGAGGTCGGCGGGGAAGGGATTGAGGTGGACCAGATGGGCCTGGGCCACCTTGTGCCCCCGGGCCCTCACCCGCTGCACCCCGGCGGCGATGGCACCGTAGGTGGAGCCCCAGCCGATGACCAGGACCTCGGCACCCTCCTCGTCGTCCACGTCCGTCGGGGGGATGTCGTTGGCGATACCGGCGATCTTCGCGGCCCGCAGCCTGGTCATCCGCTCATGATTGGGACCGTCGTAGGCCACGTTCCCCGAACCGTCGGACTTCTCGAGACCGCCGATCCGGTGCTCAAGGCCCGGTACGCCGGGTGGCGCCCACGGGCGGGCCAGGGTGACCTCGTCCCGGATATACGGCCAGAACACCTCGTGACCCTCGGGATCGGTGTGATTGGGAGCGGAGGCGAAATCGGGATCGATGTCGGGCAGGTCGTCCAGGTCGGGCAGCCGCCACGGCTCGGCCCCGTTGGCCAGGTAGCCGTCGGAGAGCAGGATCACCGGCGTCCGGTACTTGACCGCCAGCCGGACCGCTTCCAGGGTGGCTTCGAAACAGTGGGACGGGGTCCGGGCGGCCACGATGGGGAGGGGTGCCTCGCCATGGCGGCCGTACATGGCGTGGAGGAGGTCGGCCTGCTCGGTCTTGGTCGGGAGCCCGGTGGAGGGCCCACCCCGCTGGATGTCGATGATCAGCAGTGGGAGCTCGAGGCTGATGGCCAGACCCATCGTCTCCGACTTGAGGTCGATGCCCGGTCCGGAGGTGGTGGTCACCCCGAGGGCACCCCCGAAGGACGCGCCGAGGGCTGCGCCGATTCCGGATATCTCGTCTTCGGCTTGAAACGTCCTCACCCCGAACTGCTTGTGCTTCGACAGCTCGTGGAGGATGTCGGAGGCCGGGGTGATCGGATAGGTGCCGAGGAACAGCGGGAGCCCGCTCCGGGTCGAGGCGGCGATGAGGCCCCAGGCGGTGGCGGTGTTCCCGGTGATGTTGACGTACTCGCCCGGCTCCAGCGTGGCCGGCCTGACCTGGTAGGAGGATTCGAACAGCTCCGCGGTCTCGCCGAAGTGGAAGCCCGCCTTGAAGGCGCGGAGGTTCGCTTCCATGACCAACGGCTTGCCCGCGTACTTCTCGCCGATCCAGCCGATGGTGGATTCGATGGGACGGGTGTAGAGCCAGCTGATCAACCCGAGGGCGAAGAAGTTCTTGGACCGTTCGGCATCCCGGGGTTTGACACCGGCGTCCTTGGACACCTCGGTGGTGATGGAGGTCATGGGGACCTCGTAGACGGTGTAGGCCGCCAGCGAACCGTCGGCCAGCGGGTTGGAGCCGTACCCGGCCTTGTTCAGGTTCCGCTCCTCGAAGGAGTCCACGTTGACGATGACGGTGGCGCCCTTCGGGAGGGAGTCGAGATTCGCCTTGAGGGCGGCCGGGTTCATGGCCACCAGCACGTTGGGCGTATCACCGGGAGTCGAGATGTCGTGATCCGAGATGTGCACCTGAAACGCCGACACCCCGGCGAGGGTCCCGGCCGGGGCGCGGATCTCGGCGGGGAAGTCGGGAAACGTTGCCAGGTCGTTTCCCAGCAGTGCCGATGTGGTGGTGAAGCGGTCGCCGGCCAACTGCATGCCGTCGCCTGAGTCTCCGGCGAACCGGATCACAACGCGGTCGAGCAACTGGGGTGATTTCGGGTCGGTCGTGGTGTCGGACACCATGCTCCTTCGTGCTGATTTTGTTGCGCTCAGTCGCCGGACTCGGGCTCGGCGCTGCTACGTCTGGACTGTGCTTGCCCGGATGAACGCCCAGGACCCCGGATTCGGCGCCACGCCTGCAGTCTACCGTCCGACCCGTCGTCCGAGCGGAGTCGGCGGGTCCCAGGTGGTCGTCGGACCCGGCGGTCAGGCGATGGTGATGGATCGGTCCAGGTAGACGTCCTGGACGGCATGGATGAGGTCCGCTCCCTCGTCGGTGGGCCGCTGGAAGGCTTTCCGGCCCACGATGAGCCCTGACCCCCCGGCCCGCTTGTTGATCACGGCGGTGCGGACGGCCTGGGACAGGTCGTCGGACCCCTTGGACTCGCCGCCCGAATTGATGAGAGGGATCCTCCCCGCGTAGCAGTTGACCACCTGCCAACGGGTGAGGTCGATGGGATGGTCGGTCGTGAGTTGGCTGTAGACGAGGGGATCGGTCTTCCCGAACTTGAGCGCGTTGTAACCGCCGTTGTTCTCGGGCTGCTTCTGCTTGATGATGTCGGCCTCGATGGTCACGCCCAGATGATTTGCCTGCCCGGTGAGGTCGGCCGAGACGTGATAGTCGGTGTCGCCCTGTTTGAACGCCGAATTCCTCAGGTAGCACCACAGCACGGTGAACATCCCGAGCCGGTGCGCCTCGGCGAAGGCCCGCGACACGTCGACGATCTGGCGGTCGGCGCCTTCCGAACCGAAGTAGATCGTCGCACCCACGCCGACGGCTCCGAGGTCGAAGGCCTGGGTGACACCGGCGAACATCACCTGGTCGTAGGTGTTCGGGTAGTTGAGGAAATCGTTGTGGTTCAACTTCACGATGAACGGGATCTTGTGCACGTACCGACGGGAGACGATGCCGAGGCCGCCGAGGGTGGTGGCGATGGCGTTGCAATCGCCGGCAATGGCCAGATCGCAGAGCTTGGCCGGGTCGAAGTAGGCCGGGAATTTGGCGAAGCTGGCTGCAGCCGAATGCTCGATCCCCTGATCGACCGGAAGGATCGAGAGGTAGCCGGTTCCCGCCAGGCGGCCCGTGTTGTAGACGGTGCCGAGGTTGCGCAGGACGGTGGCGGAGCGGTCCGAGTCGATGAAGACCTCATCGAGATGATCAGGCCCGGGAAGGTTGAGGTGCTCCGCCCCGAATGCCTTCGCCGTGTGATTGAGCAACGAGTCCGCCTCGTCGCCGAGTAGTTGTTCGATGTTCATGGGACCCAGCCTAATGGGCGGTGCGCGGCCGATTCGGCGTCCGGCGTGCCCTGGTCGGCGGTCCGAGTGATTCGAGCCGGTCGGCCACGTCGTAGGCGTCCGGATCGACGGCCGCGATGCGGAGAAAGAGCTCGCGGGCCTTGGCCAGGTCGCCCGAACGCTCCATCAGGTCGCCGAGCACGTACCACTGGCGGAGATGTCGCTCCGCCGGGTTGCGGACCAGGCGACCGGCACCCGCCTCCACCAGCAATCTCACTGCGGCGGCGAGATCACCGTTGTCGGCCCGCGTCCCGGCCAGGACCAACCGGCCCTCCGAGAGCACCTCGGGATCCGGCGAACCCTGCCGGAGCTCCGTGTAGAGCGCCTCCACCCGTTTCGGCCGGCCGAGGGCGCGATGACAGTCCATCCGGACGGGATGTTGGTCGACCGAGCCGGTCAGGGTGGCGAACGCCTCGAGGTTGGGAAGTGCGGCCTTCCAGTAGCTCTGGTGGTACTGGCTCAGTCCCAGCAGCTCCCGCGCCGACGGGGAGGTGGGGACGGAGTCGACGACGGTCTTGAGGATCCGAGATGCGTCCCGGTACCGCTCGCGCTCGAAGGCGCCGATACCGGCGGCCATGCGCTCGGTGATCCGGTCCCGGAGCTGGCTCCAGTCCGGGCCTGCCGCCGAGGCAAGCTCGTTGGCGATGTCCGGTGGGAGCTCGGCCGGCGGCTGGACGGAGCGGTGGGCCGGTGGACGCAGCTTCTCACCGCTGGTCTCTTTCCGCCGGTGGGCGTCGGTCCGAACCCACCGCTCGGCCACGAACTCGTCGGCACGCGTGCGCGAA
The DNA here is from genome assembly GCA_050011635.1 of Acidimicrobiales bacterium. Lineage (GTDB taxonomy): Bacteria > Actinomycetota > Acidimicrobiia > Acidimicrobiales > RAAP-2 > Bog-756. The sequence goes on from JBEKIU010000153.1 coordinate 7,549, forward strand.
CCTCGGCGCCGCTCGGGACTGTCCTCGTCCGGGCGCGGGTGGTCGCCACTGCGTACGGTGCTCGCCCCCCGACGGGCCACGCTCCCCCATCCCTTGCGAACCACCGGCGGCCCGGAGGTCCCTGCCTTCGGACCGCCGTCCGACCGCCACCCGTCGCCGGTGGCCGCCGCGCCGGACCTGCGGTTCCCCCGCGGACCGGTCCCCGCAGGTCGACCCCGGTCTGTCCGGCCCCCGGTCTGTCCGCGTCCCCGGTCGCCGGTCTCTCCGCGCCCGCGGTTCCCGGTCTCTCCGCGCCTCCGGTCCCCGTCCCCCGGCTGTCCGCGCCCGCGCTCCCCCGGCTGTCCGCGCCCGCGCTCCCCGGTCTGTCGCCGGTCGCCGGTGCTGCGCTGGGCGGCCCCTTGGGCGCCCGACCTACCCGAACGTTCCGATCTGCCCGGCCTCCCCGAACCTTCCGGCCGGCCCGGCCGTTCCTGGCCACCTGACCGCCCAGAGCCGCGCCCGCCGGGTGCGCCGGCGCCCCGCGAGCGCGGGGAACCAGGAGGTTTGGACGCTGCCATGCGGACGAGTGTACCGGTCGTCATCACCGCCCTCCTCGTTCCTCGGGCTCCGCGGCTCCGTGTCCCGCCGGCCAGGAGAGGCGATGAAGGCGTACCGCGCCGACCGCGGCACACGAACCTCACCTACCCTTGGAACCGACCGTGACCCCAGATCCCGCCCCTCCGATCGACCTCCCGGCTCCGCGCTCGACCCGGTCGGCTCCGGTCCGGATGCGGGGTCGCGCCGAGGCTCCGGGGGTCGCCGTCCTCGTCGTGCTGCTGGCCGGGGCGCTGGCCTGCGGGTGCGGCCAGTCGGCGGCTGAAGGCCATACCGATGGCTCATCCCGATCGGCGCCCACCGCCGCCGGGCCGACGTCCCCGCCGCCCAGCAGGGCGGAAAGCCTCGCCGCTCAAGATGCCGTCGATGCCTTCCGGGTGGACATCGACCAGGCCGGAGCGGCGTTCGTCGCCGACGTCGACCGGCTCCAGTCGGCCGTCGATCGTCGAGCTGTGCCCGCGGCGCGGACCGACGAGCTGGCCGCCCAGGCCGATGACGACCGGTTCCGGGCGCTGGAGAGTGACGACGACCAGGTGACAGCGGCGACACTCGACGAACTGGCCGGCGACGTCGGCACCCATCAGTCGTTCGGAGGGCTGCACGCCGTCGAGCGAGACCTGTGGACCTCGGGAGACGCCGCCCAGGACATCACCGGCCTAGTGGCCCAGGCCCCGGTCGCCCAGTACCTGCTGGCCAAAGAGGTGCTCGCCCCGGAAGCCATCGCCTCCACCGGGGTTGACGAGTTGAGCTGGGTCGACGATACGGCCGTCCCGGGCCGCGAGGAGCTGTACTCACGGCGCGACGCCGTCGACATCGTGGCCACCGTCGGAGCCGCCCACGAGGCCTTCGCCTGCGTCGAGGCACTCGGTCACCTGGTCGACCCTTCCCTCACCACCTCCGTCGACCAGCTGTTCGACCGGCTGCTGGACACGGTCGGATCCCTCGGCGACCCCGACCTCATTCAAGACCGGGACATCTCGGCTCCGGTCCGCCTGTCGCTGTCCCAGCAGGTCGATGCCACCGCGGCATTGTTGTCGCAGCTGGCCGCGGCGCTGGTCCCGTTCGGCACCACCGGGCCCTCGTCGTGAAGGAACGGATGAGCAGACGGCGACTGCTCGCCGGGGCCGGGGTGGCGTCGGCGGCGCTGGTGGCCGGAGCCGGGGTGGACCCGGTCGCCGCCGGGACCCCTCCACCGGCCTCCGGCAGCTCGGCGATCCCGTTCGATGGAGATCGCCAGGCGGGTATCACCACGCCCGAACAGAGCCGGATGGTCTTTGCCACCTACGACGTCACCACCGAGGACGTGGCCGAGCTGGCCGGATTGTTGGTGGAGTGGACCCGGGCGTCGTCCCTCCTGACGGCAGGGAAGCAGCTCCGCGGCCCGGGTGGACAATTCGCCCCTCCGCCAGACACGGGCGAGGCCCTCGGCCTGCCCCCTTCCCAATTGACGCTCACCTTCGGGTTCGGGCCGAGCTTGTTCGACTCGCGCTTCGGGCTGGGCCGGCGGCGCCCGGCCGCCCTCGTCGATCTCCCTGCGTTCCCCAACGACGACCTCGAACCTTCTCGCTGTGGCGGTGACCTCTGCATCCAGGCGTGCGCCAACGATGCCCAGGTGGCCTTCCACGCCGTCCGCGACCTGACCCGATTGGCGTTCGGTACGGCCACCATCCGCGCCCTGCAGTCCGGGTTCGGGCGGACCGCCTCCGCTGGAGCCGGCCGGCAGACACCACGCAACCTCCTCGGGTTCCACGACGGGACCGCCAACCTGGACATCGGCGATGGGGAGGCCATGGACAAATTCGTCTGGGTCGACCACGACTCCGACCAGCCGTGGATGGTCGGCGGCACCTACCTGGTGTCCCGCCGGATCCGGATCCATGTGGAGGAATGGGACCGCAGCACGCTCCAGGACCAGGAGCAGACCATCGGCCGGGTCAAGGCAAACGGGGCGCCGCTCGGAGGCACCCGCGAGTCGGATCCCGTCGACCTCGCCGCGGTGGGCTTGGACGGCCAGCCGGTCATCCCCGACACTGCCCACATCCGCCTGGCCGCCCCCACCTCCAACGGGGGCCAGGCCATCCTCCGCCGCGGGTACAGCTTCGCCGACGGCGTCGACCCGCTGTCGGGCGAGTTGGACGCCGGCCTCTTCTTCATCTGCTTCCAGAAGGACCCGCGGCTGCAGTTCATCCCCATCCAGAGCCGTCTGTCCCAGATCGACGCCCTGGCCGAGTACCTGGTGCACACCGGGAGCGGCATCTTCGCCTGCCCGCCCGGTGTCTCCGGCGACCGGACCTACGGCGACGGACTGCTGTGACTCCGTCGGCCTGGCGGCCCCACCCCTTCAGACAAAGGGTAGGCACAC
>JBEKIU010000154.1:0-10498 GCA_050011635.1 Acidimicrobiales bacterium
TCGACGCGGGCGACGGCGCCGAACCCGAGGAGCTGGCCCTTCGGGACCACCGGCTGCAGATCTACGGTGCCTCGTGGGTCGCCCTGTTCGCCATCGGCATCTACGGGTCATGACCGCGCCCGACGGAGACCGGACCGAACTGTCGGGGTGGGGCCGGACCGCGCCCACCGCCGCCCACATGGTCCGTGCCGTCCACCCGGACGTCGTCGACCGGGCCATGGCCGACGCCGTGGCCTCCCGGGCGGAGGGCGGGCGGGGCATCATCGCCCGAGGCCTCGGGCGCAGCTACGGCGACCCCGCGCAAAATGCCGGCGGCGTCGTCCTCGACGCCACCTGGCTGGACTCCTACCACCAGGTGGACCTCGACGCCGGGGTCGTCACCGTGGGGGCCGGTGTGAGCCTTCACTCGCTGATGGAGCGCCTGGTGCCGCTGGGATGGTTCGTGCCGGTGAGCCCGGGCACCCGGCTGGTCACCGTGGGGGGCGCCATCGCCTCGGACATCCACGGGAAGAACCACCACGTCGACGGCAGCTTCTGCTCCCACGTGGCGGAGATGACCCTGGTCACTCCCGACGGGGTGAAGACGGTGTCTGCTGCGACCTCGGACCCGGATCTGTTCTGGGCCACGGCCGGCGGTATGGGTCTCACCGGCATCATCACCCGGGCCACGCTCCGGATGGTCCCGGTCGAGACCAGCTACATGCTGGTGGACACCGAACGAGCCGGGGACCTCGAGACGGCGATGGACAAGATGCTCACCGGCGACGGGGCCTACCGGTACTCGGTGGCCTGGATCGACTGCCAGGCGACCGGTGACCGGCTGGGTCGCTCCGTCCTCACCCGAGCCAACCACGCCCGCTACGAGGACCTGCCCGAACGCCTGCGGCGGCAGCCCGGGCGGGCCCGGGGGTTCGATCCGTTGACGGTGGCCCGGGTGCCCGTCACCCCTCCCGGCGGCCTGCTCAACCCGCTCACTGTCGGGGCCTTCAACGAGTTCTGGTTTCGCAAGGCGCCCCGGCACCAGGTGGCCAAGCCTCACCACATGGCCGGTTTCTTCCACCCGCTCGACGGGGTGGGCGCCTGGAACCGCCTCTACGGCCCGAGGGGATTCCTCCAGTACCAGTTCGTGGTGCCCGACGATCAGGGCGGGACCGTGCGCCAGGTGATCGAACGGCTGGCCAAGCTCAAGGTGGCGTCCTTCCTGGCCGTGCTCAAGCGGTTCGGCCCAGGTGACCCGGGACCGCTCTCGTTCCCCATGCCCGGCTGGACCCTGGCCCTCGACCTTCCCGTCGGCCACCACGAACTGGGCGCCTTGCTCGACGCGCTCGACGAAGCAGTCGTCGAGGCCGGCGGCCGGGTCTATCTGGCCAAGGACTCGCGGGTCTCTCCCGCGGTCTTCCGGGCGATGTACCCGCGTACCGACGAATGGCTGGCCGTGAAGGACCGGGTCGATCCGGGCGGCGTGCTCCGATCCGACCTCGGACGGAGGCTCGGGCTCTGCGACGTTCGCCGACCTCCTGCCACCGCTCCGGCCCGCACCGGCCGGAGCGGGGCCCGTACGACCCGGACCAGACCCCGGCGTGCCTCCCGCGGCGCGCCCACCCCCTCGACAGAAGGGAACCCATCATGATCGACGCCGTCGGGCGACCCCAGTCGGTCCTCGTGCTCGGGGGGTCCTCCGAGATCGCCCGGGCCATCGTGGCCCGGCTGGTCCCGGTCCGGTGCCGCACCGTCGTGCTCGCCGGACGTGAGGGCTCACGGCTCTTCGAAGCAGTGGACGAGGCCAAGGCGTCCGGGGCCGAGGTGGCCGAATGGGTGGCCTTCGATGCCACCGACGTGGCCCACCACCTGGCCTTTGTCGATGGGGTCTTCGACCGCTGGGGGGACATCGACCTGGTCATCGTGGCCGCCGGCGTACTCGGAGACCAAGCCGGCGACGAACGGGATCCGGCGGCGGCGGCCGCGGTGATGACCACCAACTACACCGGGCCGTCGGCGGCCATGCTGGCCGTGGCCGGCCGCCTCCGGCACCAGGGGCACGGTCGATTGATCGTGCTGTCCTCGGTGGCAGGCCAACGGGCCCGCAGGGCCAACTTCATCTACGGCTCGTCCAAGTCGGGCCTCGACGCGTTCTCACAGGGCCTGGCCGACTCGCTGGTCGGATCCGGAGTCCACCTGACGATCGTGCGCCCGGGATTCGTGATCGGGCGGATGACCGAGGGCATGACGCCGGCTCCGTTCTCGACCACGCCCGATGCCGTGGCCGATGCGGTCGTGCGCGGTATCGAGTCGGGCGCCGCCGTCGTCTATGCCCCTCCCGTGCTGCGTTGGGTGTTCGCGGTCATGCGCCACCTGCCCTCGGCCATCTGGCGGAAGATACCCGGCTGAACAGGCCGCGGCCGGCCCGGGGGCAGGCCCGCTTTTCGCTGGCCGCTTGAGCGGCCCCCTCGTCAGGCCCGCTTGAGTGGGGCCATCCGCAGCAGGAGCCGCTTGCGCCCGACCGACCCGAAGTGGACGACGGCCTCGGCGTCGTCACCGGTCGCAGCCGTCTCCAGCACCGTTCCCTCGCCCCACTGCCCGTGGACCACCTCGTCGCCGACCCCCAAACCCAACAGTTCGGCACCGGTTCCGCGGTCCCGCCGCCGGCGACCGGTGGCGTCGAACTCGCCCTCCGGGCGCGCCACGCCGCTGCCGAACGTGGTCCGTCCCGGTGTCCCCCTGTCGTCGGCCGTCGGATACCGGTCGCCTCCCGACCGGTCCCGGGCCCCGTCCCGGTTCCCGAAACGCGAACCGCCGGTGTCGGCCACTTCGCGCACCAGTTCGGAGGGGATCTCGTTGAGGAACCTGCTGGGTATGTTGGCGCTGCCCCGCCCGTAGAGCATGCGGCTCCAGGCGTGCGAGACGTAGAGGTGGCGCTCGGCCCGGGTGATGCCCACGTAGCACAGGCGGCGTTCCTCCTCGAGCTCCACCGGCTCCCCCAAGGAGCGCATGTGGGGAAAGATCCCGTCCTCCATCCCGACCAGGAACACCGCCGGGAATTCGAGGCCCTTGGCGATGTGCAGGGTCATCAGCGAGACCTTGGTCCCGTCCCCGTCGAGCTCATCGGAGTCGGCCACCAGCGAGGCGGCCTCCAGAAACTCGGCCAGGGTGCGGTACTCGTCGGCCATGCCCACCAGGGTGTCGACGTTCTCCACCCGTCCCAGCGCGTCGATGGTCCCTTCGGAGAGGAGCTCGCTCCGGTACCCGGTGTCCTCCACCACCGCGGTCACCAGCTGGCCGGGGCCGAGGGTGCCGTCCCCCCTGTCCCAACCGTCGGTGCCGGGGCCCGGGGCCTCGGCGTCCTGAGGGGCGATGGCCTCGCCGTCCTCGTCGACCAGCGGGGGCGCCGCCATTCGTGACCGCATCCCCTCCAGCAGCTCCGACAGGCCGACGAGGGCCCGCCCCGCCTTACCGCCGATTCCGACCTCCTCGGCATGGGCCACGGCGTCGCCGAAGGACAGGTCCCGGGACCCGGCCCATCCGGACAGCTTGGCCACCGAGGTCTCGCCCACCCCGCGTTTGGGCACGTTGACGATCCGGCGCCAACTGACCTCGTCGTCCGGGTTGACCAGCACCTTCAAGTAGGCCATGACGTCCTTGACCTCCCGCCGGTCGTAGAACTTGGTCCCGCCGACCACCTTGTACGGCACCTCGGCGTGGACCATGGCTCCCTCCAGAGCCGCGCTCTGGGCGTTGGTCCGGTAGAACACGGCCACGTCGCCCCACCGGAGACCCTGGTCACCGCGGAGCCGGACGATCTCGTGCGCCACCCACTCGGCTTCGTCGTGCTCGTCCTCGGCCCGGTAACGGACGATCTTTTCCCCCTCACCTCCGTCCGTCCACAGCGACTTGGGCTTGCGGGACACGTTGTTGGTGATCACCGCGTTGGCGGCGTCGAGGATGGTCTGGGTTGACCGGAAGTTCTGGTCCAAGGTGATGGCCGTGGCATCCGGAAACGCCTGCTCGAAGTCGAGGATGTTGCTGATGTCGGCGCCCCGGAACCGGTAGACCGACTGGTCGCTGTCTCCGACCACCACGATGTTGCGATGCCCCTCGGCCAGCAGCACAGCCAGCGCATTCTGCACCGAGTTGGTGTCCTGGTACTCGTCGATGAGCACATGGGTGAACCGTTTCCGGAAGTGGTCGAGCACGTCCGGGTGCTGCCTGAACAGCCTGACCGTGTTGAGCAGGAGGTCGTCGAAGTCCATGGCGTTGGCCGCCACCATCCGCTGCTGGTACTGGTCGTACACGTCGGCCACCCGGCGGTCGAAGATGGTCACGGCGGTGGCCCGGTACTCCTCCGGCCCGAGCTGGCTCGACTTGGCCTGGCTGATCTGGCCGAGGATCGACCGCGGCGAGAGCTTCTTCGTGTCGATGTCCAATTCACGGCACACGATCTCGATCAGCCGGCGTGAATCGGCATCGTCGTAGATGGTGAACGACCCCTTGTACCCGAGCCGGTCGCCGTGGGCCCGCAGGATGCGCACGCAAGCCGAGTGGAACGTCGACACCCACATCCGCTTGGCCCGGGGCCCCACCAGCTCGGCCACCCGGCTGCGCATCTCGTCGGCTGCCTTGTTGGTGAAGGTGATGGCCAGGATCTGCCAGGGAGCGGCGTCACCGGAGGCGATCAGGTGGGCGATCCGCCGGGTGAGGACCCGTGTCTTGCCCGAGCCGGCTCCGGCCACGATGAGCAGCGGGCCACCGCGGTGGACCACCGACTCCCGCTGGGGTCCGGTGAGCCCTTCGAGCAGCGCGTCGGCCCGAGACCGGACCCGGCCGCTCTCGTCAGCAGGGCCGGCGTGCGACCCCTCATCGCCGCCGGCGAGCAGTTCGGCGGTCTCGCCCGCGCCGGTCATTCCCATTCGGAGGTCATTCCCATTCGATGGTCATTCCCATTCGGAGGTCATTCCCATTCGATGGTGCCGGGCGGCTTGGACGTGATGTCCAGAGCAACCCGGTTGACGCCGTCGACCTCGTTGATGATCCGCGAGGAGAGGCGCTCCAACAAGTCGTAGGGGAGACGGGCCCAGTCGGCCGTCATGGCGTCGTCGCTGTTGACGGCCCGGATCACAATCGGATAGGCGTACGTGCGCCCGTCACCCATGACGCCCACGGTGCGGACGGCGGGGAGCACGGCGAAGCTCTGCCAGAGGTCGCGGTACAGGCCGGCCCGGCGGATCTCTTCCACCACGATGGCGTCGGCGGCCCGCAGGATGTCGACCCGCTCGGGCGTCACCTCGCCCACGACCCGCACGGCCAGACCCGGCCCGGGGAAGGGCTGGCGCCACACGATGTCAGGCGGGAGCCCCAGTTCCTCCCCGACCGCTCTGACCTCGTCCTTGAACAGCAGGCGGAGCGGCTCGACCAGGTCGAAGTCCAGGTCGTCGGGAAGCCCACCGACGTTGTGATGGGACTTGATGACGGCCGCACTGTCCGACCCCGACTCGATGACGTCGGGGTAGAGCGTGCCCTGCACGAGGAACCCGGATGTCCCCGGCCCCACCGGTGCACCGCCGGAGCCCGGCTGCCCGACGACATCGGGATCGAACCGCTCGATGACCAGGTCGCGGGCAACCTCCTCGAAGATGCGGATGAACAGCTCCCCGATGATCTTGCGCTTGGCCTCCGGATCGGTGACCCCGGCCAGCGCCTCAAAGAAGCGGTCGGCTGCCTTGACGTGGACCAGGTCGACCCGGAACTGGCGGCGGAAGGTTTCTTCGACCTGCTCGCTCTCGTTGGCCCGCATGAGGCCGGTGTCGACGTAGACGCAGGTCAGCTGGTCACCGATGGCCTTGTGTACGAGCGCCGCGGCCACCGCCGAGTCGACCCCTCCCGAGAGGGCGCACAGAACCGGCGAGGAGCCGACCGCGTCCCGCACCGCCTGCACCTGGGCCTCGATAATCGAGGTGTGGGTCCACGAGGGGAGACAGTGGCAGATGTCGTAGAGGAAGCGCTCGAGAAGATCGCGGCCGCGCTCGGTATGGACCACCTCGGGGTGGAACTGCACGCCGTAGATGGCGCGCTCTTCGTGGTGGAGGGCGGCGACGGGGGCGTCGGCGCTGGTGGCCGTGGCCACGAATCCAGGGGGCACCGCGGTGATGGCGTCGGCGTGGCTCATCCACACTTCGCAGTCACCCGGCCAGTCCACGAAGAGCGGGGAGTGCCCGGTAACGGTCAGCGGCGTCCGACCGTACTCACCGCGACCGGTGCGAGATACCTCGCCCGCCAGCTGTCGGGTCAGCAGCTGTGCCCCGTAGCAGATACCGAGGATGGGGATGCCCGCGTCGTAGATGGCCGGATCGATCGAGGGTGCCGGGTTCTCGTTCACCGACTTCGGGCCGCCCGAAAGGATGATGCCGGACGGGCCCCGGGCCACCAGCTCTGCTGCCGTCGACGTGTGGGGGACGATCTCCGAGTAGACGTGCGCCTCGCGGACCCGTCGAGCAATCAGCTGCGCGTACTGGGCGCCGAAGTCGACGACCAGGATCGGGCCCTCGCCGGATCCGGCGGGCACGGGGCTCAATGGCCCATGCCGACACCCTGGGAGCGCTGCAGGTCCTTGCCCTCGGTCTGCAGGGCGGGGGCGACCATCACTTCGGCCTTCTGGAATTCCTTGACTGTCTGGTAGCCGCACGTGGCCATGGCCGTGCGCAGTGCACCGAACAGGTTCATGCGGCCGTCGTTCTCATGGGCCGGGCCGAGGAGGATCTCCCGCAGCGTCCCCCTCGTCGTGGTCCGGACCCGGGCGCCCCGGGGAAGCGTTGGGTGGAACGTGGCCATGCCCCAGTGGAAACCGCGGGCCGGCGCCTCGACGGCGGACGACAGGGGCGACCCGAGCATCACGGCGTCTGCGCCACAGGCCACCGCCTTGGCGATGTCGCCACCCTTGGACATACCGCCGTCGGCGATCACGTGGCAGTAGACGCCGGTCTCGTCGAGGTGGCGCATCCGGGCGCCGGCCACATCGGCGATGGCCGTGGCCTGGGGAACGCCGATTCCCAGCACCCCGCGGGTGGTGCAGGCATTGCCCGGACCCACCCCGACCAGGACTCCCACGGCGCCGGTGCGCATCAGGTGGAGGCCGGCCTGATAGGACGCGCAACCACCGACGATCACCGGGATCTCGAACTCGCGGATGAACCGCTTGAGGTTGAGGGGCTCCGCCGTCTTCGACACATGTTCCGCCGAGACCACGGTCCCCTGGATGACGAGCAGGTCCAGCTCGGCGGCCAGCAGGGCGGGGGCGAACTTCTCGGTCTTTTGCGGGGTGACGGACGCCGCGGTGGTAATGCCGGCTGTCTTCATCTCCTTTATCCGCTCGGTGACCAGTTCCAGCTGGACCGGTTCGGCATACATCTGCTGCATGCGGGCGGTCGCCTTCTCGGCGGGGAGCTCGCGTATCTCGTCGAACAGGGGGGTCGGGTCCTCGTAGCGCGTCCACAGGCCCTCGAGATTGAGGACACCAAGGCCACCCAGTCGCCCGATCTCGATGGCGGTCGACGGGCTGACCACCCCGTCCATGGCCGAGGCCATCAGTGGGAGCTCGAATTGGTATGCGTCGATCTCCCAGCTGATGTCGACATCCTCGGGATCGCGGGTCCGCCGGCTGGGAACGATGGCGATGTCGTCGAGCCCGTAGGCCTTCCGACCCGATTTGAAGATGCCGATCTCTAGCTCAGCCACGTGTATGCCCTCCGGACCCTGGTCGCAGTTGTCGAAACCCTCCGATCGTGCGGCAACCCGACAACGTGCCGACCGACTGCCCCCACGATACCGCCTCGAGCCACCGAACTGGTCGCTCGCCCGGAGGCGGAGAGACCGCTGCGACGGGTCGACGGTCGGTCGACGGTCGGGACCTCATGTGACGTCGACGGGAGGGACGTCATGGGGCGTCGACGGTCGGGACGTCATGAGGCGCGGAGGCGTGACGTCATGGGGTCCGGAGGGTCGGAGGCACATCCACCCCCAGAACGAGGCAGATCAGCTCCACCAGGGTCCGGGCGGTCGCACCCCACACCGTCTCGCCCGCGACCTCGAAGAACCACACGGGGAACTCGCCGTCTGGGAACCGCTGAGGCCCGGTCCGGCCCGGCGCCGACCACCATTCCTCGTGGAAGACGCCGTCGGCGGCCAGCTCACTCAGCGCGACATCGAAGACCCGCTCGACCTCCCCCGGATTGGCGGTCAGCGACGGACGCGTCTCGAGTGTGGCCACAACCGGGGTCATCACGGTATCGGAGGAGATGGTGGGCATGGCCGTGAGCTGGGCGACCACGTTGACCAGGCCGGGCTGGAGCCCGACCTCCTCGAACGCCTCCCGCAGTGCGGCCTCGACCACCCCCTCGTCGCCTTCGAGCCGACCTCCCGGGAACGCCACCTCACCCTGATGGGAACGGAGCCGGTCGGACCGGACGGTGAGCACGACCCGGGCCTCGCCCCCCTCTTCGAACATCGACACCAGAACGGCGGCGGGGCGGGCCGCGGACACGGGTTCGATGAGGTGCCGCCAGGGCTCGGCGACCCGGCCGCGGCGCGGCGCCGGGACGCCGGTCAGGGCGGTCACCACCCGGTGCAGGGAGATCCCGGTGCGTACGGCAGCCGGCAGCGTGGCCCACGGCGCGGGCATGCCGACGCGACTGTTCGGCGGTCGGAGGATGGGCCTTCTGCCTGCGGCGACGGGGTGGTCTGCGGGTTGCATCGGAGAACTCAGGTTAGAGCCCGGAGGCACCGGGCCGGCCATCACCGGCGAGCAGGGCGTCTCGGTGCGGCGGTGGTGTGGTGACCGTTCGGTCCCGGTTCGTCCGCCCCCACCTCGGAGCCGGGCCCACCTCGGACACGGGCCCACCTCGGACACGGAACCGGCCGGACCCGAGGGCCCGGCCGGTTCGCACTGCGCTCCTGGCTCGGAAGGGAGCCAAGGTTCTTCCTACATCATCCCGCCCATACCGCCCATGCCGCCCATGCCGCCGCCCATGGCAGCAGCAGCAGCAGCGGCGGCGGCTGGATCGGCCTTTTCGGGCTTGTCGGCCACCAGCGCCTCGGTCGTCAGCAGCAACCCGGCGATGGACGCCGCGTTCTGGAGAGCCGACCGGGTCACCTTGGCCGGATCGATGACGCCGGCCTTGACCAGGTCGACCAGCTCGCCCGTGTTGGCGTTGAGCCCGATCGAACCCGTCTCGGACTCGACCTGGCGCACGTAGACGGAGCCTTCGAGCCCGGCGTTGCTGGCGATGGCGTGGAGCGGCGCGGCCAAAGCCTTGGCCACGATGGAGGCACCCGTCGCCTCGTCCCCGCTGAGGGAGCCGACAACGGCGAGCACGGCGGTACGGGACCGCAGTAGTGCGGTGCCGCCTCCGGCCACGATGCCCTCTTCGACGGCGGCCCGGGTGGCAGAGAGCGCATCCTCGATACGATGCTTCTTCTCCTTGAGCTCGACCTCGGTGGCGGCGCCGACCTTTACGACGGCGACCCCTCCGGCCAGCTTGGCCAGCCGCTCCTGGAGCTTCTCGCGATCCCAGTCGGAGTCGGTGTCGTCGATCTCACGCTTGATCTGGGCGATCCGACCCTTGACATCCGACTCGTCACCGCCGCCCTCGACGATGGTGGTGTCGTCCTTGGTCACGATGACCCGGCGGGCCTTCCCCAAGAGATCGACCGTCGTGGTGTCGAGTTTGAGGCCGATCTCCTCGGAGATGACCTGGGCACCGGTGAGGACGGCCATGTCCTGGAGCATCGCCTTGCGGCGCTCGCCGAAACCGGGGGCCTTGACGGCCACCGAGGTGAACGTGCCCCGGATCTTGTTGACCACCAGGGTGGCCAGCGCCTCTCCTTCGACGTCCTCGGCGATGATCAGCAGCGGCTTGCCGGTCTGCATGACCTTCTCGAGCACAGGGACCAGGTCGTGGACCGCGCTCACCTTCTGGTTGACGAAGAGGATCAGCGGGTCGTCCAGGACGGCCTCCTGACGCTCGGCGTCGGTCACGAAGTAGGGGGACAGGTAGCCCTTGTCGAACTGCATGCCCTCGGTGAACTCGAGGTCGATGCCGAAGGTGTTGGACTCCTCGACGGTGACCGTGCCGTCCTTGCCCACGCGGTCGATGGCATCGGCAAGCACCTCACCGATGGCGTTGTCGGCGGCGGAGATGGACGCCACCTGGGCGATCTCCGTCTTCGAGTCGATCTCTTTGGACTGCTCCTTGATGGACTCGACCGCGGCGGTCACCGCCTTGTCGATGCCCTTGCGCAGCCCGAGGGGATTGGCTCCGGCGGCTACGTTGCGCAGCCCCTCGCGGATGAGGGCCTGGGCCAGCACGGTGGCCGTCGTGGTTCCGTCGCCGGCCACGTCGTTGGTCTTGGTGGCCACCTCTTTGACCAGCTGGGCGCCCATGTTCTCGAAGACGTCCTCCAGCTCCACCTCACGGGCGATGGACACGCCGTCGTTGGTGATGGTGGGAGC
>JBEKIU010000155.1:0-10439 GCA_050011635.1 Acidimicrobiales bacterium
GTCCCGTAGCGAACGGCGAGGTTCTGACCGTCGGGGCCGGGCACTTTGACGCCGTCAACCGCCCTGAACAGCAGATGCTTGGCTGCTTCTCTCCACCATGTGCGCTGGCTCCAGGCGTCGAAGTTTGGAAGCACCCTGAAGGCCACTCGGCGAGCGGCCACTCGTCCGGCCACGGCCCCGATGGCCTGGTTCAGTCTGTCGTATTCCAAGACGAAGACGTCGGGCCGGGTCTGGGCAAGTTCAGGGAGTGGGACGCGGAGCCGAAATGCGGTAAAGCGACGGTCGGGGATGTATCGGGCCGGGAATCGCCATTCGCTTTCGTCCACATCCCAGCTGCGGTCGGGCTCGCGGACCTCACTGAACCAGACTTCGAGCTCGACGGCGCGGGCGTCAGCGACGGCGTTGAATCGGGCCACCGCATACGGAGTTGGCTGCTTGAACCAGTAGACGACCCGCGGGCGTGAGCGTGGCTCACGCATTGCCGATCACCTCGTCGTACACTGCCCGAGTAGCGTCGGCCACTGCGTCCCAGGCAGGGATGCGGAGATCGTGAGCGGGAGGTGTCTCGGCGGCCGTTGCTATGGCCTTCGCCAACTCCTCGGGACTCGATGCCATGGGAACGAGTGTGAGCACTCCACCGACTCGTTCGTTCACCTCCCGATGGGCGGGAATGTCCGAGGCCACCACCCTGGCACCGCAGGCCAACAATTCGAGGATCGTTATCCCCATGGCTTCGTTGCTCGACATGCTCACGTAGACGTCGGCAGAGCGGTACCAGCGGTAAAGCTCTGCGGTGCCGATCCGGCCCACAAAGCGAACCGTGTCGGCCAGACCAAGCTCTCGCCCTATCCTCTCCAGTCTGGCTCGATCGGGCCCATCACCGGTGACAATGAGCTGGTGGTCGTGGCCCAGTTGCGCGAACGCTCGCAACGTGTCGTCGACGTGCTTGTACGTCTCGAGCCGACCGGCACTGACGATCGTCGTCTTGTGCGTGGGGACCGGTACCGCAGCCAGGAGCTCGGCGAGGTCGACGCCGTTGGGAATGACCGTCACCTTGTCAATCGCTCCCGGGAAATGGGAGACAAACAAGCTACGTTCGGCTTCGGACACGCATATCACTCGTCGGGACACGTCACTGATGAATGTACCGAGAAGCCGATAGGGCCAATGCATCACCTTGCGCACTGGTGAATGGCCTGTTCCGTGATAATGCGGAGTGAAGATCAAGGGTCGCGCACCGGACGAGGCGGCTAGCAGCGGCACAACGCTATGGTACCCGTGGACATGCACAACGTCCCATTCCCGGCGCTGCGCCATCAGAGCCCGTCCCAAGGAGGGTGAGACGGCGAAATGCCGACTGGGGACGGGTACCGGAAACCTCCGGACCTGGACGCCCGCGATCATTTCTGACGAGGGCCAAGACGGGTCGTCCGTCTGGGTCAACACCGTCACGCTGTCACCTAGGGCCGCCAGCCGAGATGCGATCTGCTCGACATGGGTCTCGATCCCACCGGCGAACGGCAGGTAGTGGCCGGTCACAAAAGCGATCTTCATACCTATGCGGTGTTTGAGGAGATCGAAACGATCCGAACGACGCGGTGCGGCGAACCGTGACTGGAAAGGATGAGCTGTATGGCACCCGATCCCGCGGGGAGCGGCGCGGAATTACAGGGGCTCCATCGGCCGCCGGGGGGAATCCCCTTTAGCGTCCAGGTCTGCGGAAATTGTGTGGACTGGCCCTTTGTTACCACGCTCATGGTCTGACCCCGGCGCGAAGAGCCCTCCCGATGCCAGCGCAGATGCCCGGGGTGACTGTTGTCGGTGGAGTCCAACCATGCTCGCCTCGAGCCGGGCCTGTGCCGGCCCACAACGCTGGCCGTCCCGAGGGCGTGCCTGAGAATACGGCCAACGGCGGGTTCGAGTCGTCGCCCCGCTTCTCGAAGGCGCCTGGGAGGGTGGCAGCCGTGGGCGCACGGAGAAACAACGTGCACCCCCGTAAGCCCGCATCCCCGCACCACCAGGATCCGAGGTGCCACGCTCTATACCGATCTACGGTCGCAAGAAGACATCAGCCATCGAATCGTTACCGGGCCGACTGACTGGAATCGCTGACGAACAATGAGGCGAGCCGCCCTGCACTCTCGGCCCAGGAGAAGGGATCCGGATAGTGGACCCCCAGGGATGGATCGATCTGTCTGATGGCCTCACGCAGGCTGTCAGTGTCTCCAGGAGGCACAAAGGTTGTTCCTTGGTAGAGGGTCGCCGCTTCGGTCAGGCCTCCCACTGCCGTGACAATGACCGATAGCCCGTGACTCATGGCCATGTGCAGAGGGCCACTGGCCGACGACCGTAGATACGGAAGGACCACGACGTCAGCCTCACTGAACAATGTTGTTGCTTCGGCGTCGGTTACATATCTGTTTACGAAGACAATGCGATCCCGATGACGCGCCCGGGCGATCAGCTCCGTGGGTATATCCCAACCCTCCCAGGTTTCGCCCGCCACGGTGAGGGAAAAACGCTCGGCTTCAGCGTCGGTAAGACCGTCGAAGGCATCAATGAGATGCTCGAGACCCTTGTAGGGGCGGATCGTCCCAAAGAAGAGCAGTCGTACCGGGTCATCGGGGCCGCGAGGTCGGCGCTCGGACGCCCTTACACCGTGGTTGTAGGGTCCATGCGGCACCACGGCCACGGGCTTCGTGCCCACGGGATACCGCTTTGAAATCACATCACGGTCGAAGCCCGAGTGCACGGCATAGCCCGAAGCGATCCAGAGCATCGGACGGATGAATATGTCGGCGTACAGGCGTGGGAACATCATGGTTGCTTCAGCCGAATCGAGCGTCTCGTGAAACTCGATGACCACCCGCGCTCCCAGTAGCCGAGCGACAGCGGCCAGGACCAGATAGGTATGAAGGACCGTCGCGCTCCACCACTCGAACACGACCACATCGGGTCGCTCTCGCAACAGGAACCGGAGGGCGCGCAACAGGCTGGGCCACCAGAAGTAGTCGACTCCGTCCAGGACTCGGACGCTGTCGTCATATCGGAGATCGGCCAGCTGCGAGCCAACTCGCGCTTTACCCGGGTAGAGACGCCGCGGAAGCAGTCTCCTCATGAGAATCGCCGATACCTCATAATCTGTCTCGGCCAGCGAATTTGACATTCGACAGGTGTAGTAGCTGATGCCGCTCAGGAATCGCCATCCCGAGCCGACCACGCAGATTCGTTTCGGCGGTCCAACGCCATTCCTCTGGTCGTCAGCTTCTACCTGGGTCAGTCGCCTTGCGAGTCGCGTCGGCGCCCGCAGCGTCCGCGACGACTCCGCGCGAACGGAGTAGTCGACCGGCGTCGTCAACTCAGAAATTCGCGCGCGCGGGTTGTCGCGCGGGCGGCGTTGCTCGTCGAATGGACCAGGTCGAGTGGGGCCCGGGGCCGCATGGCGGGTGATCCAGCGGCGACATGACTCATCACGGGAATGACCAGAGTCACCGATGGAGCCGACAGGGGGCGGTTCACCCGGCCAAGGTCCTCGGCCGGGCGTTGTAACGATGAGGTTTTCGACACCAGCATTGTGTTTCCCCCGCCTTCGGCGCAGCTTCAGCAATCACGTCCCACCTCCGGAGGTCCACTACGCTCCGCCGACAGAGACAATCCGTGAGGTAGTCGGACAGAGTGTGGTCGCTAGTGGTCGCGCTTGTCCAGCGGACCTCTCAGAAGGGTGCACAGAGTGATAGGAGTATCACGCAGTGCATTATTGGGCGTAGCTGCGACCGCCGCAGTATGGGCGGAACAGAGAATCCGCACCGGGGTGTGGTGCCATGGTCGGCGGTGGGGATGTCGCAGTGCAGTGCTGACCGGGACTTGCTCCAGAGCTCGGAGCGACCTGACGCCGACACCGCTGTGGACGTTTGTGGTCAGATGAGTTCCCAGCACCCATTGCTAGTGATGCAGCACCCATTGGCTAGTAATGCAGTGGGAGCGTCCAGTACTGACCCAGCTCGAGTGACTCCGGATACAGATCTTGAGATGCTGCCGCCGGGTAGCTCGTGACCTCTCCGAAGACGACACGGCCATCGACATCATAGAGGTCAACTCTGACGAAGTCGGTCTCTTGTCCGAGGGTCTCGGCGATCTGCACCATCCGTTCGAGGGAGTCGGGGCGGGGAGGCTCGTGATTAGCACGTGGAAAGGGCAATTGCGCGTAGAAGGGGGTCCAATCAGGAAGAAAGAGGTTGACCCGATGATCACTGAAGCGGTCCGTGTGGACCTGGATGAGGCGGACCCGACCGTGAAAGACGAGAAACTTGTAGTCCCGTGGGATCTGCCCGACGGAGTTCAACAGCAACTCTTCGACCATGATCTTTGGTGGGATGTTGCGGTACGCCCACTCCAGCGCGACATCGGCGTAGTCAAGCGCCAGCCATGCACGACATGTCGCTACGAGTACGTCCCAATCGAGTTCTTGGCGTGTTGTGAACATGCCCGATTCAAGATGTGCTCGGCCGACAGACTGATCCGCGACGATCCAAACCAGCCCCGAGGCATTATTCGGCTTCACAACGAACTGCTCGGGCAATTGAGCTGGATCCAAGTCGGAAGGATCCGTAACCACGGCGTACAGCTGAGGTAGCACCTCAGGACCGACGGCGTGGGCAACGTAATCACGCACTGCGACTTTGTCCGCAAAGGTTGTCAACAAAGGCCGACGATCCTTGACCATCTTCCAGAGCAGCTTTTGGGTAAAGGTAACGGGATATCGAGTAGCCCACGATCGACGCCTGTACAAATAGAGCAAGCGGCAGCGCACTTCGAACGGCACCCGACGCGAAAGAGCAACGGACCGGGCGCCCGTCCACATGTCCTGGCTCGAAAGCCTCATCTGCAACTCCTGGTTGCACGTAGTCGCCTTGGCAATAGCCTGCCGACAATCCTGAGAACGACCTGAAAATCACCTGAGAATAACATGAGCGTTGCCCAACCAGTAATGGAGTCTGCCGACCGAAGCGGGACCGGATTCCGTTCCGGGACCATCTCGCGACGTTCAAGTGAACGGCAAGGAGGCCGGTACCGACACCGGCCACGCAGATGTCTCCACTGGCCAAGAGGAGCGTCTCGAGCTCGGTGGCTTGATCGCATCATTGGGCTTGGTCGTATCATTCGTCGCCAGCTCTGCCGGTGGCCCCACGCGGGTCTATGGATGGAGTCCGTCCTGTGAAACGAGGAGCTGAAGTGATAGGCGTCGGTGCCGGATACGACGGACGCTGGACATCGTAACTGGTCACCGGGACGCACTGAACCGCGTCTGACGTCAGCCGACGGGTCGACAGTCCATCACAGAAAACCCTGAAACGAGCGAGGTCCAGGACACGACTCGGAGCCCGGCGGCCTTGGCGAGCATCTCGTACTCCTGGCGCGTCCGCTCGCGGGCCCCGAAGAAGACGAGCATGCGAAGATCCAAACCGGAGTCCACTACCAAATCGTACGGTTGCTCAATCACGAGCACGCGCCCATCCGAACCGGCAGCGGCCCGACAGTGGCGCAGGATGGTTACAGCCTGCTCGTCTTTCCAGTCGTGCAAGATCCAGCTCAATAGGTACGTATCGGCTACAGCTGGAACGCGCTCGAGAAAATCGGCCTCGACGACGTCGCACCGACTCGCAAAGCCGGCATCGTCCATCGCCTTGCGGGCCCGGCGGACAACGTCGGCGAACTCAACAACGGTTCCCGCCATGGCGGGGAGATGGGTCAACACGCTGCGCATCAACTCGCCACTCCCTCCCCCGACATCCGCGACATGGGATACGCCAGTCCAGTCGTAATGCTGAGCGAGCACCGGGCCAACCTCTCTGGCGTGGATGTTCATATCCGCATCAAAGGACGCAGCAAGAAGCGGCTCTTTTTCCATCTGTTGCCAAAGCTCCTCGCCGTGAACATGTGCGTACGCCGGCTCACCAGTGAGCACGGAATGCATCATCCCCGCCAGGGCAGCCTCAAATCGTGGCGCCACACCCGTGACCTGAAAGTACAAGTGTCGGCCGTTTTCCTCTCCCGACCGCAGCAGCTCACCTACGGCCGTCAATCCCAGGGTGGATGACGTCGGGGCTGTGAATACGCCACGATTCACGAGATGCCGCGACAACCGGCGGAAGGCATCGCTGTCCGCTCCTACGCGCACAGCCAGTACGTCCACGTCTGTGATCCCAGCGGCGATCAGATCGGGAATACCAAGCGAGGCGACCACTCGCACGGCTTGCCTCGTGACCAGGTTCCGAACGTTGGTTACCTCTTCGAGCTGCTCCATCGGCATCGAGGCGAGGATCCTTGCCCGCAGACCCTGATGCAACCGGACCAGCACGGCGTCGGCGAGCTTTCGGCGGCCGGCTGAAGATCTCAGCAACGAGCGTACGCGCGCCGGGTCAAAGGGGATTTGAAGTGACCTCACCGATAGAGCACCGGACACAATTGCCTGGCCATTCGAGGACGTGCCACGGGTGCTCGCAGACGCGTGCCGCTCCCGGATCGCGTCAAGCGCTCCGGAACGATACCCTCTCGAAGTTGGCCGTTCATCCTCGCATCATACGTGCTACGTATGCCTCGACTTACACGTCTAACCCATTCTCGGAGCGATGCAACAAATCGTTGTCGCGGAGGTGAACTGACCAGTTCCTGTGGCTGGAAATGGTCGCCCAGGGCGAGATTGTGGCTGCGCGTACTGCGCAATCCTGTCTATCTCGACAAGACCGCCGACAGCGACGACCTCCACGATGGCAAGCACGAAGCGACCGTGGACGAGAGCGTCTTCGCCAGCGCGCAAAGCCTCCTGAACGAGCGAGCCGTCGAGTCAACCACGATCAGGCCCACGACATCCGAATACCTCCGGGTGGGAAGCTTTGTTGCCATAGCTGCGGCGTGTTCTTCGTCGGGGCTGGCGCACTCAACGTCATGGGACATTTAGAGAATTCTCTCAAGTTCGATCGAGCCGGCGACGATACGTAACGGCAGTGACGAGAGGCAAGATGTGGGGCGCAGCCGTAGGCGTGCTAATTCTCGTGAGTGTCCTGGGCACAGCGAACATTGGCAACGAGCCAAGCCCGACCGCGGGCGGTCGGACGCTTGGATACTCGTTCAACGGCTCCCGAGCGGGGTCGGGGGGCTACAGGAACGCCACCGCTCAGAAATCCTCCCGCAAGCCCACGGGCACGGCCGACCCATCGACGACGGCGCCGGGAACCTATCGCCGGACACCGGGGTCGTTGCCCACGTCTACGCCCCTTGCACCCATTGTCACGACGACGACGGAGGATCCACCGACAACCACGACGACCTCCACGACCGGTCCGTCGTCGGGGATGAGTGTGCACGTCGATGGGAATACACTGGTCAACGGCTCTGGTCAGCAAATGCGTTTACTCGGCGTTGACGTCACCGGTACTGAGGATGCGTGCATACAAGATGGCGGGTTCTCGTGGGGATCCAGCAATACGCCAGCCGAGGATGCCGCGACTGCTGCAGGCATCGCTTCGTGGCACATGAACGCTGTCCGCATCCCGCTCAACGAGGATTGCTGGCTGGGCATCAACGGATCACCCGCGGCCTTTTCGGGGTCGAACTACCAAGCGGCGATAGAGGGTTGGGTGTCCGCTCTCAACGCTGACGGCATCTACGCCATTCTCGACCTCCAGTATTCTGCCCCCGGCAGTTACTCAGCTGATGGTCAGGCTCCGATGGCTGATGAGGACCACTCGCCCACCTTCTGGTCCTCGGTGGCCACCACGTTCAAGTCCAATCCCGCCGTTATCTTCGACCTGTTCAACGAGCCCACTTTGGGTGACCCCAACGGTGAAACTTCCACTCCCGCGTGGACCTGCTGGCTCAATGGCTGCACAGTGACGGACCCCGACACCGGTGCCGGTACCGTCACCTACACGTCTGCCGGCATGCAACAGCTGGTGGACGTAGTCCGAGCGACCGGTGCCACCCAACCGCTCATGCTAGGTGGACTCGAATATGCCGGTGATCCTTGTGGATACAACGAGAACCTCGGCGACGACGTTCCGTGCCCTGAGATCTCCAATCTCCCGGTCGACCCACTCCACCAGTTGATCATCAGCTTTCACGCCTACACCACCTCGAACGACACCTCGGTCGCGTCGTGGAACTACAACCTCGCCCAACTCAACGCGGCCAACATCCCGATGGTCACCGGCGAGCTCGGCGAGGACGATTGCAGCACCGGCTATATGAACCAGTACATGGCCTGGGCCGATGCGAACGACATCTCGTACCTGGCGTGGGCGTGGCAACCATCCCAAGCGACGACCTGTGTCGACGGTGGTCTTGTGAACTTCCAGCTGTTGCAGAACTACAACGGAACGCCGAGCACCGTAAGTCCACAGGGCTCGAACTACAAAGCTCACCTGGCGCTCGTCGATTCGTCGGAATAGAGACCCCCTTCGTTTCGCTTTCTGACCCTCTGACCCCGAGACTCCGTGGCGCTTACACGGTCCGGTCGACGAACAGCTTCCACGAAGCGGGCGAAGCTCCCAGCTCAACCACCTTCGGGCGTTCTGCCTACCTCGTGGCCACCCGCCTCGTGGAAGGTAGCAATCAACCTACGAATTTGTACAGTCCGGAGACGCCAGACCGATAAATGGGCCTCCATTTTGGAGAGTCTGAGAAGGCCTTGACGATGGCCACATATTCTGAAGTGGTAGAGAAACCATCAGAGACTAATTCAGCTTCAGGAGCTCCGCCCGTCATCACATAATAATTCCGCCCCGCCGACGCGCCGATGGTCCGGTTGAATGCCTCGACCGCGCCGGCGGCGTTGAACTTGCCGTGCGCATCTCTGTACTTGGTCAGACGAAGAACACGGTACCAAGTGAGTGAATAGAGTCGGTACGTCAATCCGGCCGGGTAATCATCACCGATTACAAACACAGTCGACCCAACGGGAGCTGAGGTTTCAAACGCCTTCTCCGCGGCCAAGTCAGACGGCCTCACGGCATTCACGTAGTCCTGGGCCATCGTTCCCAACACATACCCGATCGCCACGACGAGAACGATAGCTACTCCTGTAGTTGTGAGTAAGCGATGACTCTTGGCTGGTTTGGCTGAAGCAGCAAGTATGGCGATCCACGGCAGGGCAAACAGACCGGTCCGCAATGGTCCGTCGTTCCCATATGAAGTCACCACGATGAGACCGAAGGCAGTTGCGGCGGCAACCGCTAATGCGAAACTCAGTCGGTCTCGTCTCGAATATAAGGCAACAAGCGCAAGCACACCGATCGGCAGCAGCGCTCCAAATTCACCGATGCGCGTTATTTGCTCAAATATATCGTTCTGAATTCCTGGAACAGAACTCGACGTGGGTACCGAGTTCGAGAAGAGTGAGCCCAACTGATCTAGATTTATATTGTGCTTGACCCACCCGATATTCAGAGAAGCCCAAATGAGCGCGGGTACGATCGCGGCCGCTATAAACCAATTCGACTTGAGGTAGCCAAAAAGTGCTAGGGCGATCAGTGCGCCCGTCAGCATATAGGGAGTGATCTGATGCGTGATCGAAATGGCGAGTAAACACGGAACGACCACCAACCAATCTGATGTTGATGCTGCTCCGCCAGTGCCTCGCTTCCCGAACACCCGTGAATAGACGATGATCGTTAAAAGGTAGGCGATGTTCTGAGGGCAGAAATAAGCCTCCTGAAAGACACTTCCAGCACAAAAGAATGCCGTCGCCAGCCAGGCGCGATGAGCGGTCAAACCCACTTGTTTTGCAAGATCCCGGAAGGCGATCAAAACACCCAGGTCTATGACAGCAGGCCACCATCTTGCTTCTTGCAATGGAATTGTCACGTGGGCATTCGTTGAAAGCCACGCCATCCCCGCAAAGAGACCGGGCCACGCCTGATAGATGTCCAAACCTGGATTTACCGTGCCATGAACTATTATATAGTTCGTGATGCCTACATTTAAGATCGTCCAGCTGAAGATTGGGCCGCTGAAGATGATCACCGGGGTACAAGTGAGAATCAGCGCCAAAATGACAACGGAATAGGCAAACTCTAGCGTTGACAAATGACGGCCGAGAACGATTGTGGTGACAACAATCAGGAGGCCTAAATACCAAATCGGAGACAACGAGCCAAGAAGCCCACTTGGCCCAAGATCATGGTTGCGATCTTGGATGACGGCCACGATGCAAAGTATGGCGCCGGTGGTGCTTACAGCCAGGTAGCGATGTGTCGCGACAAAGGCGACAACGGATCCTCGAGCGTCTGTGATGGCGATGAAACAAGCGCGGTTCTTCCAAACACTTGCGATATGGATCGAACCCGATACAGCCGCAGTCACGTAGAAGAGAACATGACCGGCGGGCCAAATCTTCAACTCAACCAGTCCAAAACCGACGAGTATGACCACCGAGACGCTCA
>JBEKIU010000156.1:0-10369 GCA_050011635.1 Acidimicrobiales bacterium
GAGCAGGCGGACCAGGTCCTCCTCGACCGCCAGCACAACCGGCACGTGGCCTTCGGCTCGGGTATCCACCGGTGCGCCGGATCGAACCTGGCCCGGATGGAGTTGCGGGTCGCCCTGGAGGAGTGGCTGGCCCGGGTGCCCGTCTTCCATCTGGCCGACGGTGCCGAGGTCCTCTGGGCCGGCGGACAGGTCAGGGGGCCGCGCCGGCTGGACGTGGTATTCCAGTAGGGAACCGGGTCGATCGGCCCGGTCGATGGGCCCGGGTCGATCGGGCAACGGATCGAGGAGGAGCGCATGCCAGCACATCCGACAGTTGCTGTCCTCGGAGCCGGGGCGCTCGGCGCGGCGATGGCGGTACGCCTGGGTGAGACCGGACACGAGGTCCGATTGTGGAACCGGAGTCCCGAACGGGCGCGGGCGGCGGCGGACCAGGCCGCAGGTGTCACCGCGGTCGACGCGGTGGGCGAGGCCGTCTCCGGCGCATCCGTCGTCATCACCGTGCTGCGTGATGGTGACGCCGTGGCCCAGGTGATGGCCGACGCCCTCGCCGATGTGGGCACGGGTGCCGTCTGGGTGCAGGCCAGCACCGTCGGACCCGGCAGTGCCCGCCAGCTGGCAGATCTGGCCCACGGCCACGAGGTCGCCTACCTCGACGCCCCGGTGTCCGGAAGCACGACCCCCGCCCGTCAGGGGAAGCTCGTCTGGCTGGTTGCCGGGGATGCCGACGCGCTCGATCGGGCCCGACCGGTTCTCGAAGCGCTCGGCTCCTCGGTCCTCCACGTCGGGACGGGCGTCGAGGGCAGCTCGCTCAAACTGGCCGTCAACGCCTGGATGGCGGCAGCGACCGTGGCCATGAGCGATGTGATGGCCCTGTGCGACGGGCTGGGCATCGGCCACGGCACGTTCGTGGAGGCGATCGAGGCCGGTCCCCTGGCCATGCCGTACGCGCTGGCCAAGCTGGCGCTGATGGAGGAGCGTTCCTTCGAGCCCGGATTTGCCGTCCAGCTGGCGCTGAAAGACGTCGACCTGGCCGCCGCGGTTGTCGATCTCAGTCCTCTGCTCGAGACCGTGCGCAGCCGCCTCCGACAAACGGTGGCCGCCGGACACGGTGGCGACGACCTCGCCGCCGTCGACATCCTGAGGGGAAGCGACCACGGCTGACCCGGCCGTACGGATCAGGGACATCGAACGGTCCGCACCGAGGAGGATCCACCCATGAGCACCCACCCACCACGCCGCGTCTTCCAGGTGGCCACCGGAAACGTAGGGTCGGAGATGATCGCCCGGCTCCGCGACCATCCCGACCTCGAGCTGGTCGGCCTCCACTGCTACTCGGCGGAGAAGGTGGGGCGCGACGCCGGCGAGATCGTCGGCATCGACCCGCTCGGCGTGGTGGCCACCGGCCGGGTGGAGGACATCCTGTCGGCCGCACCGGACTGCGTGAACTTCAACGGGGTCTGGCCCGACATGGAGCTGTTCGAGACGGTGCTCGGGGCCGGGATCAACGTGGTGTCCACCGCCGACTGGATCACCGGCCACCACCGTGACCGCAACTTCCCCCTCGCCTCGGGCCGGCGGCCCACCGAGGTCATCGAGGAGGCGTGCCGGAAGGGAGGTGCCACCTTCTACGGGACGGGCATGAACCCGGGCCTGGCCGACATCCTCTCGGTGGTCAGCACGGCCGGCATGGGCCGGGTCGACCACCTGACGGTGCTGGAGTCGGTGGACGTGTCCTGCCACCACTCCGTCGACACCTGGAAGAACTGCGGCTACGGGCTGCCGGTCGACGATCCGCGGGTGCCGGGCATGCTGGAGAAGGGGTGCACCGTCTTCGGGGATGCCATCTACCTGATGGCCGACTGCCTCGGGGTGACCATCGACGACATCGTCTACGAGTGCGAGCTCGGGGCCTGCCAGAAGGATGTGGACCTGGGCTGGTGGCAGCTGGCCCAGGGGTCGGTGGGAGCGAGCCTGTCCAAGTTCAAGGGCATGGTGGGCGGTGAGCCGAGGATCGAGACCCACCTCGAGTGGCAGATGGTGCCGGACACCGAGCCGAGCTGGAAGATCCAGGGGTGCTACATCACCACCGTCAAAGGGGATCCGAACATCGTGAACCGGCACATGATCTTCCCCGCCGACGGCACCCCGTTCGACGCCCGGAGCTTCGCCTCCATCGGCATGACCATCACCGGGCTGCCCGCCCTCAACTCGATCGGGGCAGTCTGCGACGCCCCGCCGGGCCTCCTCACCAGCGCCGACCTCCCCCTCCGGGCCTTCGCCGGCCGCTTCGGGCCGAGCCGGCCGGGTTCCTCGACGTGAGCTCCCGTCGGCCGCCGGGGCGCCGTACAGTGCGGGCATGAGCGCGGCCGAGCTGTGGGTCGAGTCCTACCAGGGCGAAGTGCTCGGCGAAGCCCTCTTCGGATCGCTGGCCGAGCGGGAAGAGGACCCCGATCGCCGTCACCAGTTGAAGGTGCTGACACTCCTCGAACGGACCACCAAAGAACTGGCCGAACCCGTCTTCGAACGGCGGGCGCTCGATGGCGGTGACTCCGCGGCAACCGTGACTGCGGCCGTCGAGTTGGCCGATGCCCTGGCCGGCGTCACCTGGGACGAGTTCGTGGCTTCGATCCTGCCGGTCACCGACCAATTCCTCGTCAAGTACCACCAACTGGTCGAGCTCGCCACTGATGAGACCGAGCGCGGGATCGCCGAGGCATACGTCGCCCACGAAGAGGCACTGGCCGCCTTCGCCCGACGGGCGCTGGGGCAGGAGACCGGTGAACCGCTCGAGTTGATCCTCGCCCTCCCGCATGTCGCCGCGGCCAAACGTGTCTAGCCTGCACCCTCATGAAGTTCTCCGTCACCTACCCTCTGATCATCCATCCGGCCAGCCCGGAGCTCATGTCCAGGCGGGCCGTCACCGAATTCGCCCGGACCGCCGAAGCCGCAGGGTTCGACGGGATCGGGTTCACCGACCACCCGGCGCCCACCGACCGGTGGCTCAAGGCCGGGGGCCACGATGCCCTGGATCCCTTCGTGGCGCTCACGTTCTGCTGCGCGGTGACGGAACGGATCCGCCTGATCCCCAACATCGTCGTGCTCCCCTACCGTCACCCCCTCATCATCGCCAAGACGGTGGCCACCATGGCCATGTTGTCCGAGGACCGGTTCACCCTGGCCGTGGCCACCGGCTACCTGCGGGGTGAGTACCGGGGCCTGGGCATCGACTTCGAGCAGCGCAACGCGCTGTTCGACCAGGCCGTCGACGTCCTGCGCGGCATGTGGACCGAGGACGACTTCTCCTTCGAGGGGATCGGGATCGACGCCAAGGGGCTGACAGCGAATCCGAAGCCCCGTACGCCACCGCCGATCTGGATCGGAGGCAACAGCCGGCTGTCCCGGCGGCGGGTGGCCCGGTACGGGGACGGTTGGACGCCCTTCCCCGCGCCGAGGTCGCTGTCGAAGACCACGAAGACCCCCGCACTCGAAACGGTCGACGACCTCGCGGCCATGCTCGACGAGCTCTGGCAGCTCGTCGACGAGGCCGGGCGGGCCCGGTCGGAGATCGACGTCGCCTTCGGCACCCCGGCCGGGGGGAGGCTGGACGGCGACTTCAACCCCGATGCCCACATGGCCGGGCTCGACGGCCTGGCCGCACTGGGTGTCACCTGGGCCGGGGTCTCGGTCCCCGGCGCATCGCTCTCGCAGTCCCTCGAAGGACTCGAACGCTACGGCGAATCGGTGATCAGCCCGTACCGGTCGTGACCGGCCGCACAGCGGGGTGGGCGCAGAACTCCCCCGTGCGGTCAGCCGTCGTCGGCGCCCCAGCCGAGCTCGTCGGCCAGTAACAGGAGCACCCTGTTGGGCAGCCGTTCGCCGCGCTCGAGGAGCTTGAGGCAACCCTGCACATAGACCCGTCGGGCATCCTCGGTGCCGCGTGGCTGGACCCGTCCGGCCACAGGAGGACGGATGCCGATGATCTCGGCAAGGTCCGCCGGCTGGTCACCGCCGTCGATCTCTCCGAGCAGCGATTCGATGGCCCGGAGCATGTACCTCCTCGGTGGCGAGCCCTGCTCCCATCGGGCGACGGACTGCTGGGTGACACCCAGTTGATCGGCCAGTTGGCGCTGTGTCGTCCCACGCTTCAGGCGATAGGTACGGATCCGCTCGGCCAGTCCGTCGGGCGGCTCCATTGAGTACTCACTTGTATCCACTACTTGTAAACGCTACTCCCGTGCTTGTCAGGCTGACAAGGCCCACCCACGAAAACAGTTGTCGGGCGTGTCGAACTACAACGATGTCGTTCACCCGCTACGGATACGTGTTCAGCGTGAGTGGTTCGCCGTGGATCGTTCCGTCGCTCCGGGCCGTCGTTCCGGGTGGAGGCCGTCCGGGTGGAGGTCGTCGACCGGGCAGAGCCGAGGGGTCTCGACATCACACCCAAATTCGACCTCGAGAGAGGACCCAAAAAAACATAAAAACAGTAACCTGAAGTCCGGACTCGTTCACTAAAAGTTGACATAGCCGGGATGACAGAATAACCGGTTCAACGCCCAAATCCCTCCAAAAAAATCCCGTCAAGAGCCAGAAGTACTTTTATTCGATATATCTCCACTCGATCACAAGAATATTTCACTCAATTCTCACTCGTCACCTGCCGATACAATGCCTGTGACCAGCTGGGCGCCCACCGACTCCGATCAAACGAGGCGATTCGCGGTCTCCGCCGTCCTGGCCGGCCTGGCCACCACCGCCTTCCTGCTCTGGACCATCGTGGGATTCTTCGGCTCTCGTCCGACGCTCTACGTGGACGACATCGGGCAGTTGGCTGCCGCCTGGGTCGCCGCAGGAGTCTGCGCGATCGCCGCCACCCGGGTGACGTCCGGTCGGGCCACGTGGGCGCTCTTCGCCGCATCCAGCTTCGCGTGGGGTGTCGGGGAGCTCATCTGGTGCTACTACGCACTGGCCAAGGACACGCCGGTCCCGTTTCCCTCCTTGGCCGACGTCGGCTTTCTCGCCGCCGTCCCTCTGGCCTTTGCCGCGCTGCTGTCGTTCCCGAGTGGACACAGGAGCAGGCTCGACAGGTTCCACGACATACTCGACGGTTGCATCATCGCCACGTCGCTGCTGTTCGCCAGCTGGGCAACCGTGCTCGGACCGCTGTACCGAAGCCACCAAGGGGGCCTTTTGAAGCAAGCGATCTCCCTGGCGTACCCCATGAGCGACGTGATCATGGTGTCGTTGGTCATCATCCTGATCGCAAGGGGTGGACGACCGGTTCGGATCAACGTGGCCATCGTGATGGCCGGCGTGGTCGCCTTTGCCGTGGCGGACAGCTCCTTCACCTATCTGACCGACGCAAACAGCTACACGGGTGGGAGCTCTCTGGACACAGGCTGGGTCGCCGGGTATCTCCTGATCGCACTGGGTGCGCTCTGGTCCATGACCTTCCCGTCGGGTCCGCCCGACCATCTCGAGGCGTCAACGACGTCGCTGGTTGCTCCCTATGCTCCGGTGCTGGTCGTACTGGCCGTCACCGGGGTTCAACTCGCGCGCGGCCGTCAGATGGAGCCCGTCAGCTGGGTCATGGCATTGGCACTCGTCCTGTTGGTCCTCGGGCGGGAGACACTGCGGGCATGGGACAAGACGGCGGAACGACGGGCGCACATCTTCGAAGATGCGCGGCTTCCGACGTACGCGGACGACTCGATACCCACACCGGTCACTGTCGGAGACGAGTCACGATGAGCTCGTACGATCCTCCGTTCGGCTCACACCGCCCGACAGTTCGGCTGGTCAACCAATCAGGAAGCGCCTCTCCGACCTACCGCAACTCCGGAGGTCGTCTGGCCAAGAAATCGGGGGCCAGCACAACCAGGTGGATCGTCCGATCGATCATGTTCGCAACCACCGCCTTCGCCCTCTTCGACCTGGTCCTGTTGGCCACGAGTGGCCACAGCTGAGGGCCGACGACCGGGAACCCGACCGAGGCCGTGGACCTACACCCGCACCGTCCGCCAGCAGCGGCATCTCATGGGCATCTCCACGATGTCGCCGTCCACCACCGTCCCGGTGACCTGCCGGATGCGGTCCAGCTCCCGCTCCCTTTCGTCGGGAGCCATGGTGATCATGGAACTGTAGGTACCGGCCAACCCGACCAGCTCATCCCGGCTCATGGGCTTCGACCAGTCGATGACGGAGCTGTCGAGTTCGGCGAAGGGCGAGAGCGGTGGCAGTTCGAACCGGTGACGGCTGCCCCGGTCCCGCCGATCACCGGGCGAGGGGTCCCGGGTACCGAGCAGGGCGGCAACCCACTCCACCGACCGGTCGGCCCCGTTCCAGATGACGCCGAGGACGCCCCCGGAGCGGAGCACCCGGCCGAGTTCGGCGACGGTGCGATCGGGCTCCATCCAGTGCCACGCCGACGAGACCAAGGTGGCGTCGAGAGCCCCGGCGCGGATCGGGAGCTCCTCGGCCCGGCACCGGAGGGCCGAGACCTGGGGCGACCGCCGCTTCAGGACCTCCAGCATCCGGGCGTCGGGCTCGAGGGCGATGACCTGGCCGGCGCGCCGGGCGAGCTCGCGGGTGAGGGCGCCGGTGCCGGCGCCGAGGTCGGCCGCGGTCCCGCACGGCGAGCGAAGGATCCAGTCCACGGCCGACAGCGGAGGGCTGGGCCGGTAGCGGTCGTAGGTTTCGGCCACGGATCCGAACGAGGACGCCCGTTGCCCGGCTGGAGACGATGCCATTGATTCGACAGTACCGGGCCGGCCGCAGCCGCGTGCCGGCCGCGGTGTGCCTCATCCCCCCTTGGCCTTGACCATCCTGTCGACCAGGTTCTGTGGCATCACGTCGTAGTGGTCGTGCTCGGCCCGGAACGTTCCCCTTCCCCCGGTGTGGGAGCGCAGATCGACCGCATAGCGCTGGATCTCGGCGGTGGGAACGAGAGCGATGATCTTCTGCAGTCCACCGTCCAAGGTGTCCGTGCCCTGCACCCGCCCCCGGCGGGAGTTGAGGTCGCCGAGGACATGACCCTGCATGCTGGCCGGCACCGTCACCTCGAGGTGGGAGATGGGCTCGAGCAGTACCGGAACCGCCTTGGCCATGGCCTCTTTGAAGGCGAGCGATCCAGCCATCTTGAAGCTCATCTCCGACGAGTCGACCGGATGGTGCTTCCCGTCGAAACACGCCACCTGCACGTCGACCACCGGATAGCCGAAGACACCGCCGTTCCCCATGGATTCGACGATCCCCTTCTCGACCGCGGGAATGTACTGCCTCGGGATGGCGCCTCCCACGACCTGGTCGACGAAGCGGAAGCCCTCCCCGCGCCCGAGCGGCTCGATGCGGATCGAGGCCACCCCGAACTGGCCGTGACCACCGGTCTGCTTCTTGTACTTGCCCTCCGCCTCGGCCTTGGTGGTGATGGTCTCGCGATAGGGGATGAGCACATCCCCGGTCTCGATCTCCACGCCGAACTTGCGGGCCAGACGCTCGATCGACATGGACAGATGGGTCTCACCCGTGCCCCGCAGGATGGTCTGGTGCGTCTCGTCGACCCGCTCGACGATGAGCGTCGGGTCCTCCTCCTGCAGGCGGTGGAGCCCGGTCATCAGCTTGTCCTCGTCGCCCTTCGACTTGGGCCTGATGGCGACGGACAGCGCGGTGGGCTCCGGCGGTGGCGACGGCACGAGGACCGGCACACCCTTGGGGGCCAGCGTGTCACCGGTGGCCACGCCGGCCAACTTGGGGGCGGCCACGATGTCGCCTGCCCTGGCCTCGTCGGTGGGCTGCGCCTGCTTGCCCCGCAGCAGCTGCAGGACGTGGAGCCGTTCGTCGCGGTGGGTGCGGGAGTTGGTGAGGACATTGTCCGGATGGATCGTCCCGGACAGGACCCGCAGGAGCGAGATGTTGCCCACGTACGGATCGGAGAAGGTCTTGAACACCCGGACCAGCGGCTGGCCGGCCGGGTCGCATGACACCTCCTGCACCGAATCACCCGCTTGGACCTCGACCGGGGGGCGGACATCGGGTGCGGGACCGATCTCGGCCAGCAGCGAGGCGAGGCGATCGATGCCCACGCCGGTGGCCGCCGATCCACACACGACCGGGAAGACCAGACCCTGGGCCACGCCGGTGGCCAGGGTGGCCTCGAGCTCGGCACTGGAGGGGATGTCCTCTTCGAGGTAGCGCTCCATGAGCTCGTCGTCACCGACCACGATTCCCTCGACCAGCTGCTCGCGGACCTGGTGCTCGGTCTCGGCCAGGTCGCTCGGGATGGGCCCCGACGTCGGCTTCCCGTCCTCGTAGATGATGGCCGTATCGGTGAGGAGGTCGGCGATCCCGCGGAAGCCCGTCTCGCCGTCCACCGGCAGTTCCAGTGGCGCGATACCGGCACCGAATCGTTCACGGAGGGTGGCCAGGGTTCGGTCGAAGCTGGCCTGGTCCCGGTCGAGCTTGTTGACGAAGACGAGGCGGGGAAGACCCAAGTCCGCGGCCAGGGCCCAGACGGCCTCGGTCTGCGCCTCGACGCCTTCCACGGCACTCACCACCACGACCACCAGGTCGACGACGGAACACGCCGCCCGCACCTCGCCGAAGAAGTCGGCGTACCCCGGGGTGTCGATGATGTTGAGCTTGACCTCACCCACCTGGCAGGGGGCGAGGGCCAGCGAGAGCGACATGTGGTACTTGATCTCCTCGGGCTCGAAGTCGCTCACCGTGGAGCCGTCATCCACCCGGCCCTGCCGGTTGATGGCACCGGTGGCGAAGAGGAGCGCTTCCGCCAAGGTGGTCTTGCCGGCGCCGTTGTGCCCGACCAGGGCGACATTGCGGATGCCGGTCAACGAAGGGCCGTGCGCACCGTTGTGACCGGGCCGTCCCGGTTTGGCCCGCTCCGAGCCCGGATGCTCAGCCGTGGCCACGTCGGTCGCACTCACGACCGGCCACCAGACGGTGTGCAGCGACGGAGCACGGTGCCGTCTCCGTCCTTCCCTCCCTGGGCGTTCTGTTGCACAACATCACCCCCACTTCACCCTCGGATCCAATCTGACCACAATTTTCGGCCGTGTGCACCTGGCCCGGGGCCGGCTGGTCAGAGCGGCCGTTCGGGTGGGACATCGACCGGCAGGGTGGTGTCCGGCAGCTCGGTGTCCTGATGCTCCACACCCGGCGGTTCCGCACGCGGCCGGGTGAGGATGATCTGCGCCGAGGCCACCAGGAGGATCACAACGGTCACCACCCGCTCACTGGTTGGGATCTCCTCGAACACGGCATAGATCTGGATGCCGATGGCCAGCGCCTGGGCGATGAGCGCCAGGGCGATGGCCCGCATCCCGGTGACCCGGCGGTCGTCGCCGGCAGGGCTCGGCTTCTGGACCCACGCCGCGGTGGCGATCAGCAAGGCACCGACCGTCCAGACGAAGTCGTCATGCCTGCCTTGCGCGACACCGCGGGCCGACTGCACGGCGAACTCGGCGTCCCCGATCGACATCGTCACGATGCCGATCCCGATGAGGATCCACATGCCGTCGGGCTTCCAACCGAGGAGCCCGTAGACGCCGAGGATGGACCCGATGAGGATGACGTCGAGCACCGGATAGGCGAAACTGACGATCGTGGCCAGCAGCCCCTGGGAGCTGTGGTCCGCCGCCGGCTGCACGACGAGGGCGAATCCGGCGGCCAGCACGACCAGGGTCACGGCGATCCCGTCCAGCCAGCGGTGGAGCTCGAACCCCTGGACCCGGAACCGGATCAGATAGGCGATGCCCGCGACCGTGAACGGGTACCAGAGGAGCCAGAGGACATCGGCGAAGGTGGGGTACGGAACGTGTGACCGCCCCCCGTAGACGATGCTCCATGCCACGCTCCCGATGGACCACGCCACCATGCCCAACCCGAACGCCAGCCAGGCCTTCCGGGTGCTCGGCTCGTACGCCGCCCGGGCGAGGATCAGCACCGCGGAGGCGGCGATGACCAGATCGTGGAACCACACCTCGTAGAGGACCGACGGGCCACCGATCCCGAAGAGCTCGTTGACCGCTTCCAGCACGGTGAACATCACGAGTACCGACCACACCCAGACGAACCAGGAGGGCGCGGTGAACAGCTCCCCCTCGGCATCGACGCGCACCATTTCCGGATCGTAGGGCGTGGGTCGGTCGGGGTCGCTCGGCCGCGGTCCGAGGTCTCGGGGTTGCACCCACCGGCGATGGCCGGCCCGGGTCAGGTCGGCCTCGACCGCTCCCCGAGGCGTCGGAAGGTGTTGACGTAATCGATCACCAGAGCCTCGTGCCCGGCCCACTGCTTGCGGGAGCGGGTTCCGTAGGCGCCGGCTCTGGCCACCGTGGTGGGGGCCATCTGGTGGAAGGCC
>JBEKIU010000157.1:0-10277 GCA_050011635.1 Acidimicrobiales bacterium
TGGTCAGGCGCTCCAGGCCGACCAGGGACTCGTAGACCCCGGTGGCGTCGGCTCCGGTCAACCGGGCCGGGTCGAGCTCTGACACCACCGAGGCCAGGGCAGCACGGGCGACCTCCAACCGGGCACCGAGACCTTCGGAGCCGTTGATACCGCCGGAACCGTCGAGCCCGTCCGGGGCACCGGCAGCGGCACCGGCACCGGCACCGCCGGCACCGTCGGCACCGTCAGCACCACCGGCAACGGCGGCACCGGCAGCGGCACCGGCAGCACCGGCACCGGCAGCACCGGCACCCGCCTCCTTTTCCTTCACCGAACCGGCCACCGAAGTCATGGACAGATGTTTCCAGGGGGGTGTGACGGCGGGGAGGAGTTCGGCCGGGATCGGCATGCCGGTCAGTACCATCGATGGCAGTGACCATCCCACGGAACCCCCAGCAGTGACCCAGCCAGATTCGGACCGGGCATCGACAACTCCCCTCGATCCCCTGTCGCCGAGCGACCTTCTGGCCGCCGACCTCGGCCAGCGAGGGCCGATCCGCAGGAACGAGCTCGGGTTCTGGGTCGTGAGCCGGCATGCCGACTGCCTGGCCATCTTGCGCGACAGACGGGCCAGCTCGGACAGTCTCAATGTCGCAGTCGAGCGCATGCCCCAGGGCTTCCGTACGCCTGTCGCCGTCGATGACCCGATGGCGGCGGCCATGCTCGAGATGCGACCGTTCCTCTTCCGGGATCCACCTGACCACACCCGGCTTCGGGGTCTCGTCTCCAAGGCGTTCACGCCCCGGGTGGTGGAATCGCTGCGCATCCGGACCCAGGAAGTGGTCGATGAGCTCCTCGACGCGGCCATGGAAGCAGCTCAGGTCGACCTCCTCGAGGAGTTCGCCTATCCACTTCCGGTGCGGATCATCTGCGACCTCCTCGGCGTGCCGCTGGAGGACCAGGACCGCTTCAAGGTCTGGTCCGGGGCGCTGGCCCGCGGCCTCGATCCGGACTTCCTCCTGTCGTCGGAGGTCATCGCCGCCCGTAGCGAGAGTGTGCTCCAGTTCTCCCACTACTTCTTCGAGCTCCTCGCCGATCGGCGGGCCAACCCCGGTGACGACCTGCTCAGCAGACTGGTGCAGGCGGAGGACGGGGGCACCGTCCTGAGCGAGGGCGAACTGCTCTCAACGTGCATCCTGTTACTGGTGGCCGGGCACGAGACGACGGTCAACCTGATCGCAGGAGGTGCGCTCGCCCTGCTGCACCACCCCGATCAGTTCGAGAGGTTCCGCACCGAGCCGGAGCTCGCCCGCAGTGGCGTGGAGGAGATGCTCCGCTACGTGTCCCCGGTGCAGCTCACCGGTCGGGCTCTCACCGAGGACTGCGAGTTCGGTGGCGTGGAGCTCCGAGCCGGCGACTTCGCCATGCTGCTGCTGGCGTCGGCGAACCGTGATCCGGCCCAATTCGACGACCCGGGCCGGTTCGACATCTCACGAAATCCGAACAACCATCTCGGGTTCGGATTCGGGATCCACCACTGTCTCGGCGCACCGCTGGCCCGCATGGAGGCGCAGGTGGCGCTCTCCTCGTTGGTCGATCGTGCTCCAAGGCTGGCGCTCACGGTCGACGATGTGACCTACAAGACCAATGTCGTGTTGCGGGGGATGGAGTCGCTCCCGGTGGCCATGCGCGGCTGATATCAAACATCCCCCGCCTCCCCGGAGGCGAAGCGTTCAGGATGCGGCGGCGCGGTCGAACACCGGCTGAAGACCGTCGAGCGTGCTCCGGACGTCGTCGGCGCTGAAGGCCAGGAGCAGGGCGGACACCGCGTCCACGCCCGTCTCCGCGTACCGAGCGGCGATGTCGGCGTCGAGGGGCTGGAAGTACGGGCAGACGGTGATGACCAGGTCGTCGCGGCTGCGGCCCTGCTCGGCCAAGAGTCGGTCCAGCTTGCCGAGAGGTTCGGCCAGTTGGTCAGGTGGCCGATTGAAGGTGTGCCATCCCTGACCGGCCCGGGCCACTCGGGCCAGGGCGGCGTCGCTTTCTCCGCCGATGTGGATAGGCGGATGCGGCTGCTGTAGCGGCTTCGGGAACATCGAGCACGGATCGAGCGAATAGAACTCGCCTTCGTAGGCGGAGGTCTCGTCGCACCAAAGAGTCCGCAGCACTTCGAGGTACTCGTCGGTACGCCGTCCCCGGTTGGGCCACGGTACGTTGACCGCATCGAATTCCTCCTTCAGCCATCCGACGCCGACCCCAAAGTCGACGCGGCCGTTGGACAACCAGTCGAGGGTGGACACTTCCTTGGCCGTGTAGACCGGATTTCGTTGGGGAAGGAGCACCATCGCCGTCCCCAGGCGGACCGTCGAGGTGAGGGCGGCCAGATAGGAGAGGGTGGACAGGGGTTCCAACAAGCCGGATCCGGGAGGAGCGGGGATGCGGCCATCCTCGGAATACGGATACGACGAGGCGTACTCGTCGAAGAGGACGACATGCTCGCCCACCCACAGGGTGCCGATGCCGCGTTGCTCGGCCTCGGCGCCGATGACGGCCAGCAGCTCAGGGGTGGTGAACGGGTTGGCTGTCGGCACCCACAGATCGATATGCACGGTTATCTCCTCTTGGCGGTGAGCTTGGCGGTGAGCTTGGCGGTGAGCTTGGCGGTGAGCCCGCGGCCTCGGATTCGATGGAGGTCGGCAACCCTCGGAGGGCGCCGATGGGGCCGACGGTCGCGTTCCGAACGCCGTCCGCCGGGGAGCAGGCGCCCCCGAACCATGGCTGATCGGTCACGGCCACCGACGCTACTGGCAACCGGCGAACCGGTGTGGGCGTCGGCACCAGGGACTTGGCCTGCCGTGCGTGTCACCACAGCGCGGGCGCCTAGCGTGTGGGGATGAGCAACGATCCACAGCCGCAGAGCATTGGTGCCTCGGGTCCGGGCGACGCGCCGTCCGGTGGACCCCCGGGCCAGGACGGCGACAAGCCAAAGCACCCGTTCACGCTGGCCGTCGACATCGGTGGGACCGGATTGAAGGCGTCGGTCCTCGACGCCGACGGGTTGATGGTGGCAGACAGGGTGCGGGTGACGACCTCGTACCCACTTCCCCCGGACAAGCTGGTGTCGGACCTGACCCGACTGGTGGCTCCGTTGCCGACGGCAGAGCGGGCTTCCGTCGGCTTTCCGGGCATGGTCCGGAACGGGAAGATCCTCTCGGCTCCGCACTTCTCCACCAAGGAGGGTCCCGGCAGCCCGGTCGACCCCGAGCTGGCGTCCCTCTGGTCGAAATTTGATCTCGCCTCGGCCCTGACCGAGTGGTTCGGGCTCCCGACCAAAGTGGCCAACGACGCCGACATCCAGGGCGCGGCCGTGGTCAGCGGTCAGGGCCTCGAGTTGGTCATCACCCTCGGGACCGGCTTCGGAACCGGGGTGTTCTACGAGGGTCAGATGATGCCGCATCTCGAGATCGCCCATCAGCCGTTCCGGAAGGGGGAGACCTACAACGACCAGCTCGGCGAAGCGACCCGCAAGGAGATCGGGGAGGAGCGATGGAACAAGCGGGTCCACAAGGCCATCGCCAACCTGCGGGCCCTGCTGTTCTTCGATCAGCTGTACATCGGGGGCGGGAACTCGCGCCGTGTGACCCGCCACCATCTCGACGATGATGTGACGATCGTCGACAACAGCGCGGGCATCCTGGGCGGGATCAAGCTCTGGAGCCAGGACCATTTGGCCGTGAACAAGGTCCCCGGGTAGGTCAACCGGTCGACCGG
Organism: Acidimicrobiales bacterium; assembly: GCA_050011635.1. GTDB lineage: Bacteria > Actinomycetota > Acidimicrobiia > Acidimicrobiales > RAAP-2 > Bog-756. The sequence continues at coordinate 3,751 of JBEKIU010000157.1, forward strand.
GGGATCAGGCAGGCGGGGAGCCGACCGGGACGGGTCAGCCCTGCCAGGCCCTCCAACGGCGTTCGATGTCCTTGAGGTCGCGCTTCCAGCCCTTACGCGCCGTGACCGCAGCTTCCTGCTGCAGGGCGATCAGTGTCTCGATGGACCGGGCCAGGTCGCGACGTTCTGCAGCCAAGGCCTGGAGCCATTCGATGGAGTAGTAGGCATCATGCAGATCCCCGAGCTTGACCTGCAGGCGCTCGGCCGCCCTGGCCGTCTTCCGGGCCTGGCCGCCCTCGACGAGGGCCACGGTGTTGCAACCGTAACGGAGATCCTTGATCCGGATCCGCACGATGTGAAGATTGGCGTAGCTCGGGTTCTTCCGGGCGGTGCGGGCCGCGCCGCGAACATCGTGCCAGGCCCGGTGGAGCATGCGCGGCAGGACGTCGTCGGCCAGCTTGGCCGCCTTCGCTTTGAACGCGGGTCCGTCCCACAACACCATCATCTGCTCGGTCAGCTGGAACCGGCGAGCCCCGCCCCGCTGTGCGTCGATCGCGGCCAGGGCGCTCGCCGTTCGCTCTGCCACGACCGATTCGAGCTGGGCGATGGCAAACGGGTCGATGTACTCCGCTCCTCTGCCGGTGATCAACTCCCGGATGATGTTCAGATCCCGGGCCTGCCCCAGGCAGTTCCCGTACCAGCCCAACTCAGCTCTCAACGACGTGCCCCACGCCGGGTCGAGGAGGAGTCGGAACGTGCGCAGGTTGGAGCGGATGCGGCGCATGGCCACCCGGCTCTGATGGATCCGCTCGGTCTGGGTGGAGGCCCGCTGGCTCCCGTCCAGCTCGCTGGCGGCGGACTCAGCCCATACCGGGCGGGCCTGCATCATGATGTTGAGCGCCCCCACCGTCTCGCACCGCTTGGTCTCGTCCAAGAGCTCGTTCCCCATGTCGTTCAACAAGAAGGTACGGGCGGAACCGGCCAGCACGCGGTGGAGGACCATGCCGGCGGAGGGTTCGGAGAGGTGTTCGTCCCGCTGGATACCGGGGACGCGACGAAGGTACTGCACCGCCGGTTCCGCTCGTCCTCCGTCTTCCGCTAACTCGGCGGCCATAGCCGATGCCTCCTGCGAACAGCCTCATTCGTGCCGCATCGTTGCTATCACTGTACGGGGTGAACCGGGTGGGGCGAGGACCATCGGTCTACCCTGGGCCCATGCACGCCGTCACCATCGTCGAGGGTGCCCTCGAGTGGCTCGAGCATCCCGACCCCGGTCCCGGATCCGGCGAGATCCTGGTATCGGTCCGGGCCGCGGGGATCAACGCCGCCGACCTCATGCAGCGCCGGGGGCTCTACCCGGCACCCCCCGGGTCCCCCGCCGACATTCCGGGCATGGAGTTCGCCGGCGAGGTCGTCGGTGTGGGCCCGGGCACGACCCGCTGGTCGGTGGGGGACCGGGTCATGTCCATCACCGGAGGAGGCGCCCAAGCGGAATTGGCGGTCGTCCCGGACAGTACCGCCATGGCCGTACCCGACGGAGTCCCGTGGGACCAGGCCGGGGGATTCCCCGAGGTGTTCTGCACCGCCTATGACGCGCTCTTCACCCAGGCCCATCTGGATGCAGGCGAGCGGGTGCTCGTCTCCGGGGCTGCCGGCGGAGTGGGAAGCGCGGCCGTCCAGTTGGCCCACGCCGCCGGCGCCCACGTGGTGGCATCGGTTCGGTCGTTGTCGCGCCACTCCGAGGTCCGCAGCCTCGGTGCCGACGAGGTCATCGAACCCGATCAGGCCCCGGACCACGGGCCCTACGACGTCTCGCTCGAGCTGGTCGGGGCGAGTGGCGTGGCCGCGGTGCTCCCCGTCCTGGCCATCGGCGGCCGCGTGGTGGTGATCGGCGTCGGGTCCGGGGCCAAGGTCGAACTGAATCTCCTGTCCCTGATGGGCCGCCGATCGACGATCGGTGGATCGACGCTTCGGTCGCGGACGGTGGAGGAGAAGTCCGGTGTCGCCGGCGTCGTCGAGGAGCGGGTGGTCTCCCTCCTGGGGCGAGGGACGGTCGTGGTGCCGGTGGCCGAGCGGTTCCCCTTGGCTCACGCCACCGAGGCGTATGAGCGGTTCGCCAAGGGAGACAAGCTGGGCAAGATCGTGCTCGTCAACTGACGGGCTCTTGTCGGGCCCCGCGTCGGACCCGCGTCGGCCCCGCGTCGGACCCGCGTCGGACCCGCGTCGGCCCCGGGTCACGACCCCCTCAAGCAGTAGTAGATGGCGTAACGCGGTCCGGATGGGATGCCCCGGCCGGTCGGTTGGGGGACCGCGAGACAGTGCCGGGCGATCCAGACCAGACGGGGGTCGGTGGCCGAAGGAGATTGCAGCACGAGGTGGAACTTCCCGGAGTGGACCATCGACTCGACGGCGGCCAGCGATGGTTCTGGGATCGTGCCGGTGTATCCCCCGATGGGCAGGACTTCCTGGCCACTCACGAAGATGAAGGGTGCCGCCAGTGCGGACGTCTCGGTGGCCATCAGGAACGGAGCGCCCCGCCGCACCTGTTCCAGACGCGGAAGCAGTCGCGTCGTGGCACTGGTGACAGTGAAGAAGGCGCGGACTCCGTCGGTGACCGCGACCGGTTGGAACGGTGTGTCGAACGGGCCGAGTCGTTCGGCGGCCACGGAGACTGAAGCCACCGCCGGGACGAGCATCACCGCCACGGCCGATGCGGCAAGGCCCACCGACAGGAGCGCGGCGGTGGCGGGAGGCCACAACGACACGAGAACGGCCCCGGCGATCACCGTGCCGGCGGTGAGCACGGCCGGTTCCAGCCATCCGGGGAGACCCGTTCCCGTGGTCGGGAGGAGCCAGCCTGCGTACGTGGCCGTCATGAGCACCGTTGCGGCAACGGTCAGTCTTGTCCAGATCGACGTTCGCCTTCTCCAAGCCAGGACAGAGCCGCCGCCGATGAGCCCGGCGATGGCTGGGGACAGTGCGGCGGTGTAGTACGAGTTGATGCTCGAGCCGACACTGAAGACGACCGTCAGGATGAGCAGCCAGGTCCCCCACAGCACGGCGTTGGTCCGGGCGGGGTCACCTCGCGGTCGCCCCCTGGCGTCGACCAGCCCGGCGACGAGCGCGATCAGGGCGGCCGGCAGCAGCCAACCGATGTCTCGACCGAAGGCGCCGGTGAGGAGTCGATTCCATCCGGGAGGAGGTGGTGGTGGGATCCTGACACCGATGGCGCGGGTGAGGAGCTGGTTGGGGGACGCCTGGTCCAACCGGCCGAAGCCGTTGTAGACGAAGACCTGCTCGAAGAGCGAGTCGCTGTGGCTCCCGTCCACGTACGGGCGCGTCGAGGACGGCGTGAGGGTCACCACTGTCATCCAGCTGAACGACACCACCGCGGCAACCGCGACCATGGCACCGATTCGGACCAGTCGCCTGCGCCAGCTCCCGGAGGCGGCGACCAAGAGGGGCAATCCGAGGGCAGGGAGGACCAGCCATGCCTCGACCATCTTCGCCTGAAAGGCGAGGCCGACCCACAGGCCGGCGAGCATCATGTCCGCCTGCCGTCCCTTCGTCAGGGCGGCGACCGTTGCGTCTGCGGCGAGCAGGAGCAGCAGCACCATGAGGGTGTCGGAGATGTTCCCCCGGTTGAGAGTGACGGTCGCCGGTGACACCGCCAGGACGAAAGCGGCGACGAGCCCGGCGATCGGGCCGCACAGCCGCCGGACAATGCGGTACAGGACGAGTACCGAGCATGCGCCTTCGAGCACCTGGGGGAGGACGATGGCCCAGGCGTTGACGCCGAAGGCCCGGACGGACAGGGCCTGGATCCAGAATGCTCCCGGCAGCTTGTCGAGCGACACCGTACCGGCGGGATCGAAGGCGGCGAAGAAGAAATCGTGCCAACTCATCGACATGCTCCGCACTGCGGCGGCGTAGTACCCCTCGAGGTACGTGGCCCCCCTCCACGTGGTGAGGGCAACCGACAACGCAGTGATGACCAGGAGCAGGGGGCGTGCCCACCAGGGTTGGTCGTCGGGAGCGAGCCAGAAGGCCAGACGGCGCCACCTCGCCGGTGCCGACGTCAAGCGCCCAGCGGTCCCGCCCGGGGCTTGGCCGGTCATGGCGACGACACGGGAAGCACCGTCCGCTCGCCGGGGGATTCAGCTCGGGTCGCCACGCCGCAGGCTCGGGTCACCGACGCCTTCGATCAGCGCGACCAGTGCGGTCCGCGTGTGGGCGACGGATCGATCGCCCACCTTCTTCACCAATTGGGCGTCCAACCGGTCGACGGCCGACCTGATGGCGGCTGCCGCGCTGCGTCCCCGTTCGGTCAAGGTGATCGTCAGACGTCGGCGATCCCGGTCGTTCACCGTCCGGTCGAGGTAGCCCCGGGCAACCAGGGTGTCGACGAGTTGCCCGGCCGCCTGCTTCGAGACACCGAGGTGCTCGATGATCTCGCTCAGTGGTGCTCCGCTCCGGGCGATCCCGCCCACGACGAACGCGCCGTTGCGGGGTAGATCGTCGAATTCCAGTTCCGCCAGCGCCTGGCCGATCGCCACGCCGTAGCTTCTCCGCGCCACCCGGAGGAGCGCCGGCAACGACCAGTCCGCGTACCGGTCGGCGTCGTCGGCCATGGACGGACTGTACAGACAGGACCGTTGATAGTCAAGAATTGGTACTACATGGTGCGGGGGCGCAGGTCCGGTCGGCTCAGCAGGACCTCTAGCGGGACACGATGACCGATGACCCGTGGCCGAACAGCCCCTGGTTGGCGGTGACGCCGACCCGGGCCCCTTCGACCTGACGTCCGGTGGCCTGGCCGCGCAACTGCCAGACCAGCTCGCACACCTGGGCGATCGCCTGTGCCGGGATCGCCTCCCCGAAGCAGGACAGACCACCGCTCGGGTTGACCGGCACCCGGCCCCCGATGGTGGTGTCGCCGTCGCGAAGGAGGCGCTCGGCCTCGCCCTCCTTGCACAGCCCGATGTCTTCGTACCAGTCGAGCTCGAGGGCCGAGGACAGGTCGTAGACCTCGGCCATGCTGACGTCCTCGGGGCCGATGCCGGCCTCCTCGTAGGCGGCCGCGGCCACCGACTGTTTGAAGGTGGGTCCGACCGAGGCGGCCGTGGCCGCCGAGTCGGTGGAGAAGTTGGGCATCTCGATGATGGTCTGCGGGAAGCGCGGGGTCACTGTGGACACCGCGTCGATGGTGACGAGGTCGGCCGTGCCCGCATGGCGACGGGCGAAGTCCATGCTGGTGAGGACGAGGGCGGCCCCACCGTCCGAGGTGGCACAGATCTCGAGAAGTCGCAGCGGATCGGCCACCATCGGCGACGCCAGCACTTCGGCGGCGGTGACCTCTTTCCGGTAGCGGGCGTTCGTGTTCGCCAGACCGTGCTTGGCGTTCTTGACCTTCACCGCGGCGAAGTCGGCCTCGGTGGCTCCGAACAGCTCCATTCGCCGGCGGGCGTACAGGGCGAAGTAGGTCGGGTTGGTGGCTCCCAGCAGATGGAAACGGAGCCAGTCGGGGTCATCCTTCCGGTCGCCTCCCACGGGGGCGAAGAATCCCTTGGGAGTGGTGTCCGCCCCGACCACCAGGGCCACATCGCACAGCCCGGCGAGAATCTGAGCCCTGGCGTTGTTGATGGCCTGCGCTCCCGACGCACAGGCCGCGTAGGCCGACGAGACGCGGGCTCCGGTCCAGCCCAACGCCTGGGCGAACGTGGCCCCGGCGATGAATCCGGGGTAGCCGTTGCGGATGGTGTCGGCCCCGGCAACGTAGTGGACGTCCGTCCACGGCAGACCGGCGTCGCTGAGGGCGTCGGTGGCGGCGGCCAGCCCGTACTCCACGAAGTTGCGGCCCCACTTCCCCCACGGGTGCATGCCCGCCCCGAGGACTGCGACCCGCTTGTCGTCAGGCACGGGATCGTTCCTTCTCGTTCGCCTGGGTCCCGCCGGCGCCGGTGGAGGGTCGCCACTTCCATACGACGTACTCGTGATCGTCGTCCTCGTAGAGGGTGTCGAGGACCAGCTCCACCTCGGCGCCCACGCTGAGCTGGTCGACGCCGACCCCCGGCACGAGCTGACCCATCACCACCATCTTTTCGGCGGCAAGCTCGACCGCAGCCAGGGCGAAGGGGATATAGGGGTCTGACGGCTCGTAGGGTTTCGGGGGCTGGTAGCAGGCGTCCGTGTAGGACCAGATCTTCCCCACCCGGCTGAGCTCGGTTTCGGTGAACTCGGTCCCCTGGCACTCGGGGTTCCGGCAGAAGAAGGTCTCCTTGGGGAAGGCGTAGTTGCCGCAGGTCGTGCACTTGCTGCCGAGGAGGGCGGGAGAGCGTTCGTCGAGGGTGAACCAACCGTCGATGGCGGGCAGGCGGGACTTGGCCGGGGGCATCAGCCGATCCTAACGCCCCGTCAGATCCTGGGTCGTGGGGTCCAGGTCAGGACCCGCGACCGCCGAGTCCGCCGCGCGCTCTGGCTTCGGCGATGCGCTCATCGTCCCAACCGAGAAGATCGCGCAAGACCTCGTCGGTGTGCTGTCCGACCGT
>JBEKIU010000158.1:0-10037 GCA_050011635.1 Acidimicrobiales bacterium
CGGCTCGCCGTCCAACGCCCCGACGGCTGCGGCCGCGCCGTCCTCGCCCCGTCTCGATGTCTCGGAGCGCTCGGCGGCTTCCGGACCGGCTTCGGTGCCGGCTTCGGTTCCGACCCCCGAACCGGCACCCGCCGCAGCCCCCACCGGCAAAGCGGCGACGGCGTCGGACCTCCCGCCACCGAGCGGGGGCGCGACCCGTCCCCGGCGGGCGAAGACGACCACGGCGCGCCACGGTGACGGAATCCCGGCCGCAGGCGGGCCGACATCTTCTGCGGTGGCGGAGCCGACGTCTGGTGCAGCCGCACCCGAGCCGACCTCTGCCGGGGCCGCAGCGTCCGCTCGTCCGGCCCCGGCCGGAATCGACGGGGCCAGGATGTCGGTCGAGGAGCTGTCCGCCTCGTGCGGTCTCGAGGTCAGCGCGCTCCTCGAGCTCCAGGAGTTCGGCCTCCTGAGCTCCACGGTCGTCGCCGGCCTGGAGTATTTCGACGAGGACGCGCTGGCCATCGCCACGGTGGCCGCGCAATTCGCCCAATTCGGGATCGAGCCCCGCCATCTCAGGCTCTACAAGAACGCTGCCGACCGGGAGGCGGGATTCGTGGAGCAGATCGTGCTCCCCCTGGTCAGGCAGAGGAATCCGGAGGCCCGCGCCCGCGCCCACGAGATGGTGGACGAATTGTCCGTGCTGGGTCACCAGCTCCGGGGCGCCCTGCTCCGGAATGCCCTGAAGGAGCTCCTGGGCGGCTGACCGGCCGTCATCGTCCGGCCTGCCCCGGCCGGGGCATCCGGTCGATCACCGGTGGCGGGCCCTGATCGCACATATGCCCGCTGCCGAGTAAGTTTGCGGGCATGGTCGAAGTCCGGCTTCGGGCGGTGCGTGTGGACCTTCAGTCGAACACGCCCGTGCTCCTCCTCCAGGAGTCGGAGGGACTGGGCCGTACGCTGCCCATCTTCATCGGGGCTCCCGAGGCCACCGCCATCGCCTTCGCCCTCCAGGGGATGGATACGCCCCGCCCGATGACCCATGATCTGATCCGCGACCTGCTCGACGCCTTGGGGGCCGATGTGGTCAGGGTGGTCATCACCGAATTGAAGACGGCCACCTACTTCGCGGAGATCGTGCTCCAGTACGGCCAGCGGGAGGTCCCGGTGTCGTCGCGGCCCTCTGATGCCGTGGCCGTGGCTGTTCGCACCGGCGCTCCGCTCTTCGTGGCCGACGACCTCATGGACAGCGAAGGAATCATGCTGGCGGTGGACGAGGAGGACGAGGACGAGTCCGACGACGACGACGAGGGGTCGAACCCCGACGAGCTGGTCGGCGAGTTCCGGAACTTCCTCGATTCCATCCGGCCGGAGGACTTCTCGTCCTGAGCGGGTCCCGCCGGCTTCGCCGGCTCGACCCGGCATCCCGGGTCGGTGCATCGGCGGCGGTTATCCTTGCCATGGCGCATCGACGGGTTGGCGCTTGCGTGTCGCCGGTGCCCCCGACCAGACCGGTGCCCCCGACCAGAGGAGTGGAGCATGAGGTATCGCGGCGTCCTGGTGGCCGCGTTGGCCCTTTCCGGGGCCATGCTGGGTGCGTGCTCGTCGAGTTCATCGACATCGACATCGACCACCTCCGCCACCACCACCTCGACCCGGGGGACATCGTCGACGACCTCGTCGACGGGCGGGTCTCCGACCACCTCCCCCGGAACCGCCCGGTGTGCCACGGCCCGCCTCCACGGGTCGATCATCGGGAGCAACGGCGCGGCCGGGACCATCGAGACGACAGCCGCCCTCAAGAGCACGTCCCCGACCCCGTGCATCCTGGGCGGCTACCCCGGGCTGCTGCTCCTGAGCTCGTCAGGCACGTCGCTGCCGACCAAGGTGGTCCGGGGCGGAACGTACTCGTTCACATCCATGGCGCCCACCACGGTCACGCTGGCCATGGGCGAGTCGGTGTACTTCAACGTCGGCTACTCGGATGTTCCGGTCGGCCAGGAGACGAGCTGCCCGACGTCCGCGTCCGTCGAAGTCACTCCGCCGAACGCCTACGACCATCTCGTCCTGCCGGTGAGGATGGCTCCGTGCGGGGGAGGGACCCTGGTGGTGTCGCCCGTATTCCCGAGCCCGGAGTCGACGCCCGACAACGGAACCACGGCGCCCGGCGGCTGAAGGCGCGGGAGCGGCTGAAGGCGCGAGGCGGCTCAAGGCGCGAGGGACGAGCGCCGATCAAGGTGCCCACGGCTTCACCAGCATCCGACCTCGAGCCCCACCGGCCAGGATGAGCTCGAGGGCGGGCCCGAGCTCATCGAGGGTGAGCTGGCATTGGACCATGTCCTCGAGGACCCGGCGCGGGAAGGCCGCGGCCATCTCCTTCCACACCCGGCGACGTTCGGCGATCGGGGTCGAGACGGTGTCGACGCCGATGAGGGAGGCGTTCCGCACGATGAACGGATAGACCGAGGACTCGAAGGTGGATCCCCCGGTCAACCCGCTGGCGGCCACCGCCGCCCCGTAGCGCAACGTTCGCAGTACCAGGGCCAGCGTGGACCCACCCACGCAGTCCACCGCACCGGCCCACTGCTCGGGGCCGAGGGTCCGCTCCGGCGCGCTGTCCAGCTCGGCGCGACCGATCACCCGGGTGGCGCCCAGGCCAATCAGGTACTCCCGCTCGTCGGTCTTGCCCGTGCTGGCCACGACCTCGTACTGGCGTGAAGCCAGCAGCGAGACGGCCATGCTGCCCACCCCTCCCGAGGCCCCCGTCACCAGCACCGGCCCATCATCGGGGGCCAGACCGTGGTGCTCGAGCCGGTGGAGGGAGAGTGCGGCGGTGAACCCGGCGGTGCCGATGGTGGCGGCCGAGCGGGCATCGAGGCCGTCGGGCAGGGGGACCACCCACGCCGCCGGCACGCGGGCCAGCTCGGAGAACCCGCCGTGGTGGGCCACCCCGAGGTCGTAGCCGTGGGCGATGACCTGCCGGCCGGCCTCGACGGAGGGGTCGCCGGAGTCGAGCACGGTTCCGACCAGGTCGACGCCGGGAATCAGGGGCGAGAGGCGTGCCACCCGGTTCCCCGCACGGGTGACCATGCCGTCCTTGTAGTTGACGGCCGACCAGTCGACCCTGATGGTCACGTCGCCCTCACCCAGATCGCCGGTGGCCATGGTCCGGACCGCACCGTCGACGACGTCGCCGTTGCGGGTCACCACGTAGGCGGAGAACTCGGCGGGGACGGTCCGATCGGGCGGTGTCGACGTCGGCGGGGGCAGCGGGGGAGACGTGCTCATAGCCGGTACCGTACCGACCCGATCAACCACGAGCGCAAGCTCGCCGCCCGGGAGACGTACCCCGGCCCCGGGGGACCACGGTGGTACCCTCGACCGTGCTGACCGACCGCCTGCGGACGCACCGGAGCGCCTCGTCCCCCGGCGACGAGCGGTGGGGCCGCTATCCGCCGTCGATCCGCCGGACTCTCGAAGCGGCCCAGGGGATGTCGCCCCAGTGGCGGGACGCATTCCTGTATGCCTGCTCGGCTCTGTTCGCCGGCGTGACCGCGCTGTCGGTCGGTATCCCGCTCTACCGCCAGTGGGGCCAACTGGCGTTCGGGCCCTACCTGGCGGCCGCGGTGCTGATGGCCGTCGTGGCCTGGCGGGTGGGACGCGGGGCGCCGGGGCGAGGCTGGCGGGCGGCCCGGGTGGCCGCGTTCCTCATCGTCCTGTTCGGGGCGACCGTGGTGCCGCTCGCCCTGGAGGTCGTCTGGCGCTCCGAGGGGAATCCCTCCCTGCATGTCCAACCCGAGGTGGTGGTCGTGGAACAGGCCGGGGTCCGGGCCGCCCACGGCAGGGACCCGTACCGGGAGGTCGACCGGGACGGGCACATCCTGATCCACGAGAAGACCGAGCCCATCTACGAGCTCTACTACCCCTACCTGCCCGGCATGGTGCTCTTCGGCCTCTCGAGCAGTGACGGCGGTAGCAAGATCGGGGCCCGGCTGACCGACGCGCGCATCCAGTTCCTGCTGTTCACGGGAGTGATCACCCTGTTCGCCCTCAGCCGGCTCCGCCCGGCGACCGACGCCCGGTTCCGCTCCCTCCAGGTGCTCACCGTGCTGCCCACGGCGGCGATTCCGTTGGCCACGGGCGGGGACGACATGCCGGTCGTGGCTCTCATGCTCCTCGGAGTGGTCGCCCTCCAGCGCCGACGACCGTTGCTCGCCGGGCTGGCCCTGGGAGCGGCATCGTCCCTCAAGTTCACCGCCTGGCCGCTCGCCGTACTCGCCCTGTGGGCAGCCACCGACCTTCAGCGCCGCCGGGCTCTCGGGCGCTATGTGCTCGGCGTCGCCGCCGTCACCGTACCGGTGGTCGTCCCGGTGGCCCTGAGGAACACGTCCGCGTTCGTCGACAACGTGATCCGCTTTCCGCTGGGCCTGGCCGGCGTGTCGTCACCCGCGGCCAGTGCCCTTCCCGGTCATGCGCTCGTCTCCGTCTTCCCGCGGGAGCACCGGCTCTACGTGGTGGTGGTGGGCGTGGTGGGGTGCGCGGTGCTGGTCCGCCACCTCCTGAGGAATCCTCCGCGCCACGCCGCCGGCGTGGCCGCCCTCACCGGATGGGTCATGTTGATCGCCATCCTGCTCGCCCCCGCCACCCGGGTCGGGTATCTGCTGTACCCGATCAATCTCTTCGTCTGGGCCTGGATGCTCAACCAGGCTGACGACCCGGTGGGCCAGGGAGGCCGAGAGCCCTTGTCGGTGGGCCAGGTCGACGCGGCCGGCCCCGCCATGCGGTCAGATGCCGGTCAGGTGTCGTCCGACATCTCGAGTACCTCGATGGAAAACGGGGTGGTACCGGCCGACGTCGTCGGGGACACCACCACGCCGGCCTCCCAGTAGAACCCGTCGGCACTTCCCCGCTTGGCCAGGACCTCGGATCCCACGCCGCCGGTGCGGGCGCCGTGGTAGATGATCTTCCATCCGAGCTTGGGCAGCACGGCCCGGAAGACGTCGACCACCTGATCCGCCGACAGCCCGGTGGTGAAGTACACGCTGCGGTCGAACTGGGTCACCCCCTGGTCGATGTTGAGGGTCCGGACCACGGGGCTCCGCGACGGGACGACCATGTTTCCGATGATGTCCGACGGCGGCTGACCCCCGCTCTCGATGGACTTCAAGGCGGTGGTGGCCGGTGTCAGATGGACCACCGTCCCACCGGCCATGGTCACGCTCGTCGGTAGCCGCGGCGGCGACCCGTTCGAGGCCAGGGCCGAAGCGACGATCCCGAGCACAACGATGAAGACCGCGATCCCGAGCACGATGAGGGCCGGTCCCCGGGAGGACGTGGGCTGGTACGCCCGGTGGTCGGGATCGACGGCCACGGCCTCGTCAGAGGGCGAGCCTGCGAGTCCCTCAGCCGTGCCGACCATGGCCGATCATGCTAGTGGCCGTCTGCGGCCCTCCCTCGTTCAGTCCGGCGCGGCCGCGGGTGCGGGTGCGGGTGCGGCCGGTCCGGGCGGGCGGTCCAACGAGACGGCAACCCGGATGGAGACGACCGCCGCCCCCACCGTCAGGGCCAGGATGCCCCACCGGCTGCGGCGGGGGAGGCTTCCGAACGCCAGAGCGGTGGCCAGCGCGTCGACGGCATCTGCAGAGCCGCCCAATGCCACCCAGGGTCGTGCCTCCTGGTCCGAGACGGAGAGCGCCCGAAGCGCACCGATCCCGAGGGCCAGGTCGCGACCGCCCATGGTCCGGGCCAGCAGGCGGCTGGCGGTACCGGCCGACGCATCGCCGATCCATGGCCGGGCCATGAGGGTCGGGGCGGCGACAGCGGCCACACCGACGGCCACGCGCCCCGAGGCGATGAGTCGGGCCAGTGTCTGGGTCGCCGTTCTGGCCATGGCCCCAACTTAGGCGTTTGCTGGTGCGAGAACGGATGGGAGCCCGCCACCGGGGCACCCAAAAAGGGAAATAGTCACGGAGAGTATTGGCCATTGTGCGGACAGTGGTACTCCGGCCGGAACGGGTTTACTTCCGTCAGCTTATGCATCACAATGCCAGAGCATTGACGGGTGACCTCAATCCGTCGTCGAGGAGGGGTGCCTGATCCAGTATCGGCAAAGGATCCTGTGATTGGGGGGGAGAAAGTGGTCGGGTCTCTGGGCCCGACCACTTTTGCGTCCCCGGTTCAACCCCGGCCCGTGCTTCCGGCGGGAAGGCCGCTGGACCACCCGAGATGGTCGAGTGGCCCATGTCCCTGCCCGAGGTTCCAGGTCGCCCCTCCGAGGAGGGCGTCGTGCACGAAGGCCTTGGCCGCGGTGACGGCCGTCCGGACGTCGGCACCACGGGCCAGATGGGCGGCGACGGCCGCTGACAGGGAGCAACCGGTCCCGTGGTTGTTGCGGGTGACCACGAGGGCACCGTCCAACACGGTGATCTCGCGGCCGTCGAAGAGCACGTCGGCGACCGTAGGGGGGGCCGCCCCGGTCGAGCCTGGCTCGACCCCGGGAAGGTGGCCTCCCTTGACCAGGACCCAGCTCGGACCGAGCCGGTGGATGCGGCGGGCCGCCTCCACCATGGCGTCGAGGTCCCCGACGCCCGACGCGGGCACGTCGGCCAGCAGTGCGGCCTCCCACAGGTTCGGCGTCACCAGCAGGGCGTGCGGTAGCAGGCACCGGCGGTAGGCCTCGACACACCGGTCGGCAACCAGCGGGCGTCCGGTGGAGGCGACCATCACCGGGTCGACGACCAGCTGGGGAAGGTGTCCGGAGGCGGCCAGGCCGCCCACCTCCTCGACGACGGCGGCGGTGCCGAGCAGACCGGTCTTGACCGCGGCCACCGTGAGGTCGTCGATGACGGCGCGGATCTGAGCCGTGACGATGCCGACGGGCACGTGGTGCACCTCGCGCACCTCGGTGGTGTTCTGCGCGGTGACCGCGGTGACGGCAGTGGTGGCGAACACGCCGAGAGCCGCCGTCGTCTTGATGTCGGCCTGGATGCCGGCCCCGGATCCCGAGTCCGACCCGGCGATGGTCAGGACCACCGGGGGAGTGTCGCCGGTGGTCAACGGTCGATCATCCCCTCGAACGCGCTGGTGGCTTCGGCGTGGAAGCGCCGGGTGATCCGGCCCGCCTCCCGTGCTGCGCGACCGGCGTCCACCGCTTCACGCATGGCCCGGGCCATCAGGCCCGGTCGGCGGGCCCGGGTGATGGCCGAGGCCACCAGTACCGCGTCGCAGCCGAGCTCCATGGCCGCGCAGGCGTCCGAAGCCGTACCGATTCCGGCGTCGAGCACCACGGGCACGCCGGACTGCTCGACGATGAGGGCGATGTTGTGGGGGTTGCGGATGCCGAGACCGCTGCCGATCGGTGCACCGAGGGGCATGACCGCGGCGCAGCCCGCCTGTTCCAGGCGGCGGGCCGCCACCGGATCGTCGCTGCAGTAGGGAAGGACGACGAAGCCTTCGTCGACCAGCTCCTCGGCCGCGGCCACCAGCTCCACGGTGTCGGGGAGCAGCGTTCGGTCGTCGCCGATGACCTCCAGCTTGATCCAGTCCGTTTCGAACGCCTCCCGGGCCAGTTTGGCGGTGAGGACGGCCTCCGAGGCGGTGAAGCACCCCGCCGTGTTGGGAAGGACGCGGATGTCCAGCTCGCCGAGGAGCCCGACCAGCGAATGGCGGGTGGTGGGGTCCACCCGGCGAACCGCCACCGTGGCCATGACGCTGCCCGACGCCACCAGGGCCTCGCGCAACGACTCGGGGCTGCTCATGCCCCCCGTGCCCATCAGCAGCCGTGACGAGAACTGCCGGCCGGCGATGGTCAGCGGGTGTCCCTGAGCCCCGGAGGTGCCGGAGGTCGTCGGAGTCGGAGCATCGTCCATCGGCCCCACGGTATCGCTGTGACCGGCCGGTTCCGGCCCGGCTGCTACCCGCCGGCTGCGGCGGTGACGATTTCGATGCGGTCGCCGTCGGCGACCGGGGTGCGATCCCAACTGCCCTTCGGGACGACATCGCCGTTGCACGCCACCGCGATGCCTCGCGGCGAGGCGCACCACTCCGACACCAGATCGGCCACGGTGGTGCCGGCGGGGACCTCCCACGCCGCCCCATTGACGGAGGCGGCGCTCATGCGCCCACCCTGGACACGTCGGATCCGTCGGCGGGTCGGACCGCATGCGCGGCCGCCGTCGTGAACCGACCCGGGCCGAAGGGCGCGAACGGCGCGTGCCGGTCGGAGGGACTCTCCCCGGTCAGGATGCCCACCACCTCGCGCGCGGTCACGGGGGCCAGCAGGAACCCGTTCCGATAGTGGCCCGTGGCCACGACCAGGCCCCGGACGTCCGTGGCACCCACGATGGGCGCGTTGTCCGGGGAGCCGGGGCGCAGCCCGGTGGTCGTATCGAACAATTCGTACTCCTCGAGCGACGGCACCAGACGGCGGGCGTCGTCGAGCAGGTCTCCGACCGCGCCGGCCTGGACGGCGAGGTCGAAGCCCTTCTCCTCGACGGTGGCGCCCACCACGACGGTTCCGTCCTGCCGGGGCACGAGGTAGCAGCTCCGCCCGTGGACCAGGCCGCGGACGGTCCGGGCCAACGTCCGCGTGCCGGCCGGGGCCCGCAGCCGAAGGGTCAGCCCCTTCACCGGGCGCACCGGAGGCAGGAGCCGGTCGGAGATCCCCTGAAGCTGCCCCGACCGGCAGCCGGCGGCGAGGACGACGGCGCCGGCCGGCCGGTACCCGCCGTGCCGCAGTGTCACGCCGGTGATGGCGTCGCCGTCCACCTCGATGGCGTCGACCTCCTCCTCGACGATCGTGACTCCGCCTGCGGTGCAGGCGCCGACCAGGGCGTCGAGCACGCACCGGTTGTCCACCTGGTGGTCCTCGGCGAGATGGGCGCCGCCCCGGATGCCGGGGGCCAGCAGCGGCTCCGACGACCGGCACTCCGCGGCCGTCAGCCGCCGGGCGGTGAGGCCGAGCGCCAGCCGGTAGGCCAGGAGGTCGTCGGTGGCCGCCCGGTCCGAGGGGTCGGCGGCGATCAGGAGTGTGCCGTCGGTCACGTAGTGCACCGATCGGCCGGACGCCTCCTGCAACGTCCGCGCGAACCCGGGCCAGGCCCGTGCGGCACCCACGTTGAGCGCGGTGAGCGCGTCCTCCCCGAAGTGGGCCTCCCCGACGGGGGCGAGCATGCCGGCCGCGGCCCAGCCCGCACCGCGGCCGGGCCTCGGATCGGCCAGGGTCACGGCCAGGCCGGCGTGGGCGGCCTGCCAGGCCACGGAGAGCCCGATCACACCGCCACCCACCACCACGACGTCAGGTGGAACCCGGGTGGTCATGGGTCCATGCTATGGGTGGCCTGCATGGGCCGCGATGCCGGTGCCGGTGCCGGAGACTGGTGACCGGGGTTCCGGCCGGTGGCGGCCGGTGGCGGTCGGTGGCGGTCGGTGGCCCGGTCATGCCGAAACGGCCGCCGAGGCGTGTACAATCGATGGACCACGCATGGGCCAACGTCGTCCCGGGTGGGTAGATCCACTTCCCTCGTTGGAGCGACCCGATGACGACTCCTCGCCGAACCCAGGCCGACGCCCCCATCCCCCCGACCGCGGTCCCGTGGCCGGCCCCGCGCCGGCGGCCGGGTGGCCCACCGCGGCCCCCCGGGGCCGGACTGTACGACCCCCGCTTCGAGCACGAGGCCTGCGGGGTGGCCCTGGTCGCGGACCTTCACGGAAGGCGCTCCCACACCCTGGTCCGACAGGCTGTCTCCGCCCTCGAGCACCTGGCGCACCGCGGGGCCACCGGCAGCGAGGAGGACAGCGGGGACGGTGCCGGGATCCTCCTCCAGGTGCCCCACGACTTCTACGCGGGCGCGGTCGATTTCGACCTGCCGTCCGGCGGCCACTACGCCACCGGCATCGCCTTCTTGTCGCGCGACCCGGCCGTTGCCGCAGACGCCCGCCGGGCCATCGGCAAGCTCGCCGGCGAGGAAGGGCTCGACGTCGTCGGCTGGCGAACCGTGCCGGTCGACGCCGCGGTGCTGGGGTCGATCTCCGAGGCGGCCATGCCCTCCATGCACCAG
>JBEKIU010000159.1:0-9948 GCA_050011635.1 Acidimicrobiales bacterium
GGCACCCTGCCCTCAGGGGTCACCTTCACCAACAACGGCAACGGGACGGCCACCCTCGCGGGCACCACGTCGGCCGGCGGTGCCTACCCGATCACCATCTCCGCGGTCAACGGCACCGGCACAGTGACCCAGGCCTTCACGCTGAATATCGGCCAAACGATCGCCATCACCAGTGCCACATCGGACACCGCCAAGGTCGGCACCGCCTTCACCTTCCCGGTCACGGCAACCGGCACCCCGACACCGACCATCACCGAGAGCGGAGCCCTGCCCACCGGGGTCACCTTCACCGCGGGGGCGGCCGGCTCGGCCACGCTGGCCGGTACACCCACCGCGGGCGGCGTATTCCCCCTCACCATCTCGGCCACCAACACGTCGGGCACGGTGACCCAGGCCTTCACCCTCACCGTCGACCAGGCCCCGGCCTTCACCAGCCCGGCCACCGTCACCGAGGCCACAGGTACCGCCTTCAGCTTCCCGGTGACCACGACGGGCACACCGGCGGCGACCCTCACCGGAGCCGGCACCCTGCCCGCCGGAGTGACCTTCACGGCCGGAGCCAACGGGACGGCGACCCTGGCCGGCACCGCGGCGGCCGCCGGGACATCGCACCTGACCATCACCGCCACCAACACCTCGGGCACGGTGACCCAGGCCTTCACGTTGACCGTGGCCGCCCCATCGGCCCCGACCTTCACCAGCGCAGCGGCGGACACCGTCACCCTCGGCGACGCCTTCACCTTCGCGGTCAAGGCCGGTGGCGCCCCGTCGCCGACGCTCACCGAGACGGGTGCCCTGCCGGCCGGGGTGACCTTCACGGCCGCGGCCAACGGCACGGCCGCACTGGCAGGCACCCCGACGGCTACCGGCGCGTTCCCGCTCACCCTCACCGCCACCAACAAGTCCGGGACGGTCACCCAGTCCTTCACACTGACCGTCGACCAGGCGCCGACCATCACCAGCGCGGCGTCGGACACCGTGACCGCGGGCACGGCCTTCTCCTTCACGGTGACGACGACCGGTTACCCGGTGGCGACGCTCGCCGAGCTCGGCTTCCTGCCGGCAGGGGTCAACATCGTCAACAACGGGAACGGGACGGCCACCATCTCGGGTACGCCCACAGGGACCACGGCCCAGACGTCGACACTCCTCATCATCGGCATCAGCCCGACCGGATTGGTGGCCCAGATCTTCACGCTCACCGTCAGCCCGCCCCTGGCCATCACCAGCGCAGCAACGGACGCGGCCACCGTCGGGAAGGCATTCACATTCAGCGTGAAGACCACCGGCTCGCCGGCACCCACCCTCAGCGAGAGCGGGGCCCTGCCGGCGGGGGTCTCCTTCACGCCGGGCGCCAACGGCACGGCCACGCTGGCCGGCACGCCCACGGCCACCGGGGTGTTCCCGCTCACCATCGCCGCCGCCGGCACGTCGGGCACGGTGACCCAGGCCTTCACGCTCACCGTGGGCCAGGCGCCGACCATCACCAGCGCGGCGTCGTACACGGCCACCGTCGGCACCGCCTTCTCCTTCGGGGTGACGACGACCGGGTACCCGGCGCCCACCCTCTCCGAGGCCGGCGCCCTGCCGGCGGGGGTGACCTTCGTCAACAACGGGAACGGGACGGCCACCATCGCCGGCACACCGACCGCGGCGACCAGGACGGCGGACCGGCTCACCATCTCGGCGACCAATTCGGCCGGGGTGATAACCCAGAGCTTCACGTTCAACGTGCTTCTCTGAGACGGTCGGAGGGGCTCGGCGGTCAGTCGTCGAAGCTCAGCTGGCCCACTGTGCCGTCCATTCCCCGGCTTCCTGACCCGTGATGACATTGAGCCGGTTCCAGGTGTTGATGGATGCGATGCAGACGATCAGGGCGGCCAGGGCCTGCTCGTTGTAGTGCTTGACCGCCTCGTCGAACACCGCGTCAGGCACCGGGTCGGCCCGGTCGGCCAGCCGGGTCCCCGCCTCGGTCAACGCCAGGGCGGCCCGCTCGGCGTCGGTGAAGTAGGGGGCGTCCCTCCAGGCGGCCACGGTGAAGAGGCGCTCGTCGGTTTCCCCGGCCTTCTTCGCTCCGCGGGTGTGCATGTCCAAGCAGACGGCACAGCCGTTGATCTGGCTGGCGCGCAGACTGACGAGGTCGACCGTCGTCTGCGGCAGACCAGCTTGGCTCGCCGCCGCATTGGCGGCCTGACCGAGGCTCTGGAGGGCGTCGAGGACGCCCGGTACGCTGAGGGCGGGGCTTGTGATCCGGGATGGCATTGGTTCTCCTTCTTGCATCGATTGGATTTGGTACGTCACCCTCTTTGACACCCGACGAGCATGGAATGTGACCGGTCCCCGAGCATCGAGGGTGGGCCCGGGGCATGTTGGGGGAGCACCCGCTCCGCTTGCCCGCCGGTGCGAGGCCGTGCTCCGGCCA
The DNA here is from genome assembly GCA_050011635.1 of Acidimicrobiales bacterium. Lineage (GTDB taxonomy): Bacteria > Actinomycetota > Acidimicrobiia > Acidimicrobiales > RAAP-2 > Bog-756. The sequence goes on from JBEKIU010000159.1 coordinate 2,423, forward strand.
TTCCTTCTTGTCACATCCGGGGCGGCTGCGGGGTCATGGTGGTAACCCCTTTCGGCAAGGATGTGCCCGATGGATGAGAACGACTGGCTGGCGGAGCGCTTCGAGGAACAGAGGACCCATCTGCGAGCGGTCGCCTACCGGATGCTGGGCTCGCTCACCGAGGCCGATGACGCCGTCCAGGACGCCTGGGTGCGGGTCAGCCGGGCAGAGACGGGCGGTGTCGAGAATCTCGGCGGATGGTTGACGACGATCGTCGCCCGCGTCTGTCTCAACATGCTCCGGTCCCGCACGGTCCGGCGCGAGGAGTCGTGGGAGGGGCACGTTCCGGATCCGGTCATCAGCCCCGAGGGAGTACTTCAACCCGAGGAAGAGGCGCTGCTCGCCGATTCGGTCGGCTTGGCGCTCCAGGTGGTACTGGACACGCTGGCTCCGGCCGAGCGGCTGGCCTTCGTGCTCCACGACATGTTCGACCTGCCGTTCGAGGAGATCGCCCCCATGGTGGGGCGATCCCCGGGCGCGGCCAGGCAGCTGGCGAGTAGGGCACGGCGCCGGGTCAAAGGCTCCGAAGTCCCGGCGCCGGACCCCGACTTCGCTCGTCAGCGCGCGGTGGTCGATGCCTTCTACATGGCCGCCCGCAGCGGCGACTTCGACGCCCTGGTTGACCTGCTCCATCCGGACGTCGTGCTGCGAGCCGACTTCGGTCCCAGTCGCCCGGCCGCGTCCATCGTCGTCCACGGCCCGGCCGCCGTGGCCAGACAAGCTCGCCTGGGTGCCAATCCGGCGGCACAGATCCAGCCCGCCTCGGTCAACGGTGCCGCGGGAGTCGTGATCACGTTGGATGGACGGCCTCACGCCGTCATGGCCTTCACCGTCGCCGACGACAAGATCGTCGAGATCGACGTGATCGCCGACCCCGAACGGGTCGGCAGGGTCGCATCGGCTGTCCTCCGCACCGGGTGACACCCTGCCGCGGGACTCGCCCGCGGGTATTCCATACACTTGTACACGTCGCTTGCCAGCATGGTTCAGGCCAGTCCGCCCACCGTCCGGCACCGATGAGCGATGACGGGAGGTAAGCGATGAACTTCACGAGAGGGTTTCGCAGCCGGGGGCCTCGCGATCCGCGTCTGCCGCCGGGCCAGTACGACGTAGGTTCGGACTGGCCGGTGCTCACAGCCGAGGCCACCCCGACCCTCCGCACCGAGGACTGGACCTTCTCTGTCCAGGGGTTGGTCGAGGAGCCGACCACCTGGACGTGGGAGGAGATTCAGGCACTGCCGGATTCGACCTACTCGGGCGACATCCACTGCGTCACCACCTGGTCGAAACTCGGCGTCACCTTCCGGGGCGTGTCGGTCGACACCCTGCTGGCGGCAGCCCGACCGCTGCCGTCGGCCAGCTTCGTGTTGGCCACCTCCCAGACCGGGTACTCCACCAACCTTCCTCTGGCCGAGGTGACCGGGGGCAAGGCCTGGGTGGCCTGGGAGTTCGAGGGCGAACCCCTGGCCCGGGTACACGGGGGGCCGGCCCGCCTCCTCGTCCCCCATCTCTACTTCTGGAAGAGTGCCAAGTGGGTCTCCGGGCTCCAGGTACTGGATCACGATCAACCGGGATTCTGGGAACAGAACGGCTATCACGACCACGGAGATCCCTGGCTCGAGCAGCGCTACCAAGGTGACTGAGCCCGTCACCCCGGTTCCGCCTCCCGGGAAGTGGCAGAACGCCACCGTCGTGGACATCCGGCCCGAGACGGCCTCGGCCAAGACGTTCCGGCTGGCCTTGGAGATGCCGGCCGAGTTCCTGGCCGGCCAGCACTACGTGGTGCGCCTGACCGCTCCGGACGGCTACACGGCATCCCGCTCCTACTCGGTCGGATCGGCTCCCGACGGCTCCAGTGAGATCGAGCTCACCGTGGAACGGCTCCCCGAGGGTGAGGTCTCCTCGTTCCTGCACGACGAGGTGGTGGTCGGCGACACGCTCGAGGTCAGAGGGCCGATCGGAGGTTGGTTCGTGTGGCGCGGGGATGCACCCGCGCTCCTGATCGGGGGAGGTTCCGGTCTCGTCCCCTTGACGGCCATGCTGCGGCTCGCCCGTCGCATGGGCAGGTCCGACCTCGTCCATCTCGTCGTGTCGGTCCGTGCGCCCGAGGACCTGTACTACGCCGCCGAACTGCCGGGTCCGGAGACGCAGGTCCTCTACACCCGCAGAGCGCCCGAGGGCTGGGCCCGACCGCCGTCCCGCCTCAGCCCCGAGGACCTGCCTTCGCTGTTGGCGCCAGGAACAATGGCCTACGTGTGCGGATCGTCAGGGTTTTCCGATGCCGCCACCGAAGTCCTGGCCGGCACCGGGATACCGGAGCAACGGATACGCGTGGAACGATTCGGTCCCACCGGCTGACGACGGCCGTGGCAGACGGCCCGAATGGTCCGCAACAAACGGAGGGGCGGCGATGGGCATGACCATCATCGGTGGCCGGCCTCGTATCCATCGTGGCGGTGGAACCATGACATGTCACCCTCGTTGCGACCGAAGGGTGCCCGGTCGAGCCACTGCCACATGGTCCAAAGGGCGTCGAGTCCTCGGGCGTAGGCGGAATAGGTGTGGTAGACGACGTCGCCGTCCCGCGCGAACGCGCTCATGCCGGGCTGCTCGCCCGACCAGTCGCGCCAGGCGACGTTCTCGGCCTCGAGCAGCTCCTGGCCCTTGTAGTTGTACTCAATCGGTGCCACCGTGGGATCGATCGTCACATGGAAGTCAAGGTTGAAGTCGCTTCGCCCCGAGGAGGCCCACGGGAAGCTCCAGCCCATCCGGTCCCGGTAGGCGAGCAGTTTCTCAAGCGGCCCTCGCGACACCGCGGTGAAGGCGACGTCGTGGTTCTGAAGGTGGAGGTGCGTCTCGTCGAAGCCGTCCGCCAGTGACGAGCAGCTGGGGCAGCCTTCGTCCCAGTCGGAGTCGAACATGAAGTGGTAGGTGATGAGCTGCGAACGGCCCCCGAACAGGTCGGCGAGCGAGGCTTCGCCGTCCTCGGTGTCGAAGGTGTATCCCTTGTCGAGGTGCACCCACGGCAGCTCCCGGCGCCGGCGAGCCAGGTCGTCGTTCCGGTGGGTCAGCTCCTTCTCAGCTGTCAACAGCTCGAGCCGGGCTGCGAGCCACTCTTCACGGGTTCCGGTTCGGTGGTTCGTCATGAGCAGATCCTCCTGTTGGTTCGGCACACGGGCCAACCTATCTGTCATTCTTTCTTCCCATTCGTTGATGGTGCGGACCCGAACACACGAATCGGAAACCACACCACGGCAAGGAACGCATCCGGGGTCAGGGCCGGCGGCGAGATGCACCAGCTGCGGCCTGGTGCACGGCCCCGGACGTTCACGACAGCCGGGATCCGGCATGCCCGCCGACATCGCCGCTCACATGGGCTGACGATGTCCGGAAGGCGAGCGGCGTGGCAGACCGGACATCCCGGTGACCACGGAAGTCCGTCAGTTGGGCGACAAAGACGAGGACGTCCCAGCCATCCAACGTGCAGGATAGAGAAACGGACTGACACGGAGGAGCGCTGGATGGAAAGAATCGAACGCGAGATGCAGGTGCGGAGTCTCGTCGAGAGTCTGGAATGGCCGAAGCTACGAAGCGGCCGCCGACCTTTAACAGCGAGAACTACGTCAATCCGTTCGGGACAGGGCCGTCAGCCAGAGTCCTAGGTCGAAGCAACTGCGGCAACGCGAACATGGCCCATGGAGAAGGTACCTGTACTGGAAGACATGCCGAATGGCCCGCCGTCGATGGTCGCAGAGGACGTAGAGAAGGCTCTCGTTTCGCTGGGCCTGACGGGCGCCGGACGAGCGCGATACCGTACCGTCAAGAGGGCTACCCGCAGGGTCCGAAAGCCAGTACGAGAAGGGAGTCACCGTGACGCAACGCTCGGTGGAGATCGAGACCGCAGATGGGATCTGCCCGGCAGCGCTCAGCATTCCTGTTGGAACGGGGCCCTGGCCGGCGGTCATCATGTTCCCCGACGCCGGGGGGATGCGTGATGTCATTCGTCAGATGGGTGAGCGGTTATCGCAACTTGGATACGTGGTCCTGGTGCCCGACTTCTACTACCGCAACGGTCCCTACGATCCGGTCGACATGCGCACCGCGTTCTCGACCAAGGAGACCGCGGAGAGGATCATGGGCATGATGCAGGGCTACACGGCCGACCTGGTTGTACGCGATGCCGCTGCCTTCGTCGACTACCTCGAATCCCTGCCCGAAAAGAAGCCCGGTGGGGTGGGCACCGCCGGCTATTGCATGGGCGGCCGGCTCTCGCTTCTCACCGCTGCGAACCTGGGCGAGCGCATCGCCGCGGCAGCCTCATTCCACGGCGGGAACCTCGCCAAGGCCGACGACCCGGACAGCCCCCACCACAAGGCGAGTGCCATCAAGGCGGCCGTGTATGTGGCGGGGGCGATTGAGGACCAGTCGTTCACCGACGAGCAGAAGGATCTGCTCGAGCAGTCCCTCAGCGAGGCCGGGGTCACCCACACCATCGAGACCTATCAGGCCCACCACGGCTTCGCCGTTCCCGACAATCCGAGCTTCGATGCCGACGCTGCCGAGCGCCATTGGAAAGCTTTGGAGCAGTTCTTCGGGTCCGTTCTCGCGTAGTGACGGCTGGACTGTTCGTCGCGCCCCTCGGACATGGAGCGCCAGACATTTCATCGGGAGTGGTCGCGGTACTGTATGGAATGGACTCGTTGAGGCTGGTCAGGGGTCGGCCGAGTGCCGGCGCCGGTTGGTGACGAGCTGAGTCGGGGTCGCGTTGGCTGACAAGAGCTCTGTCAACCGTGCGGAGTCAGGATCGCGGCGTCAGGGAGGATCTGTAGCCACAATGGCGATCCTCGTCCTGATTGTGGGATTCGCCATCACCGCCGCACTCGCATGGGTCACCGCCACCGTCAACGATCGAAACGAGAACCGGCTGTTGCAGGTACAGGTGAACGAGGCGGGGACCGTCGTCTCCGGCGTGCTTCCGACCCTCGAGACCCCCCTGGCCTCCGGAGCGGCGATTGCAGAGGCCACCGGCGGCCGGACCGCCCCATTCACCCAGTTCATCCGCCCCTACGTCGGGCCTGCCGGCACCTTCGCCTACGTGGCCCTGTGCGGTATGCAAGGTGGTGCCCCGGCAGTGCTCGCCTCCCTCGGAACTCCGAGCGCAGAGACGGCAACGGCGGGTGCGGCCCAGTGCGACTTCGTCTCCGAACCTCATGCCTCCTCGACGCTCTCGGTCGGGAAGATGCTCGATGCCGGAACACGGGTCGGCCTCTCCTATGCCGCCACCGGATCCGTGCCGGGACTGGGGGTGTACGCGGAATACCTCCTGCCGCCTCATCACCACATCGAATTTCCCCAGTCGTCGGAATTCCCGAATCTAAACTTCGCCCTCTACCTCGGGCGGGAAGTGCAAGAACGGAACCTGTTGGAAGCCACGACGGGCCAATTGCCGATCACTGGAAAGCTCGCAACAACCACGATCCCGTTCGCAAACACGGAACTGACCCTGGTGGGCACACCGACCCAACCACTCGGTGGCAGCCTCGCCCGCAGAGTCACACCCGTCGTCATCCTGGTCGGAGCTCTACTGGCCATCGGAGCGGCCGTGATGACGCAGCGCCTGGTCCGACGCCGCCGATCCGCCGAGGCCCTTGCCGAGGAGAACGAGCTGCTGTACGGCGAGCAGCAGAACCTGGCTCTGTCCCTGCAGCACGCTCTCCTTCCGGGCCTCGTTCCGGAGATCACCGGAATCGAGATAGCCACGAGGTACGTGGCCGGCATCGACGTCATGGAGATCGGAGGCGATTGGTTCGACGCGATCTCCTGCCCCGATGGTGGTTTCATCTTCGTGGTGGGCGACGTTTCCGGCCGGGGTATCCAGGCTGCGGTGGTCATGGCCTCCCTGCGCTTTGCCATCCGTGCCTATGCGGCCCAGGGCGACGCACCCAGTCAGATCCTTACGAAATTGTGCTCGCTGCTCGATATCGGCAGGGAAGGCCATTTCGCTACGGTCCTCTGCGGTCATGTCGACCAGGACCGGCGGAAGCTTGCCTTGTCGAGTGCGGGGCACCTGCCTCCACTGTTGGTCAGCAAGGGGCAAGGCACCTTCGTGGATTTGGTCATTGGTCCACCGATCGGAACGGTGCTCGACGCGTCGTACCCGTCGACGTCGATCCACGTTCCGGATGGCTGTACGCTCCTGGCCTACACGGACGGCCTGGTCGAACGGAGGGGTGAATTGCTCGACACCGGACTCGAACATCTTCGGCAATCGGTGGTCCGGAGCGACCGACCGCTCGATCGGCTCCTCTCCGATGTGGTCGAGGAGCTGACTTCAAAAGGATCGGACGACGACATCGCGATCCTGGGTCTCCGATGGGACACCTAGCTGTTCTGCCCAATCAGGTTGTTGACACGACTGACGGGTGGTCCCTTAATGGCCGTGTGGTGCCGATGATGGTTGTACATGTGGAGCCATGTGTCCAGGGCCCGGGTTCTGGCCGCCTCGGAGCGGTAGGGACGGGCATAGGCCCATTCGTTCTGCAGGGTCCGGTTGAAGCGTTCGATCTTGCCGTTGGTCTGGGGGCGGTAGGGCTTGATGAACCGCTGTTTGATGCCGGCGGAGACGAGCTCGGCAGTGAAGTCCTTGGCTCGGTAGCAGCCACCGTTGTCTGAGAGCACTCGCTCGACCGTGATGCCGTAGCTGGCGAAGAACTCACGGGCCCGACGCCAGAACCCAATGGCCGTGGTGGCCTGCTCGTTGGCATGGATCTCGGAGTAGGCCAGGCGGCTGTAGGCGTCGATGGCCGAGTGAATGTAGGCGTAGCCGATACGGGGTCGGGACTTGGCGGTGTTCTTGTGTTCAACGCCGTTGACCCGCCAACCACCGCCCTTGGGGATCCTGGCCTGCTTCTTCACGTCGATGTGGACCAGCTCACCCGGATGGGTGGTCTCGATCCGGCGGATGACTCGCCCACCCTTGCGATCGAGGTCGGAGAGCCGGCTCACCCCGTGGCGCTGGAGCACCCGATGGAAGGTCGAGGCAGGGATCCCGACCCTCGGGGCCAGTCGCGCCGGTCCGAGCTGGTGACGTCGCCGCAACTCGACGATACGGCGTTCCATACGATCCGGGGTCTTGGTCGGGCACCTTCGGGGCCGACTGGAGCGGTCCTCGAGGCCAGCGATCCCCGCGCCCTGGTAGCGCCGCCACCACTTGTGGGCGGTCTGGCGGGAGATCCGCATGGATTCGGCGGCCGCGGCCACCGGCCAGCCGTCCTCGATCAGGTTGCAGAGCCGCAGTCTGCCTTCTGGGGTGAGTGGAGCATTACGGTGCATGGTGAGCCTCCCGGGGGCTGTGTGGTTGTGTGAACAGCTCCACACTGCCTCGGGGGCTCACTTCATCTGGGGGATCTCCGCGTCAACAAGGTCTATGGGTAGAACAGTTAGGGTTCCTTGGGTTCCAGTCCTCCACTTCCGAGATCCGTCACCGA
>JBEKIU010000160.1:0-9809 GCA_050011635.1 Acidimicrobiales bacterium
GAGGGGCCGCTCAGTGCGGTCAGGCTGGCCAGCCCGGCCGTGCCCGAGGCGATGGCCAGAGCCGCGACGATACGGATGCTCCTGGTACGCAGGAAGAATTTCATGAACGCTCCTTGTTCGGCGCCAGGACGGTCGACCAAGAAGCTCATGGCCCCTACCAAACCCGACAAAACCTAGTGGATTACTCAGCTAAACATAAAGTAAGGACCTGACGGTGTCAACCTCGGTTGGCTCCACGGACCGAATTCCCCACAATTGGGGACGGGGGGGCGTGGTCGGCTCGTTGCGCCCGCTTCGTCACTCACCCCGCGACAGGCCGGCAAGAAGGTGTCCCTGCACGGCGGTGAGCACCGGCGTGTCGGCATGGAACACTGTGCCGGGCACGGCAAGAAACACTGTGTCGACACGACAAGGAAGAAAGTGCCCGGTGCGACAAGGAGAAGAAGATGGCATCTGAGGTCCGAGGTGTTGTTGCGATGGCCGCCGGTGAGCCCACGTCGTTGGTGACGGTCCTGGTCCCCGATCCGGGGCCTGGGGAGGCGGTCGTGCGGGTGCAGGCCTGCGGTGTCTGCCATACCGATCTCCACTATCGGGAGGGTGGGATCACCGACGAGTTCCCGTTCCTGCTCGGTCATGAGGCGGCCGGGGTGGTGGAGGCGGTCGGCGCCGGTGTGGCCTCGGTGGAGCCCGGCGATTTCGTCGTGCTCAACTGGCGGGCGGTGTGCGGTGAGTGCCGGTCTTGCCGACGAGGCCGTCCCTGGTACTGCTTCACGACCCTCAACGCAACCCAGCCGATGACCCTGAGCGACGGGACCCCGCTCACGCCGGCCCTGGGCATCGGGGCCTTCGCCGAAAAGACGCTGGTGGCCGCCGGCCAGTGCACCAAGGTGGACCCGTCGGCGAGGCCCGAGGCGGTCGGACTCCTGGGCTGCGGGGTCATGGCAGGCCTGGGGGCAGCCATGTTCACCGGGGAGGTCGGCACCGGTGACTCGGTGGCCGTGTTCGGTTGCGGTGGCGTCGGCTGTGCTGCGGTGGCCGGTTCCCGCCTGGCCGGAGCCTCCACCATCATCGCCGTCGACCTCGACCGCGGAAAGCTCGAGCTGGCCACCCAATTCGGGGCCACCGATGTGGTCGACGCGTCGAGTGGCGACGTGGTCGAAGCGGTCCGGGCGTTGACCGGTGGCAACGGCGCCGATGTCTGCATCGAGGCGGTCGGCAACCCGAAGGTGATGGAACAGGCCTTCTACGCTCGCGACCTGGCCGGCACACTGGTACAGGTGGGGGTGCCCACCCCCGAGATGCGCATCGATCTGCCCATGATCGACTTCTTCGGCCGTGGTGGCCGGCTCCGACCCAGCTGGTACGGCGACTGCCTTCCCTCCCGTGACTTCCCGATGCTGGTCGACCTCTACCTGCAGGGTCGACTCGACCTCGACCGCTTCGTCTCCGAAACCATCGGGCTCGAAGACGTCGACGAGGCCTTCCATCGCATGGGGCAGGGCCGGGTGCTGCGGTCGGTGGTCGTGATCTGATCATCGGATCGGCGACGACGGCCGCGTCGTGGTCGGTCGCCGCCATCCCTTCCCCCCCGGGCGGGCTCGGCTAATTTCGCCGTACTTCCCGCCCCGGCGGGAGTGCGGAGCCAGTCGGCCGCCACGGCCGACCATGGGGAGAGGTGCGATGGAAGAGGCAGTGGTCGCAACCACCGGCGACGGGCTCAATCGCAACATCGGGTTCTTCGGGTTGCTGCTCACCTCGGAGGGCTCGATCATCGGATCGGGATGGCTCTTCGGCGCCCTGTTTTGTGCCACCATCGGTGGACCGGCGGCCATCATCGCCTGGCTCCTCGGGTCAGTGGCGGTCATCCTGCTCGCCCTGGTGCACGCCGAGCTCGGGGGGATGTTCCCGGTCAGTGGGGGGACGACCCGGTTCCCCTACTACGCCTTCGGCGGGCTGGCCGGCGCCTCGTTCGGGTGGTTCTCATGGTTGCAGGCCGCGGGTACCGCCCCCATCGAGGTGGAGGCGGCCATTACCTACACCTCTAATTACTGGCACGGGCTGACCCACACCGTCGGTGGGGTGCCGGTCCTCACCGCCTTCGGCTACGCGGTTGCCGTGGTGTTGATGGCCCTCTTCGTGGTCATCAACCTGTTCGGCGTCCGCTACCTGGTCCGAGTCAACAGTGCCATCACCACCTGGAAGGTGATCATCCCCACCCTGACCATCCTGGTGCTCTTCTTCACCCACTTCGACACCTCCAATTTCACCCGGGCCGGTGGCTTCGCCCCCTACGGTCTTCACGGGGTCCTGCGGGCGGTGAGCGACGGGGGGGCGGTGTTCGCCCTGGTCGGCTTCGAACAGGCCGTCCAGCTGGGCGGCGAGAGCCGGAACCCCCAACGCGACATGCCCCGGGCGGTCATCTTCTCCATGCTGATCGGGGCCACCATCTACATCCTCCTGCAGGTGGTGTTCATCGGCGCCCTGCCGGAGCATGCCCTGGCCCACGGGTGGGCCAACCTCAGTTTCGCCGGCATCTTCGGGCCGTTCGCCGGACTGGCCAAGGGCCTGGGCCTGGCCTGGTTGGCGTACATCCTCTATGCCGATGCCATCATCGCCCCGACGGGTTCCGGGCTGATCTACACCACCACGACCAGCCGGATCACCTTCGGCATGAGCAAGAACGGTCACGTACCGTCGATCTTCGAACGGACGACGAAGAAGTCGAACGTCCCCGTCTTCGGTCTCATCTTCGCCTTCTTGATGGGACTCCTTCTGTTCCTGCCCTTCCCCGGGTGGCAGAAGTTGGTCGGCTTCATCACCTCGGCCACCGTCTTGATGTACGCCGGCGCCCCATTGGCCCTCGGGGCCCTTCGCCACCAGAAGCCCGATGCCGAGCGCCCCTACCGTCTGCCCTGGGCTCCCGTGCTGGCCCCGCTGTCGTTCGTCTCGGCCAGCCTGATCATCTACTGGAGCGGATGGGAGGTGGACTGGAAGCTGATGGTGGCGGTCATCCTCGGCTATGCGTTGATGGGCATCTCGCGGATGACCCACGCCAACCCGGTCCGTTCACCGATTGACTGGGCTGCGGCCATCTGGCTGTGGCCGTACCTGGGGGTGATGACCCTCATCTCCTACCTGGGGCAGTTCGACGGGGGGCGCATGGACATCCCCTTCTACTGGGACATGGTGGTGGTGACGGCCTGGAGCCTGGTCGTCTACTACACAGCCATCCGGTTCCGTCTGCCCGTGGAGAAGGTCGACCGGTACGCCCAGGGTGTGTACGGCTTCGAGAGTTGAGGGAATGACAGGGCCCCGGACGGGCCCGGATCAGTTGTAGCCCTGGGCGATGTGCTCGATCCACCATGCCGGCGCCGCCCCCATCAGGGTCTGGAGGTCCCAGTAGTCCCACCACCGGACGATGGCACCGCTACGGAGTTCGTGGACCGAGACGAAGGGGAGTGTGACCTCTTCACCCGTGTGCCAACGCCACGTTTCCGAATGTTCGGTCACCACGACATCGCCCTCAGCCACCATCAGGCGGAGCGCGTGTTCGTACCCCGAGATCCGCTCGAGCCCGAGCCTCAGCCGGGCCACGATCTGTTCCGGTCCCCGGGCCACATCGTCCGCCGGAGAGGGAACGTCCGTGTACTCGCTGTCCGGCGCGAACAACGAGCCGATGGCGTCCCAGTCACGCTCGTAGAGCGCGCTCCACAGCGCCCGCACCTTCTCCTTGTTGCTTTCGACGCTGTTGGCTTCGACGCTGTTGGATTCGATGCTCACTGCGACTCCTGACTGACCGGCGAGCGGGCAGCTCTCCGGACCCACCCCGGCCGCAACTTCGGCCCCCCCGACGGGCACCCGGCGAATGCGGCTGCATTACGCTCTTGACTCTAGTGAGCCAGAACGCCCCCCAAGAGGTGCCCGGTGACCATGGCGATGGTTCGGCAGACGACGTCGGACAACCCTTGACCCTCGCCGACCCGACGGTCGTGTCCAAGTCGGCCTACGAGAAGGAACTGCTGCGGCTCCAGATGGAGCTGGTCCGCATGCAGGAATGGATCATCCACAAGGGCCTTCGGGTGGTGGTGGTCTTCGAGGGCCGGGACACCGCGGGCAAGGGTGGCACCATCAAAAGGATCATGGAGCGGCTGAATGCCCGCTACTGCCGGGTTGTCGCACTTGGCACCCCGACCGACCGGGAGCGGTCGCAGTGGTACTTCCAGCGTTACATCGCCCACTTCCCGGCCGCGGGCGAGATGGTCCTGTTCGACAGGAGCTGGTACAACCGGGCCGGAGTCGAGAAGGTCATGGAGTTCTGCACCCCCGAGGAGCACGCCGAGTTCTTCCGGACCTGTCCGCAACTCGAGCGTGCGCTGGTCCGCTCGGGGATCATTCTGGTCAAGTACTGGTTGTCCCTGAGCGACGAGGAGCAGGAGCGGCGTTTCAATCAACGGATCAACAACCCGGGAAAGCGGTGGAAACTGAGTCCCATGGACCTCGAGGCCCGGGCCCGGTGGGTCGACTACGCCGAGGCGAAGGACGAGATGTTCGCTTTCACCGACATCAAGGAAGCTCCCTGGTTCGTGGTCGACGCCGACGACAAGAAGTCTGCTCGCCTCAATATCATCAGCCATCTCCTCGAAATCGTGCCCTACGACGCGGTGCCCCACCAACCGGTCGAGCTTCCGCCCCGCCAGCATCGCTCTTACAAGCGACCGCCGATCGACAGCCAGACCTGGGTGCCCACCCGATACGTGGTCCGGTGACCCGCCGCCCCCGCCCGGCTCCCGGGACCGGGTCCTAGCGTGCGCAAGTTCATCATCATGGGCGTGCAGGGGAGCGGCAAGGGAACCCAGGCCAAGCTCCTGGCCGAGGATCTCGATCTCGAGCACGTCAGCGTGGGCGACATTTTCCGCTGGAACGTGCAGCACCACACGAAGCTCGGGGCCCAGGTCAAGCGCACCATCACCCGCGGAGACCTGGTCGCCGACGATCTGGTGGAGTCCGTCGTGCGTAACCGCCTCGCCGAGCACGACTGGAATTTCGGATTCATCATCGACGGATTCCCCCGCAATGCCCGCCAGGCCGAATTCTTCCTCGAGAGCTACGACATCGACGGCGTCATCAACCTGCACCTCCCCACCGAGGAGGTGCAGCGCCGGGTGCTCGCCCGTCGGCTGTGCTCGCAGTGCGGGCTGGACTACAACCTCATCGCCCACCGGCCCCAGCGGCCGGACACCTGTGACGTCTGCGGTGGCCGGCTGGTGGCGCGAGAGGATGACAACCCTGAAGCGCTGGCCACCAGGCTGGCCGCCTATGACGAGGAGACCAGGCCGCTCATCGAGATCTTCGAGCGCAAGGAGTTCGTGGTCACCGTCGATGCCACCCGGCCGGTGGCGGACGTTCAAGCCGCCATCCGGGTGAGGTTCGGACTGCCCAGGGGCCTGATCGACGATGTGACGTGACAAACCCCCAGGTCTGAACCGTTCTGTGGGTGGCGCCGTGACACTCAGCTCCCTCTCAGGTCCACCGGTTACCGTCGACTCGCCGGGCCGGTCGAATGGGTCTCCGCCGTCCCGTTCCCGGCCCGGCACCAGCTACGGATGTTGGTGGCCGCCCTGGTCCGAAGGCGGCGGGGGCGGCATCTCCTTGTAGCCCAAGAGCCTCAGGACCAACATGCCGACCTTGCTCGGCTTCTTCGACATCTCAGCCTCAATCGCTTCGGCTTCATGGCCGCGCGTGACTCGCATCGCTACTTGTCCAGTACCGGTTCGATCTGGTCCACGTCCCCGTCACCGACCTCATCTCCGAGGGCCACCTTCAGGACCTCGTCGGGCTCACCTTCGAAGTCGACCGTATCGTCGGACCCTGCGAAAGTGTCAGGTGGGGCCATGACAGAATTGTACTCCGCCTTGGTCCAGTGTGAGCAGGTCGTAGTGTGCCGTGGACTGTGGCCCTCAGGGCGCGGCGCGGCGCGCCTTCGACTCGGCGGCCAGCACCTTGGCCCGTTCGGCGTTGCGCTTGGACGCATCCCGCGGCCGGAGCCCCTCCTGGAACACGCCGCGGATGTACTCCTGCACGTCGGTGGCCTGGGTGGCCACCGTCAACAGGTCGTTCGACTGCTGCAGGTGGGTACGTAGGCCCATCAGGTCCCACGCCCGCCGGATGTTCGCCTTGGCCGCCATGAGCGTCGTCAGCGGCGCCTGGGCCACGTGGAAGGCGAGCTCGTTGACCTCGTCCTCGAGGCGCTCGATGGGGACGACCCGATTGATGAGCCCCATCTCCTTGGCCTCAGCCGCACCGAGCTGCTGCGCGGTGTACATGTACTCCGACGCCTTCTTCCAATTCATGAAGAGCCATGGTTCGATGCCGGTCTCCATCGTCGGCATGGCCATGCCCTGGAGTACGGGGAACTGGAAGTAGGCGTCCTCCGAAGCCACGGTCATGTCGGTGAGAAGACCCCACACCGTGCCTCCCCCGAGGCAGTAGCCATGGACCTGTGCGATGGTGACCTTCGGAAAGTCCCACAGCTTGAGGACGGGTGTCCCGTAGATCTCCCACTGGCCCTTCCAAGGGCTGCCGAGCCTGGCCGTGCTCTCGTCGATCTCGCGCATCTCGGTCCCGGGGGCGCCGCGCACCACATGGCCGGCGCTGAAGCCCGGCCCGTTGGCCTTGACAACCACCACTTTGATGTCGTAGTCCCGATCGGCGTCATCCAGGCACTGGTCGACGTCGAAGACCAGGCCCGAGGACTGGACGTTGGCTTTCTCGGCGTAGTCCAGGGTGATCCAGGCGACCGGACCGTCCTTCTCGTAGATGACGGTGTCGAGGGTTCGGGTCTCCATGGCGTGCTCCTGTCGGAAAAGGTTTGCCTGGTCAGCCTGCCGCCCGAGAAGCTAGCGCAACGTTGCCGCCGCGTCCCCCGGGGGGTGTTGGCGTGCCGGCCCCTGTCGGGAGCGATTCCGGCGCCGTGGCGACAGACGTCATCGCCAGGTGACGTCTGCCTAGAGTGTGCCTCCTCACCGTCGGCGCCGCGCAGACGCCGGCGGGATCCGGCCGCTTCCAGGTGGTGATGACGATCGACATCCGCATACCCAAGCTCGGCATGGAGATGACCGAAGCCACCCTGGCCGAGTGGCTCGTCGACGATGGTGCCCGGGTGGAGCAGGACCAACCGATCTACCTGTTGGAGACGGACAAGGTGGAGACCGAGATATCCGCGCCGGTCGCCGGGGTGCTCCGGCGCATCGGGGACGAGGGCGGCACCTATCCGGTGGGCGAGATCATCGGGGAGCTGAGCGGGGACCTGCCCCCAGCAGCCGGGCGGTAGCCGGACATATCATGGGCCGGACGCGGGTGGACCGCACACGCGGAAGGACCGGGGTCCTGTGCACCTGGTCGGGCCTCAGCGTGCGCCATTCGGTCGACGGGCCGCAACCGGTCGGCAGTTCAGATCGTTGAAGGGGAGATCAGTGGGGGAGGACGAGGACCAGATCAGGCGTACCCTCAGCGAATACAGTCAGCGCTGCGACGACGGGCGGTTCGAGGAGTGGGCCGATCTGTTCACCGAGGATGCCCGGTTCGTCCTCTCCGGGCAGGTGACCGAGGGTCGGGACTCGATCCGCACACTGATGGAGGCCATGATGCCGCCCGAGCGCCGCGGCCAACATGTCACCAGCAACTCGTTGGTCGATGTCGACGGGGATTCGGCCAGGGTCTCCACCGACTACCTGTTCGTCCGCCCGACCCCGGAAGGCCCGACCATCGTGGCCGCCGGCCGCTACGACGACGTGCTCGCCCGCCAGGGGCACCGCTGGCGCTTCAGGGAGCGGGCCATCACCATGCTGGGTGCACCCGTTGCGGTCGCGGATGACTGACACCGGGCTTCAGGCCGACAGCCCGGACACCCAGGCCGCCGCCCACCACGACGTGCCGCACGCGGTGGGCGGCAGCGGCTTCGTTGCCGCCGAGCGGTACTACGACCAGAGGTTCGCCGACCTCGAGCGGACGCAGCTGTGGCCGCACGTCTGGCAGATGGCGTGCCGGCTCGAAGAGATCCCTGCGCCCGGCGACTACGTCGAATACACCATCTGCGATCAGTCGATCCTTCTGGTCCGGGTGGACGAAGGGACGATCAGGGCCTACTTCAACGCTTGTCGTCACCGGGCCACCGAGCTGGCCAAGGGAACGGGCACCTTCTCGGACGGACGGATCATCTGCCCGTTCCATGGCTGGCGGTGGGATCTCGATGGAACAAACTCCTTCGTCTTCGGTGCCCACGCCTTCGACCAGCACCTGCTGGAACCCGACGAGCTCTGCCTCCGGCAGGCCCGGGTGGACCTCTGGGGCGGCTGCGCGTGGATCAACCTGGATCCCGCCGCGCCGCCGCTGCTGGAAGCGCTCGATCCCATACCCAGCCTGCTCGACCCGCTCGGCGTGGCCGACATGAGGGTGCACTGGTGGAAGGAGGTCATCCTGCCGGCCAACTGGAAGATGGCGCAGGAAGCCTTCATGGAGGGCTACCACGTCCCCCAGACCCACCCCCAGCTCACGCTCGGCCACCCCGAGAGCTACGACCCCGACAGCCTGGCCTATTCCGTCTACGACGGTGGGCACTCGAGTTTCCAGCTCAGGCCCAACGCACAGGCGAAAAAAGGGCAGCAGGTCGGGGTGAACGAGGTCGATGCCATTCTCGAGTCGGTCCGCCTCCTGAGCAGCGGGCTCGAGGCCATGACCCTTCCCCGTGAGGTGCAGGTGGTCGAGGGCATGCGCTTCCGGCCCATCCCCGATGGGAGCACCTTCGGTGCCGAGTTGGTCAAGGCCATCTACGAGCATGCGGCGGGAGCAGGAATCCCACTCCCGCCGCCCGATCCCACCGCCCTGGCCAGATGGGGCGGCATGTTCTTCATGTTCCCCAACTACTTCGTCCTCCCGCAGTACGGCAATGCCCTGGTCTACCGGGCGCGCCCGAACGGCGCCGACCCCGAGTCGTGTCGTTTCGAAGTGTGGTCGCTGACCATCCCGGCCCGGGGCGACGAGATCCCGCGACCGTTCGTCGAGGGCCCGTACGCACCGGACGACACCGACCACTGGCCGCGCATCCCCCTGCAGGACTTCTCGAATATCGGTCGCCAGCAGCGCGGCGTCCACAGTCAGAGCTTCGAAGGCCCGCGCCTGTCACACACCTACGAGGCCGGCATCACCCAGATGCACCGCGAGCTCGACCGCTACCTGGCCTCGTCGTGGGGTGGGTGAGGCCACCGTGCCCCCGACGGACCCACCCTCGCCGATGGCGGCGACCGATGTCGTCGTCGTGGGGACAGGGGTGGCGGCCCTGACCGCGGCCATCACCGCCCACGACAGCGGAGCCCGGGTCACCGTGGTCGAGCGCACCTCGTCGGTCGGGGGTACGACTGCGGTCTCGGGCGGCGGCATCTGGATGCCCCAGAACCACCACATGACCGAGCTCGGCCTCGAGGACACCAGGGAAGAGGCGCTCACCTACATGACCCGGATGACCGCCGGTCGCACCCCCCCGGACCTGCTCGAACGCTACGTGGACGAAGGCCCCGGCATCGTGGCCGACCTCGAGAAGCGCACCGGGCTGCGACTCAGCGCCATGTCCTGGCCGGACTACCACCCGGAGATGGAAGGCGCCAAGGCATCCGGCCGGATGCTTGAACCACAGTTGTTCGACACCAAGCGCCTCGGCCGCTGGGCGGCCAGCCTCCGCCGTCCGCCCGTTCTGGGAATGCCGATCACTCTCCAGGAGGCCACGGTCGACTGGCAGCCGACCTACTTCCCGGAGC
>JBEKIU010000161.1:0-17357 GCA_050011635.1 Acidimicrobiales bacterium
CTGGCTCCGGGACGCTGGGAACGGGTGCGTAGGGGAGGGCCACCGGGTACACCGGGTTGGCCCGGGGACTGGACTGGGCCCGCTCGGCACAGCAGGCAACCCATCCGGTGGTCGGGACCGGCGTCGATCCGGTGACCTCACGCTTTTCAGGCGCGCGCTCTACCAACTGAGCTACCCGACCCCGCCTCGGCGAACCGAGGTGGCGGACCTGACGGGATTTGAACCCGCGACCTCCGGCTTGACAGGCCGGCGTGCACTCCAAACTGCACCACAGGTCCCCAACCAGCACAGACGCTGGGGCATACGGCACCCCCAACGGGATTCGAACCCGTGTTACCGCCTTGAAAGGGCGGCGTCCTAGGCCGCTAGACGATGGGGGCTCAGACCCGATCGGGGCTTTTGGAGATTAGCAGAGGGATCAAAGGGCCCCTTCCGGCCGGCCCTCATCGGGGAGCCCGGCCGACAGGACGTCGATCATCAGGTACTGCAGCTGACCGAGCAGCTCGTAAAGGGCGTATTCGGGGGCGGTCGGATCGGAGGGATCCGGCGCGGTCATGTCCTCGCTCACATCGAGGCGGGTACCGAGGACCAGCCGGATCGACCCCACCGCCGACAGCCAGGCGTTCAGCTCGGCCTCGCTGAGGGTATCGGCCTCGGCAGTCTCGGCGACCACGGCGAATGCCTGCCGGTGGTGGTTGACCAGCGCGCTGTCCACCAGGGAGCGGTACTCCTGCTCGGCAACCCGGTCAGCTTGCTCCGTGTAGGCCGGCGGGAAGAGCCTGCGGGTCATCGGTTCATCCGGACCGATCATCGGGGAGAGCTGCTCGGACATGGTGGTGAGCACAGCCCGCACGCTCGGGTCGAGCTTGATCGCATACCGGCCGTCGCGTCGACGCCGGATCGGTGGACTCACGTGGACTGTTCCATGGTGGCCCACAACCCGTGCTCTTGGAGCCGGTAGACGTCCAGCTCGGCGCGCTCGCGGGTTCCCGACGACACCACGGCACGACCCTTGTGGTGGACGTCGAGCATGAGCTTGGTGGCCTTCTCCTTCGAGTAGCCGAAGAGCTTCTGGAAGACGAAGGTCACGAACGACATCAGATTGATCGGGTCGTTCCACACGATGACCAGCCACGGCCGATCGGTGTCCCGCGCCTCGTCGAGGTCCGGGCGCTCCGCCTCCACCGGCAGGGTCTCTGCCTGGCGGGCGCGGGCGAGGCGACCACCCGTTCCGGCGTCACCGATCACACCGGCTCCCACACGGCGTCAGGATCGGAACCTTGCGTCGACGAGACCACGTCCGGCCCCCGCACCGCGTCGGAGTCGGACCCTTCGGCCGGTTCGGCCCGGTGGTCGGACAGTGAATGGTGGAACCACAGGGCGGTGGCCCACACCATGGATGCCCCGAAGACGTGGATTCCCACCAGGAGGGCCGGAAGGTGGGTGAAGAACTGGGTGTAGCCGATGATCCCCTGCGCGACCATGACGGCCAGGAGGACCCGACCGGCATCTTGGGCGCGGGCGGGGGCGTTGGTGCGCCACAGCACCCAGAGCAGCACCAGAAGCACGGCCACGGCGGTGAGAACGATCTCGGCATGGATCCGGGTCATGTCCTCGAGACCGATGGGGACCCGCTTGGCCCCCGTCCCGCCGGCGTGCGGTCCGGCGCCGGTGGTGGCTGTTCCGGCCGCCAGGACGACCACGATGAGGGCGAGCAGTGCCCGGGTGAGCCAGAGCGCGCTCCGGGCCACCGTCAGGGTGCCCCGGCCTGCACGGTGGCCGGCCTCGAGGGTCAGGATCACCCCGACCGCGAGCAGGCCCATGCCCACCATGAAGTGGGTCATGACCACGTAGGCGTTGAGCTTGGTATAGACGACGAAGGCACCGATCACCGCCTCGCCCAGGACCCCCACGATGAGACCGGCCGAGAGCCACCGCAGGTCGTTCCGGACCGGTCGCCGCAGAAACGAGGCCACCACCGTGATGGCGCAGACGATCACCAGGAGGGTGACGACCAGTCGGTTCCCGAACTCGATGACCGGATGGAGGCTGAGCGGGGGGGTCAGGTGTTGCTCCGAGCAGGTCGGCCAGTCGGGGCAACCGAGGCCCGAATCCGACAGGCGGACGGCGGCCCCGGTCACCACATTGACAACGATCGTGGCCGTGGTGACCCGACAGAGAAGGAGGAATGGACGAGGGCCGATACGCAGGGAGGACACCGTTTCCTCATCGTACCGGCCCCGGCGGGCCGGCTGCCTGGGGCCTCGATGGGGGACGCCGTGGGGGGCCTCGGTGGGGGACGCCGTGGGGGGACGCCGGGTTGAGGTTCGCACTATTGTTTCGCCAATGGCGCTTCCCGCAGTCGTCCTGGCCCAGCGTCTCCCGGCCAGAGCCCGCCTCAGCGCCTATGTCGCGCTCACCAAGCCTCGGATCATCGAGCTCCTCCTGATCACCACGCTGCCCACCATGATCGTGGCCCAGCGAGGGCTCCCCCGGCTGTGGCTGATGGTGGCCACCCTGCTCGGAGGCGCTTTCGCCGCCGGCGGGGCCAACGCCATCAACATGGTCGTCGACCGTGACATCGACAAGCTGATGCACCGTACCCGCAACCGCCCGCTGGTCACCGGCGCGATCAGCCCGCGCAACGCCCTCATCTTCGCCATCACCCTCGAGGTGGTGGCGTTCGTCGAGTTGTGGGCGTGGGTGAACCTGCTCTCCGCGGCCCTCGCCGTATCGGCGACGCTGTTCTACGTCTTCGTCTACACCATGTGGCTGAAGCGGACCAGCAGCCAGAACATCGTCATCGGTGGGGCGGCCGGTGCGGTCCCGGTGCTGGTCGGATGGGCGGCGGTGACCGACAGCCTGTCGTGGACCCCGGTCGTGCTCTTCGCCATCATCTTCGTCTGGACGCCGCCGCACTTCTGGGCCTTGGCCGTGAAGTACAAGGATGACTACCAGGCCGCCAGTGTTCCCATGTTGCCGGCGGTGGCCACATTCAAGCGGACCGCCCGTGAGATCCTCTTCTACAGCGTGGTCCTGGTCGCGGTGTCACTGCTTCTGGCCATGGTGGCGAAACTCGGGGTCATCTACGTCGTGTCGGCCTCGGTGTTGGGGGCGGTGTTCGTCCTCCTGGCGCTACGCCTCTGGCAACGAGCCACCCCGAAGGCGGCGATGCAGCTGTTCAGCTACTCGATCACCTATCTCACACTGCTCTTCGTGCTGATGGCGGTCGACATCTTCACCAAGCATTGACAGGCACACCCCCCGACGAAGGCGCACCGGGCCCGACCGACCCACCGCCATCGTCGCCGGCCCCGACATCGCCGGCCCCGACATCGCCGGCCCCGACATCGTCGCCGGCCCCGACATCGCCGCCGGCCCCGACATCGCCGCCGGCCCCGAGGCGCCTCCGCTCACTGATCATCGGCTCGGTCATCGCCGTCGTGCTGGCTGTCGTGCTGTTCGTCGGGCTCAGCCCGACATCGAGTCCGGGCTCGAACCCCGGACCGGCGGGCATCGGCAGCGCGGCGCCGGACTTCACACTTCCGTCCCTGACCGGGGGGCCCGAGGTGAATCTCTACGCCCTGGGCAAGCAGCGCCATCGCCCGGTGGTACTGAACTTCTTCGCCTCGTGGTGCCAGCCCTGCCGGGAGGAGACTCCCCTTCTGGCCCGGACGGCCGATGCCGAGCAGGCCAAGGGATCGGAGATCCAGTTCATCGGCGTGGACACGCTCGACCCGGCGTCCAGCGCCATCCCCTTCGTGCAGAAGGCGGGGATCAGGTATCCGGTGGTGACCGATGACGGCCGGGTGAGCACCGGTCTCTATGGCATCTACGGCGATCCCCAGACCTTCTTCATCGGTGCCGGCGGCAAGGTCATCGGGCATGTACGCGGGGCGCTGAAGCCGGTGGAGCTGGCGCAGTGGCTGAAGCGCCTGGGTGGCCCGACGGACGGAACCGCGAGGTAGCGGGCTCAAACGGTCGGGCCGGGTAGATTCCCTGCTCACCCTAGATTCCCTACTCACTCCTCGATTCCCTACTCACTCCCATTCGAAGGTGAGACCGGCCGCAACCGGCGCCGCCAGCGCCCAGACGATCAGCACGATCCAGTCTCGGGCGGCGACCGGCGTGCCGTGCCCGAGGGTGCCGTGCAACGCATCGGCCAGTGCCGACGCGGGCAGCACCCGGGCGATGCCGGCGAGCCACCCCGGGAGCTTGCCCAGGGGGATGAGCATCCCGCCGAGCAGCAGGAGGACGACGAAGAGCCCGTTGACTGCGGCCAGATTGACCAGCGGCTTCAACCTCCCGGCCAGGAACAGCCCGATGCCCCCGAAGGCGATGGTCCCGAGCACCATGGCCCCGATGGCCGCCCCGACCAGGACACCGGCTCCGGCCGGTCCTCCCGGGTTCCACCCCAGGCCGAATCCGACCGAGACCAGCACCGCGGCCTGGACCAGCTCCACGGCGGTGATGGCCATGATCTTGGCCGCCATCAGGCGCGGCCGGCCGAGCGGGGTGGCACCCAGGCGCTTCAGCACGCCGTACCCGCGCTCGAAGCCGGTGCCGATACCGAGAGCGGTCATCGCCGTCGACATGACCGCCAGGGCCAGGATGCCGGGGACCAGGAAGTCGACGGGGTGTTCGGTCCCGGTCGGAAGCACGTGGACCCCCGAGAAGAAGACCAGGAACACCACCGGTATGCCCAGTGTCAGGAAGAGGGTCTCACCATTGGTGAAGATCATGGTCAGCTCGGCCCGGAACTGGGCGGTGAGTGGCGTCACCGGCGCTCATCCCGTGGCCGGCTCGACCGGCTCCGGCGGCTCCTTCCGCCTTCCCTGCCTCTTCGGTTCCGCTCAGACCGTCCGGCCCGGTCGGCCGGGCCGGACTGCCCGGTGCGTTCCGATGAGCCCGCATCCGATGAGCCCGCATCGGCCGGTTCGGCTCCGTCCCGCGAGCCGGTGATGGCCAGATAGGCCTCCTCGAGGGAGCGACCTGTGCGCAGATCGCCCAGCGCCAGGTCGCGTTCGGCCAGCCACCCGGCGAGGACGGCGATGACCGCGGGCGTGGCCGCCCCGGTCGGGGGCGCCAGGCGGTACGAGCCGGGCGGGTCCTCGGCGAGAACGGCGCCCCTCCCGAAGCTGTCGGTCAGTGCCCCGACCAGTAACCCGGTGTCGATCCCGGGCGTGGCGGTGAAGCGGATCGAGCCGTCGGCGCTCCCCGATGCGAGGTCCGACGGCGTGCCTTCGGCCAGGATGCGGCCCCGGTCGATGATGATCACCTGATCGGCCAGGCGCTCGGCCTCGGTCAGCTCATGAGTGGTGAGGATCACGCAGATGCCCCGGTCGCGCTGGTCGGCGATGATGGAGCGGACCGCCAGCCGGCCCTCGGGATCGACGCCGGCCGTGGGCTCGTCGAGGAAGAGCACATCGGGCTTTCCGACCAGGGCGAGGGCCAGGGAGAGCCGCTGCTGCTCGCCGCCGGAGAGCCGCCGCCACGGGGTTCGGCGGACCGGGCCGAGCCCGACCAGCTCGATCAGCATGTCGGGATCCTCGGGATCGTCGTAGTACCGGGAGAAGAGGTGGAGGACCTGGGTCGATCCGAGCATCGGATAGATGCCGCCACGCTGCAGCATCACGCCGATGTGCGGAACCAACGCGGCATGGTCGCGTCGGGGGTCGAGCCCGAGGACCCGCAGCGAGCCGCTGTCGATCGCTCGGTAACCCTCCAGGGCCTCGACCGTGCTCGTCTTGCCGGCACCGTTCGGCCCGAGCAGGGCCACCACCTCCCCGGCGTGCCCGGAGAAGGACAGCCGGTTCACAGCCACGGTGTCGCCGTAGCGGATGACCACGTCCTCACAGACGACTGCGGGGGAGGGTGCGGGTGTGTTGCCGTCTTCCACGGGGGGTCACGCTACCGTTGTCACCGTCATGATCGATATCCGCATGGTGAGAGACGACTGCGCGTGGGTGAAGGCCGCCCTGGCCCGCCGGGGGGTGGATCCGGCCGAGGTCGACCGTCTGGTCGAGCTCGACGAGACGGCGCGCCGGGCCATCGGCCGGCGGGACGAGCTGCGGGCCCAGGTCAAAGTGCTGTCCAAACAGGTCGGTGAGGCACGCCGGGCCGGCGAGGCCCCGATCGCCGACGAGCTGGCCGCACGCAGCCGGCAGATCGGTGAGGAGGAGCGCGACCTCGGTGCCGCCGCCGACGCCGCCCAGGACGATGTCCGCCGGGCGCTGCTCTACCTGCCCAATCTCCCTTCGCCCGATGCTCCCGACGGTGACGGGCCCGACGACAACGTGGTGGCCCGGTCGTGGCCGGACTCCGAACCTGGGTACACCGACGCCCAGCGGGTACCGCACTGGGAGATCGGGGCCGAGCTGGGCATCTTGGACATGGAGCGGGGAGCCAAGCTCTCAGGGTCGATGTTCCCGCTGTTCCGAGGTTTCGGGGCGCGCCTGCTGCGGGCGCTGACCTCGTTCGCCCTCGACAGCCATGCCGACGGATTCGAGGAGGTCCGGCCGCCCACCATGGTCCTCACCGAGACCATGGTCTCGACCGGACATCTCCCGAAGTTCGAAGAAGACGCCTATCACATCGAGCGCGACGACCTCTGGGCCATCCCGACGGCGGAAGTTCCGCTGGCCTCGATGTTCCGCGGTGACATCGTTGACGAGGCCGACCTGCCGCTCCGCCTGACCGCGGCCACCTCCTGCTTTCGTCGGGAGGCCGGCGCCGCCGGTCGCGACACCCGGGGACTCCTGCGGGTGCACGAGTTCGACAAGGTGGAGCTGTTCGCCTTCGCCACGCCCGACCAGGCCCCGGCCTTGCTGGCCGAGATGCTCTCCCGGGCCGAACGTCTCCTGGTCGCTCTCGGGCTCCGGTACCGGGTTCTCGATCTCTGTGCCGGCGACATGGGCCCCTCGGCGACCCGGACCTTCGACCTCGAGGTCTACTCCCCGGGTGTGGACCAGTGGCTGGAGGTCTCCTCGGTCAGCTGGTGCACCGACTACCAGGCGCGGCGGGCCAACATCCGCTACCGGCTGAAAGGCGGTGGACCGGTGCTTCTGCACACCCTCAACGGATCGGCGCTGGCGTGGGCCCGGATCTGGGCCGCCCTGGTGGAGACGGGCCGGCAGACCGACGGTTCGGTCGTGCTCCCCGAGGTGCTCCGTCCCTACTTACGGGGCGAGGTCCTGATTCCGACGAAAGGTTGATCCCGCAGGCTCTGCTGTGGCTTCTGTCCGGTGCGGGCCGGTCGGTCGACGGGGGCCCGGACCCGGGCTGGTCGGTGATGGGGGCGGTCAGGTCGACGGGGACCCAGACCCGGGCCGGTCAGTCGACGGCGATCAGTCGCGGGGGGATTCGAACCGGTAGCCGACCCCTCGGATGGTGGTGATCAGCTTGGGGGACGACGGGTCCTCCTCGACATGGCTGCGCAACCGCTTGATGTGGACGTCGAGGGTCTTCGTGTCACCGAAATAGTCGGATCCCCATATCCGGTCGATGAGGACATCGCGGGTCAACAGCCGACCGGCGTTCTCCATCAACAGGGACAGAAGTTCGAACTCCTTGCGCCGGAGATGGACATCCGATCCTCGTACGAAGACGAGATGGCGGTCCGGGTCGATCTGGATCCCTCCGGCCTCGAGGACGGCGCTGGCGCCCGGCCCGTCGTGGCTGTTGGTGTGGTTCAGCGCGGCACCGGCGCCGGCCGGGGCGCCGGCGTGTACCTCGTCCAGCGAGGGGGTCCGCCGCAGCACGGCTCGCATGCGGGCCACCAGCTCCCGGAGTCGGTAGGGCTTGGCCACGTAGTCGTCCGCGCCGACCTCGAGGCCGACCACGGTGTCGATTTCGGTCCCCTTGGCCGTGACCATGATGATCGGCACCGTCGACCTGGCCCGTATCGACCGGCACACGTCGATGCCCGACAGCCTGGGCAGCATCAGGTCGAGCAGGACGAGGTCGGGCTCGTCGGCGGCGAAGAGCCGGAGCGCCTCGTTCCCGTCGCGGGCCACGGTCACGTCGAACCCCTCGCGGGTCAATCCGATGACCAGCGCATCGATGAACGACTCGTCGTCCTCGGCCAGCAGCACCTTGGTTTGGGAGACGTCGGTGGGGACGTCGGTGGGCTCCGCCGATTTCTTGCTCATGTTCTTGGTCATGCCGAGTACTCCGGAGGACAGGGGAGGACGAGGGTGAAGGTCGACCCCTCCCCCTCTCGGGAATCGACCTCGACATGGCCCTGATGGTTGCTGGCCACGTGGCGGACGATGGAGAGCCCGAGCCCCGTCCCGCCCGAGTCACGGCTCCGACCGTGGTCCACCCGATAGAAGCGCTCGAAGATGCGCTCGAGGTCGCGGGTGGGGATCCCGACGCCGACGTCGATCACGGCCAGGTTGACCTCGTTGCCGGACTGGCTTCCCACCACCCGCACGGTGGAGTCCTCGTAGGAGAAGGTCACGGCGTTCTCGAGGAGACTGTGCATGGCCGACACCAGCTGGCGGCGGTCCCCCAGCACGTGTACCGGTGGGTCGGGCTCATCGAGCTCGATGGTAATGCGCCGCTGATCGGCTGCGGACTTGACCCGCTCCACGGCCTCGGCCATGACCAGGTTGACGTAGATGGGCTCACGGGGCGGGGCCTCTTCGGACTCGATGCGGCTGAGGTCGAGCAGGTCGTCGATGATACGACTGACCCGGAAGGCCTCGGTGTTGATCCGGGAGGCCAGGCGCTGGGCGACGGTGGGGTCGGGCTCGACGGTGAGCGTCTCGGCCAGGAGGCCGAGGGCACCGATCGGGGTCTTGAGCTCGTGGCTCACGTTGGCGACGAAATCGCGGCGGATCTCCTCGAGTCGCCGCCGCTCGGACACGTCCTCGATGATGGCGATCACCCCGAGAGGCCGCCTCCCGTCGTCGACCAGCCTCGTCCGCACGGTCAGCGTCTGGCGGGGCGGACCGTAGAGATCGAGGGTCCGTTCCGCAGATCCGTCCTGCCATGCGTTCTCCAACAGCTCGGTCACCGCCTGTGCGGCCAGGGCGTCCCCGTGGCGGTTGTTCATCAAGGCCACGGCGCGGGCATTGCGGAAGGCCACATCGCCATTTTCATCGCAGACGATCACTCCCTGGGGGAGGGTGTCGAGCGCCCTTCGGAGGCGGATGGAGTCGGAGCTCGCCTCGGTGACCGCTTCGGCGGCCTCGCCGGTCACCCGCTCGAGGTGGCTGAGCAGGGGTTCGATGCCGCGCTCGTCGGGGGGCTCGACTCCAAGGCGGTTGGACAGGGCTGTCAAGCGTTGTTGCAGGCTGCGACGGCCGGCCCGCCGCCCCATCCAGTTGGCGAGGATCACCGCGCCGACGGCGACGACGCCCAGCGCTATGTACCCGATCACATACGGCTTCACTGCCTAAGCATGACAGGCCGGTGGCTCGACCGTGACGCTTCGCTGCGGGGAAAGAAAAACAATGAAAAAGCATGAAAGGTATTGAAAGGGAAGTGGGCCTTACGTACTGTGGCTCTCCATGAGATCCGCCTCCGTAGCCGCCCGTTTGTCCGCCCATCCGAACCTTCGACCCGGTCCTGTGGGCCTGCTGTCGGCCCATCCGAACCTTCGACCCGAACCTTCGACCCGGTCCTGTGGGCCTGCTGTCGGCCCATCCGAACCTTCGACCCGGTCCTGTGGGCCTGCTGTCGGCCCATCCGAACCTTCGACCCGGTCCTGTGGGCCTGCTCTTCGGCCACCCGGTCCCGCTGATCGGGGGGAACGGATTGCTGGCCAGTTCCGCCAACCTCCGACTGAGCCCGGACACGAGTGCCCTCCCGGGTGGGAACGTCCTCCAGCACCTCATGAACGGGCTCGACGGATGGGCCCTGGCGCTGTCGCTGGTCGGATTGGTGGTGGGCGCCGCAGCATGGGCGCTCGGATCACACGGGCAGAACTATCAGCAGAGCTTCGTCGGCCGTCGTGCAGTGCTCATCTCCGGATTGGCGGCACTGCTGATCGGTGCGGGCCCGGGGATCGTCAACTTCTTCTTCAACACCGGACAGGGCGTGCACTGAAGTGGTGGCCGTCGGGGGCCTACCGGTCATCGCCGGGGTCACCTGCCCGCCGACCGCCGCAGCCCTCGGAAGTGCCGGTCTCGGCCCGGTGTGCCAGGTCGCCTCGGGGGCGAAGCACGTGGTGGGGTCGGCCGCCTCGAGTCTGGTCGGCTTCGGCGTCGGCAGTGTCCTCAACGCGCTCGGGAGCTGGGTGTCCGACGGAGCGACCTGGTTGCTGCGCCAGATCGGCTCGGTGATGGCGACCACCACCACCATTGATCTGGGCGCATCCTGGTTCACGACCCACTACGAGATCATGGCGGCCCTGGCCGGCGTGGTGATCGTGCCCATTCTCCTCCTCGGGATCATGCAGTCCATCTACCGGCAGAACGCCTCGGCGCTCATCCGGTCGGTCCTCGTGAACGTTCCGCTTTCGATCCTGCTGACGGCCGTGGCGGTCAAGTTGGTCCAGCTCGGGCTCGCGATCACCGATGCCATGAGCGCAGCCATCGCCCAGGGGGCCGGACTCGACAGCGGACACTTTCTGGCGTCGGTTGCCGTGGGGTTGTCGGTGACCGGCAATGGAACGTCGGCGCCTGCATTCGTGATGTTCGTGGGCGGGCTCGCAGTGGTGTTCGGTGCATTGATGGTGTGGGTCGAGCTTCTGATCCGGGCCGCCGCCGTCTATGTGGCCGTTCTCTTCCTCCCGCTGGCCCTCGCCAGTCTGGCGTGGCCGGCCATCTCCCACTGGTGTCGTCGACTCGTCGACACCCTGGTCGCCCTCGTACTGGGGAAGTTCGTCATCGTGGCGGTCCTGAGTCTGGCCGCCGGTGCCCTGGCCGGGGGGACCACATCGGCACCCGGGGGAGGGAGCGGTGCCGCTGCCACTGCCGCTCCCGGTGGTGGTTCCGGGCCTGGTGGCTCTGGCGGAGGATTCGCCGCCGTGCTCGGCGGCGCCGCGCTCCTCCTGTTCGCGGCGTTCGCCCCCTGGGCGCTCTTCCGCCTGCTGCCGTTTTTGGAGGCGGGAGCCGTCGGCCACCTCGAATCCGTCAGCCATCGGGCCCGCAACCGCTCCAGCGCTCCGGTCAAGGGCCTGGCTCAGGTGGCCATACGGGCGACCACCGGCTCGCTGTCGGGCGGCGCGTCGGGCTCGATGGGCGGATTTCTGGGCGGTTCGGTCGCCGGAGCCGGAGCCGGTTCGGGTTCGGGTTCGGGGTCGGGTGGTCCGGGTTCGGGTTCTGGGTCGGGTGGTCCGGGTTCTGGGTCGGGTGGTCCGGGCCCGGCCGGTTCGTCCGGTCCTTCCGGTCTCGGGGGCGGTGTCCGCTCCAGCGGTTGGGTGGAGGGTGCGGAGGGGGGTCCGGGCGGGGACGGGCCGCAGGGGACCCGGCCCGATCCGGGGCCATCCTCGGCCGAGTCGACCGGGGTCGGGACTACGGAGTCACCAGGTCATGGCATCCCGGCGTGGGCAGTCCACCCCCAGGCCACCGTCACCGCCCGGCGCTCTTCGGGTGGCGGCCCGGCGGGAGGTCCGGGCTCACCGACGGCGTTGCGCACCGGGCATGGAGACGCGGGGCGCCTCAAGCCACTGCCGAGACAGACGGGCGCCTTGCGAGCTGACAGCCTGGGTCGGGACGAGCTCGGCGTGCGCCTGATCAGCGCGCCGATCGGGCCGGCGGAGCCACCTGAAGCTCGAGGACCCGATCGTGACACGGAGGGTACCCGTGGCCCCTGAGCACGATGGGGGCCAACGGGTGCGCTACCGGTTCTCCCCGTTGGAGCGGAGGGGCGTGATCGCCGGTTGGCGCGGCGGTCAGATCGCTTCGGTGACGTGCGGCCTTCTCATCGACGTCGTGGTTCTCCGGGCCAGGCCGTCGGCGGCAGGGGTGTTGTTCGCCCTCGTCGGGTTGGCGGCCGGGTTGGCAGTGGCGTTCTGGCCCATCCGGGGACGCACGGGCGAGCAGTGGCTGCCCCTGGTCGTCCGATGGTTGTGGTCGGCGGGTACCGGGAGTCACCGGCACCTGGCCCAGGGTCCGGCCTGTGGCCAGCTGGCGACGGTCGACACGTCTCGGCCAGGCCCCGGGTCGACCGACGTTCGACCTGTCAACCCGAAGTTCCGCACCGGCTGTCGGACGGTATTCGATGGTCTGGCGGTGGTGGGGACACCGTTCGAGTCTCAGAGCTCGACGGCGGAGCTCGGCATGGTGCTCGACTCCAGGGCGCGCACGGCCACGGCCGCCCTTGTGGTGCGGGGCCACAGTTTCGCCCTCCTCAGCTCGGGCGACCAGGACCGGCGGATCGCCGCGTGGGCCAGGGTGCTGTCGTCTATGGCGCGCGAGGGTTCCGAGGTCCACCGGGTCCAGTGGATCGAATCCTGTCTGCCAGACGACGGCGGCGCGGTCCGCAGGCACCTGGCCAACAACGCGGCGTTGGGTGCCGACTCACCGGCAAGTTGTTCCTACCGGGCGCTGGTGGACGAGGCCGCTCCCGTGACCCGTCGCCATCAAGTGCTCGTCACCGTGTCGGTTCGCACCGGGCGCTCGTCGCGGGCCGGCCGATCCTCGGGCAGTGGCACCATCGGGATCGGTGGGGTGCTGGCTCGTGAGGTGGTGTCCTTGCACCGGGCTCTCGACGGGGCCGACGTCAGTGTTGAAGGCGTGCTGGGTCCCGGTGCACTGGCGCAGGAGATCGCTGGGGCGTCGGCCGCGCTCAAGGAAATCGGGGAGCTGGCCGGCCCCGCCGGCTTGGGCGGCTCCGCCGGCTCGGGCGACCTGGTGGCGGGTAGGTCGGTGGGTCGGGACGGGCGTACGGCACCACGAGAGAGACGAGCAAGTTACTGGCCCTGGCCCATGGCCGTCGAACCGACGTGGGACGCCCTGCACACCGATGCAACCTGGCACGCCACCTATTGGATCGCCGAGTGGCCACGTGTTGACGTCACCCCCGAGTTCCTGGGTCCCCTCCTGTTCTCCCCGTTGCGGCGCTCGATCAGTCTGATCATGGAGCCGATCAGTCCGAGTCGAGCCGCCCGGCAGGTGGCCCAGGCCCGGACCGCTGACCTGGCCGATGGCGAGTTGCGGAGGCGGGGGGGCTTTTTGACCACCGCACGACATGCCCGGGAGAAGGAGAGCGTCGAGGAGCGTGACGTCGAGCTGGCCGATGGCCATGCTCAATACAGGTTTTCGGGGTACGTGACAGTGACCGCCGATAGCCCCGAGGAACTCACTGCCTCACGTGCCGCCGCAGAGCAGGCCGCGGGACAGGCCGGCATCGAGCTTCGGCTTCTGTACGGGGCGCAGGACGTCGCCTTCGCATGTTCGCTGCCGTTGGGTCGCGGGCTCACGTGAAGAACCTCACACCTCGGGTTCCGGCCCACATCACGACCACGCGTCACCTTTGTGCCGCCTATCCACTCGTGAGTGAGGCCGGCCTCGGCCACGAGGGGGTGCTCATCGGGCGGGACGTACTCGGTGGATCGTTCATCTACGACCCGTTCGTCCTGTACCGGCAAGGTGTGATCACCAATCCGAACATGGTGGTATTCGGTCAGATCGGAAGGGGCAAGAGCTCCTTTGTGAAGTCATACCTCTGGCGTCAAGCCGTCTTCGGCCGACGCGCCTGGGTCATCGACCCCAAAGGAGAATACGGGCCGTTGGCCGAGGCCTGGGGAGTGGCTCCCGTTGCCCTCCGTCCCGGCGGACCGGTCCGGCTCAATCCGCTCGACACCGACGGCGCATCTTCGGGCGTCGGCTCTGACGCCGGAGATGAGGTCATGAGACGAAGGGTGGTCCTCACCTCGTCACTGGCGGTGGCCTGTCTCGGTCGTGACCTCCTCCCCCGAGAGCGCGCCGCCATCGACGCCGCGGTCGCAGAAGCCACCCGATTGGCCGGAGGCGCGGGGGGGCCTGGCTCGCAGTCGGCCGGCGACCGGTCGAACGGTGAGAGGTCGGTCGGACGTGCCCACATACCTGCGCCGACACTTCCCAAGGTTGTCGACGCCCTCCTCGATCCGAGCGTGGATGCCTACCAGGCCCTCCGCACCACGCGTTCTGTACTGATGGAGGACGGTCGGGACGTGGCTCTCGAGTTGCGCCGCCTCGTTCACGGTGATCTCTGTGGGATGTTCGACGGGCCAACCACACCCGGCCTGCGTCTTGACGGCCCACTGGTGGTGCTCGACCTCGCCGCGGTGTACCACTCCCCGGCGCTCGGTGTTCTCATGGCCTGCGCGGCGGCGTGGCTGCAGAGCGCCGCCAGGTCCCAGCACCGCAATCGGACCATCGTCGTGGTGGATGAGGCGTGGGCCATCCTGTCCAACCTCGGGGTGGCCAGATGGTTGCAGACGTCGTGGAAGCTGTCGCGCGCTCTTGGTGTCGCCAATGTAGCCGTGCTTCACCGGCTGTCCGATCTGCGATCGGTGGGAACCGAGGGATCGGAGCAGGTGAACTTGGCCGAAGGGTTGCTGGCCGACTCGGAGACCCGGGTCGTCTATGCCCAGTCGCCGGGCGAGGCCGCTCGCTCGGGCGAGCTCCTGGGCCTGACCGAGACCGAGGCGGAGCTGGTTACCCAGTTGCGGCGGGGCATGGCGCTGTGGAAGGTCGGCCGACGGTCCTTCCTCGTCGAGCATCGGCTGGCCTCGAGCGAGCGGTGGCTGACCGACACGGATCAGGCCATGGCCGACGGAGTCCCGACCGACGGAGGAGTCCCGACCGGCGGAGGAGTCCCGACCGGCGCAACGATGACCGACGCGGTCCCGACCGAGAATCCAGCGTCCGACACCGCAGCGATATGGGCCGGGCGATGACCGACACCGTGACCAAAACCACGGCCGATGGCTTCCCTTGCCGGCGGAGGTTGGTCGATCACCCCCAGCAGTTCGAACCCCAGAGCGATCAACTAACTGCATACGGGCCGGCGTGAGCGGATGACCCTCTTGTCCGGCGCGCTCTCCGCTGCAGGAGTGTCAGCGTTCGTCGGCGCGGCACTGCTCGGTCCCGATCGCCTCTGGTCGGGCCGCCTAGGTAAGGGCAGCCCCAAAATCGGCACCCGGCGCCCGCACCCACCCCCTCCCGGGCGCCGGGTGCCACCCCTGGCCTCAATGGCTCGCGGCGGGCGGAGAGGCGCACGGGTGGGTCGACGATCCGTTCAGTCCATGAGTGCGGCATGGGCGCGGCCCAGAGACCTCCGACCCCTACTGGTGATGCCCGCCCGCAACGCGGGGCCGCCACCGCCCGGCCGATTGGTGCTCGGGCGGGCCGGTCGCCACCTTGTCGCGTCCGAGCGCGCCCAGTCGGTAATCGTCTTCGGCCCGACCCAGTCGCACAAGACGTCAGGCCTCGCTGTTCCGGCGATCCTGGGATGGGAAGGACCGGTCATTGCCGCCAGCGTCAAGACAGACCTGCTCGAGCGCACGATCGAACATCGACGTTCCCTCGGCACCATCTTGTGCTTCGATCCCTCCGGGTCGACGGGATTGGATTCTGCGCAATGGTCTCCGCTGCCTGCGTCCCGGACCTGGCCCGGGGCTCGTCGGGCCGCCGCCGGATTGACCGACGTGGCCAAGACATCGGTGGGCACGATGACCGACGGCGACTTTTGGTACGCCACGGCGACAAAGATGCTGGCGCCGCTCCTGTTCGCGGCTGCATGTGGTGGGCGGGGCATGGACGACGTCGTGCGTTGGGTACACACGCAGGAAGAGGTCGAGGTGATTGACCTGCTCGTCACCGCCGGTGTGCCAGAAGCGGTCCATGCGGCCCAGTCCACCTTCGGAAAGGAAGACCGCCAACGCAGTTCGATCTACACGACGGTCGAGACAATTCTTGAGCCATTCTCCGACGTATCCGGCCGGGACGACATCCTTGTACCTGACGAAATTGACCCTCGGCGACTCCTCGAGGACACCAACACGCTCTACCTGTGTGCGCCCGCTCATGATCAACGCCGGCTCACTCCGCTGTTCGCATCAGTCGTCCGCCAGACCATCGAATACGTGTACGACCAGGTCGCCCGCACCCGGCTCCCCCTGGACCCCCCGCTTCTCGTCGTGCTCGACGAGGCTGCCAACATCGCACCGTTGTCAGATCTCGATGCCTTGGCATCCACCGCAGCGGGTCACGGGGTGCAGTTGGTCACGATCTGGCACGACCTTGCCCAGATCAATGCCCGTTACGGCAGTCGCGCTGCCACCGTGGCCAACAACCACCGCGCCAAACTCTTCCTCTCAGGCATCTCCGACCCCTCGACCCTGGACTATGCCAGCCATCTCATCGGTGACGAAGAGCTGTTACTGCCTACGACGACGATCGGTGGGCGGAGTGGGCCAAGCTCCAGCCACTCCCCGTCGGTGAGGAGGCTCGCACCACCCGATGTCTTGCGCCGGATCCCACCTGGAGACGGGGTCCTTGTCTACGGCGATCTTGATCCGGCACGAGTCCATCTGCGTACATGGTTCGCGGATCCATGGTTGAAAGCCAGGGCGCGGCCATCTTCGGACTCTTCGACTTAAAGCGCGGCAATAGAAAAGGGAGCTGGAAGCCGAGCCTTCAGTAATGAAGCCTGCCATTGGCTGCCCGCGAGAATCCCGCCGGGCGGGCTATCGCGGCCAGCGACTCGGCCACCGAGGAGAAAAGCAGGGTCGAATTCTTCCTGTTGAGGTCGAAAATAGCGGCTGCGGCCAGGTCGGTGGGGATGTCTCCCTTTTCTCGCAGCGTGAGGACCGCCTGTGCCAGCGTAAGTCGACGGCCCAACGAGTCGACGCTTGCCACAACCTTGATCGCCGCTTGGACGAACTCATCGTTGTCGTTGTTGTCGATGGCGTCGATGGCGCGGTTCATGTCCAGGGTGATGATCCCAAGATCCAGCTGGAGTGATGTGTCGATCTCCGGCAGATAGTGCAACTCTTCGAAAAGAGCCCGGGTCTGATCTTCTTCGAGGCGCGACAGGACCGGGATTACCGCTCTGCAGATACGGGCAGAAAGATGATGATAAATCTCGCTGGCCTTGTCGTTTCCGTGACAACACCGTTTTGCTTTCGAGGCGCTACCGCACGGGCAGGGTCCGTTCCGTCTGATCTTGGTCATGCCAACCTCTCTCTTCTCGAGGGTCGTTGTCCTCGTCGGGTAAGACGCGGGGGACTGAGCATCCATGAGTTGGTTGGGAAGCCAGGACTGTTGAGTCGGACCGCGCCTCACTCGTTCCATCTCTCCCGTGCCCTCCGACTCTTGGCCTCGTCGGTGTCCCACCCGAGGTCCGGTTCCTGCCCGAAGGGGGGTAAGGGTTCGAATCGCCATCGGAGTGTGCCCTCTGGCCCGATCCCGTCCTTTGTG
>JBEKIU010000162.1:0-9576 GCA_050011635.1 Acidimicrobiales bacterium
GATGCTGATTCCCGCCTCCACCCCGATCAGCGGAGCGGCGTCGGAGGGCGGGTTGACGACCGGGGTGAACCACTTCTGTCCACCCGATGGACCAAAGGCTGTGTACCCGCCGGTGGTGGGATCGACGTCGTCCCCCGACCCCACCAACACCGTCGAGAGACCCGTCGACGGGTCGATCGACGGCGTCGAATCGATCGGTCCGCTGGCGTTGGTGGCCGGCCATCGGGCTACCCGCGTCCCGTTCGAGAGGTGGTAGGCGTAGAGGAGGCCGCGCCGGTCGCCCACCACCATGGCCGGTTGGCCGTCGAGGTCGGCCGGGATGGGCGACGAGAGGGCGATCGGTTGGCCTTGGTCGGGCAGCGTGCCGGTCGACCATGTCTGTTTGAAACTCGATGCCGTGACGGTCCTGGGCCCGGCGTTGGCGGGCCCGGCCGCGGCATGAGCCGAGGGTGCCGCCAGCGTCACCGTCCATGCCGATGCGAGGAGGAAGACCAGGGTGGTGCCTACCCGCCTGGACAAGCCGCCGCGGGCACGGCGACAGGCGGCGCCCAGGCTCATGAGGGTCGACTTCCGCGGGCGACGCAAGTGGCTGGATCGATGCCGTCAGGATAAACGATCCCCAACCGGGTCGGCAGTCGACCCAGAGGCCGAATCCGGATCGCCGGTCACTCCTTCCTGCCCAACGCACGGCGGCCCTTGCCAGGAGTCGATGCCAAACGGGCCGCCCGATCCGTTTCAGGGCCGTACGGACGAAACCGTTCCGGCTCCCGGCATTCTGGCGGCCGGCAACGCCCGGGGGTAAGCACAAGGGCCCAGGTAGGGGCCCGCTCAGGTTCCGAACTTGCTGGCAACCTGCTGCAGGATCTCCTGCTCCGATTCGCCGGTCGCGATCGAAGCCCGCACAAGCAGGATTCCTGCGAGTTTCGCGAGGCCGTTTGTCAACCGGACGTGCTCTTCGGCCGTCCCCAGGATCGAGTCGCCGAGTACTTCCCAGTACAACTCCTTTTGCGGTACGCCTGGGGACGCCTCCGTCCAAGCGGTCAGAACCGCAATCGCCTCTGGCAGGCCGACCGGGGTCCTCACGGCAAGCCCTGCTTCCCCGGAGCTGTGGGTAGATCTGCGGCGAGCGCATCTTGTCCGAAGGCAGTGGGCTGAAAGATCTTGGCGCAGAAGGGTGGCCCAACCGGCGGCGCATCTCCTGCCCGGTGGGAGTGGCTCCGCTTCCGCATGGTGAATAGGGACATCGAGTTCTTCTTTCGAGGCTTGAGAATTGGCTGCGTCTGCCGCGGGACAGCGGAAGGGACAGCACGACAGGGTGGCGGTGCCGAAGCACCACAACGGGGCTCGTGGCCCGAAGCGGGGAGGATTTCAGGTCTGGCTGATGTTCGGACGAACGCCGAATCACGGTCCACGAATTGGGAGGATGCATGGGCGATGGATCGAGCTCTTGGTGCTCGAGATTCGTGCACATGTCCGCCGTAGTAGTCGCACGCTTCGCCGAAGTTTGGAAGCGCGGCGAGCCCGGCGCTTTCGCGCTTCGGCCACGGAGGCCTTCGATGCGGTCGCGGCGAAGCAGACGGACGGAAGATTTGTCGTCGTGATGTCGCCGTCAACATCTACGACCGAGAGGAGCCCAAGGAGGAAGACGAGCAAGGCAACCGTGGCTGATCCGCCCACACGCTCGAGCCTCTTGCCGCCGAGTCTTCCCACCATTCCGCTTCCCCTCCGACGGAGCTGATTATTGACCGGCACCAAGGAAGCGTCAAGAGAAGTGATCTTGTGGTGCGACACGGATGGCACAATCGCCGCACGATTCCCGGTCGGTAGCCGTATGCCGTCGCTGATGAGGGTGCACCCGGTCGTGAACCCGATCTCAGCGCCTGCGTAGCGTCTGTGTCACGCCTGAGTGGGTGGGAGCATGCCCACGCTCGCCCAACCAGAGGGCCTCTGTGCGCCTCGCTGGGTGATGGCCGAACCCCATTTCGGCATACTGCCTGGTCGGCGCCCCTGCCAGGAGTCGAACCCGGAACCTGATGGGTAGAAACCACCTGCTCTATCCAGTTGAGCTACAGGGGCCAGCCACGGGAGGCCCTGAGGCGGCCCGAACCTCCGTCGGTGTGTGCCACACTAGAGGCTCCTTGGTGGCCGTAGCTCAGTTGGCAGAGCGCCGGGATGTGGCCCCGGAGGTCGCGGGTTCGAGCCCCGTCGGTCACCCTCAGGTCTCCAGGGCCGATCCATCGCGATCGACACCCGGGGATAGGTTGCAGTACAAGCGCCTCTAGCTCAACGGCAGAGCAACGGACTCTTAATCCGCAGGTTCTGGGTTCAAATCCCAGGGGGCGCACGTAGGTCGAAGTCGCATGACAACGGCCAGGTCAGAGCATGTTTCTTCAACTGCCGACCCTCGCTTCTCTCAGGCCATCAACCTCGGTCACCGAGTCCGCTACTTCACTGTCACGGAACCGAACACCGAAACTGGTCGAAGCCCCGTCTCGCGCTGGCCGACAACTCGGTGGGCAGAGACACGCAAAGCCACGGACACTCCCGCAGGCAGAACCTGGAGGGGAGGGGGCGCATGACCGCCTCCCCCCGCCTCCGATTCTTCAGGTGTAGCGCTCCCTGAACTATTTTCCAGGGCCCACCAACGCTACGTCTTCGTCAAGGTTGCGGCGTTGCTAAAGGCCTTCCCGGCAATGTTGGTGAACACGGCCCGGTACCGGTAGTGGTTCTGGCGGCTGCTGAGCACCGGCGTTCGGAACGTGGTCGAGGTTGCTCCAGCGATGTTGTACCAACCGTGATCCGTCGAGAGCTGCCACTGCACGGTGGGGTGTGGCCCGCCGCTGGCGGCCGACGTGAAGACGATCGACTCCCCTGGTCTGTAGTTCCGACTCCTCGGCTGGGTTGTCACGACCGGGACCGTGGCCAGGGTGGCCGTGGCCGGGCTGGTCGTGGCCGAGCCAGACGAGTTGGTGAACACGGCCCGCACCTCCAAACCGTTCTCGCTGCTGGTCGCCACCGTTTGGAACGTGGTCAACGTCGCCCCGGGGATGTTGGACCATGAGGACCCGTGATTCGCCGAGTCCTGCCACTGCACGGTGGGAGTCTCGTTCCCCCTGGCGGCCGCCGAGAAGGTGATCGCGTGCCCGGAGAGGTAGTACAGACTGGTCGGCGAGGCTGTGACAACCGGGGCTCTGCCTGCGTTGAACTCCACGGCCGGGATGTAGTACGGGGCCGTTCCTTCGCCGAACGTAAGGACGTCGCTCGTGTCCACGGGCGGGGCGAAGGTGCCGGCCGCAGAGGTCAGCGTCAACGAATTGCCGTCGGCACTGACGGAGGCCACCGTGTCGTTGGCCGGCAGGTGGCCGTCAGCCGTGCCGCTTATGTACGGGGTGACCGAGTCGGAGACCGTCTCACCGGGGTAGACGCCCTCGAAGGCGTCATTCGCAGGTTGTGTTGCCGCCACTGTGTTGGAGCCGCTCGAGACCGTGCTGAGGACCTCGTCGTCCTCAGACCAGCACCCGGGGGAGCCCGGCGAGTCAAAGCGGAACGTCCCCACATCCGCGTTCCCCGTGCCACCGTCGTCGCAGTAGAACCCGGCGTAGGTGGTGTTCCAGAACACATTGCCCGCAGTGGGGTCAGATCCCACGGTCAGGTTGTCGGGGTCCAGGCTCAACCCGAGGTTGAGTGAGTCGATCGGGCACTCCCCGGTGAACGTAAGACTGTCCGACGTGTCGGGAGCGCCACCGGTTGCCGGATAGGCCAGCGTGAACGACGAGCCGGACACAGACGCCACGGTGTCGCTCGATGGGATGTTCCCGTCGGTGTCCGAAACCGTGTCACCGAAGACAACTCCGGCGTAGCCGCCCGCCGCGGTCGTCGATACCGACGTTTGGCCGCTCGTGACAGTGTTGTTGCCGGAGAAGGTCTCGCTGTTGGTCGTGTTGCAGTTGTTCGCCGGATCCTTTCCGGGGATTCCGTAGTTGGAGGTGCCGTAGGCAACGCCGTAGACCACGGTGTTGGGAAGGATGAGGTTCTGGGCGCTGAAGTCGAACGTCACGTTGTCCGACTCGTAATAGAAACAGTCGGGAGGGCTGGCCGATGCGTCGTAACACGTGATCCCGTTGCAGTTGGAGTCGCCGTTGTAACCGACGGGGCTGGCCGAAGGGCGGTACGGGATGGTGAACGTCTGCGTGTCGGTGGCGATCAGGCTGCCAGGCTCACACGGCGTGTTCGTTGCGCTGGAGGGGCAGCCGCCGGCGGGCGGGTTGTAGATGTTCAGGGTCAATGGCGCCTGGAACGTCGCTCCCGGCTTGGTAACGCAAGCGCCCGGGTTGCCGTAGAGCGGGCCGGCGTAGCCGCTGCCGCTCTGACAACCGTAGGACGACACCGTCGCCACGACGTTGTTCAGCTCACGAGCCGCACCGGCGAAGGTGATCTCATTGCCGAACTCAGACGCCGATGTGGCTTCGTAACCAAGGCTCGCCGTGGGGCCGGCCGACCCTGTCAGTAGGGGGCCGGGGGCCGAACTGGTTGTGGAGTCGTAGA
Source organism: Acidimicrobiales bacterium (assembly GCA_050011635.1). GTDB lineage: Bacteria > Actinomycetota > Acidimicrobiia > Acidimicrobiales > RAAP-2 > Bog-756. The sequence continues at coordinate 4,546 of JBEKIU010000162.1, forward strand.
TCGCAGGGTCTTCCGAGTTCTGTGCGGGCGTGGACCGTGCCACGGCCCGGCCAGACGGTGCCGTCGGCGTCAAGAGGGCTGCTCCGGAGATTCGTCCGGGCCCGGAAGGCGTCGCAGCTGGCGCCGCGTGGGTCGCCGCCGCTGGTGTCACCACCCCCATCACAACGAGCACCGAGACACCGACACCTGCACAAATGACGCGAAATGATGACCGCTTCGACATTGTTAAATTCCGCCTTTCGGAACGCATCCGGTAAGTTCCAATCCGCCGACATGGAAATTTGAGTGACAATCGTGCAAACAAACCTTCAGCACAAACCTGGTGTTCCCCCCAGAAGCGTCGGGCTTGTCTGCAGCTTCCCGCTAACGGCACGCATTTTGCTGTATCGACCACTCGAATGCAACTCCAGGTTGCAACGGGTATTTCATTCAAAGGTTGCAACGGGTATTTCAAGCGGTTGCAACAGGTATTGCAGACAGTTGCAAGAGGTATTGCAAGCAGTTGCAACGGGTATTTCAACGAAAGGGAGGGTCTAATTGCAACAGGTATTTCACACTCGGTGTGTAGCACTCACCAAGTACATTTCGACCTGGACGGGTAGCCCGTTACCGGTTCGGTCCATCCTCCGGCGAAACCGGAAACAGTGCACCTCCTATGACGAGGATCCTCGAAGAGGCCGCCGACGGCGCGATTCGCGAAACGTTCTAGCACCTGCTTCTTTTTCGACAGGACCCGGTGTGGCGCACCACACTCGAAGACAAAGAGGGGCCGCTGGACACGGCACGTTCAGCTGTCGCTCTGAGCCTCTTTGAGGAATCGACCGGCAAGTTGGCGTGAGATTCCCCAGACTTGCGCGACCTGCTTGATGTTCATTCCTTCATCAACCTGCGCGGCGATCATCAGGGACCGGGCGCGGTGTCGATCAGCCTCGAAGGTCCTGAGCGATCCTTCCAGTTGGGATCGCGCTTGTGCGACATCAACGGCAGTCAGTGCCTTGCCCATCTCGGTGCCGGACTTGAGCAACCTGAGGGTCTTTCGGTAGGCCTCCTCATTCGCCTGCAGGGCAGCATGGAGGTCCTGCGCTGCATCGACGAGCACCTCGATTCTCTGTATCGCGGCTTTACGAGATTCCGTCATGTGCGAGCGCTGGTGCTGCGTCTCAGCGTGCCGGAGCCTTGCAGGCTCAGGTTTTCGCCGATGGCGAAGGTCACGGTGCGGGTCTCGTGCACGAGAAGCGTTGGCCCTGGTGAATCGGTATTGACGGCCGTCCGCGCGGCGTCGCCCGGTTCGCAGCAAATGCTCGTTGGGCTGAGAGCCGAGGCGGGCACCGCCTCGCCGATCACTGAGCCGATCACCACGCTCCCGCACACCAACGAGCCATCGACCACGGCCCGCAGACTCCTCCAACGACGAATTTTCATCAATCGAGACCAACCGCCTTGGGGCACCGATCGCGCACCCGCCTGCTGAATTGGTAGCACGGATCGTCAGAGGCGACAAGTGTTGCCGTGGGTGGCCATCCCATCCCGAGGGTGTCTGTTGAGAGCAATGAGTATGTACCCGCCCACCCGCTGAGGACCCTTCATTGCTCTCAGCAAACACCTCGAGCCCACTCGCTTTGACATGTCTCTTTGGGCGCGCGACTTGCCCGCGCTCGGGCCACAGTGGGAGGTCCTGTGTTCATCGGTGTTCACTGCGCCTGTGTCAGGATTTGAAGTCGACGCCTTCGCCGCGGCCCTCACATCGGATCTGTCCCGGCAAACGCTTCGAGAACTTCTTCTCCCGGTGAATCATGGCTTCCGGTGAGAACGCAGCCGAGGCACCTGTCAGCCGCAGGTTCTGGGTCCAAACGCCAGAGGGCGCACCAGGTCAGAGGCACGATCCTCCAGTGCCATGGCCCAGGACCAGACCACCGGATACCGGGACCAGGCAGTCAGCTCTCCACCGATGGCTTCGGCGACGATCAACCCATCGTGTAGTCCGTGAGGGGCCGGGCATCAGCCAAAGGGCTGAAGGCATTGGGCACCGGGTACCGGCCGAGCACGAAGTTGAGGATGGCCGCGTGCTGCATCTCGACGGGATGGATGCTGGCCGCCACCTTGATCGACGACGTGGCACTGACCGCACTGACCGCTGACTGGTAGGTCGCGGCGGCGACTTCCTCGAGCTTGAGCGCCAACATGGCGGCACCGGTCACATTGGTCACCTTGGCGAAGTCTGCGGTGATGACCGGGGTCAGCACCGGATCGGGGGCTGAGATCGCCCGATGCCCGGCCGCCACGATGGCGGAGTTCCAGGCCTGAGCGTGCTGGGTGTGCTGAGACTTGACCGTGGTAGCGAACGTGGCCACCGCCGGAGGCACTGTTCCGAGCTTCCCGGCAGTAGCTGCGGTAAGCACGTCACCGTAAGCCGCGACGGCGAGGTTCTCGAGGCTGGCCGCCAACGCAGCCACGGCCAGGTCGCCCGTCAGCTTGCCGGCGCTGGCCAGACCTGAGCCAGCGGCGGTCGTCGTCGGACTCGACGAGCCCGACGAACATGCGGCCAGGACCGCCCCTCCGGCCAGAGCTCCGGCACCGATCAGAAATCCCCGGCGACTCGTGTGGGATCGCTCGGTCCATTCGTTGATGGCCTTTGCCATCGCTGGAGCTCCGACGTCTCGATGGAGCTGTTCGAGGTCGCCGGTCATCACGCCGAGTTCGTGTTCGGAGATGGCCATGACCTCTTGGGTGCGATTGCGACGCCTCACGAGAGTGCTCCTTCGGTGGCTGGGCGGGCTTGGTTGGTGGGAAAGAAGGCGTTCGGGAACCCGACGGACCCCGCCGCCGCCGGGAGCTGGGCGGCGTCCGGCGGCAAGGCGATGAGCTGCGGCGCATTTGCGGCCAGGAGGGCCTGGACCGCCCGCAGGATCGAGGCGTGCTGGGCCTCCACTCCCATGATCGAGGCCGTGACCTTCTTGGCATTGGCATCGGAGAGAGCGGCGACGTCCGCCACATAGGTCTCTGCCGCACCCTGCTCGAGCTCCAGCGCCAGTGCTACGACCGGGCCCGGCGACGTCAAACCGGGCACGGCTGCCTGGACCACCTTGGCCAGGGTTGGATCAGGATTGGTCTGCGCCTTGCCACCCAAGCCGACGATCGCCGCGTTGAACGCGGCAAGGTGCTGGCTGTGTTGTTGCATGGTGGTGGTGGCAAACGCCTTGACGACGGGATCGGCTGACGCTCCACCGATGAAGGGCAGCGTGAGAGCAGTTTTGTAGGTGGCTGCAGCCAGCACCTCGATGGACGACGCCGTCTGCAGGATCTGGATATCCGTCGGGGACGAGGCGAAGGCCGACGAAGCGAACAGCGCCTCGAAAGCGCTGGCAATCCCGGCGGCGGCCAGGATGCCGCCACCGAACATCGCCCCGGTGAGGAGTTGCGATCGTCGAGCGGCTACCTGGCGGGACTCATCGAGGTCGATCGCCCCGTGGGCACGGACTTCATGACCGGTCTCTACCATCTCGTCAAGGGCGACGACAGTGGCGACCATGGCATCCCGATGGGCATCCTTCGACTCTTCGATCAGCATGCCCATGGCACGTGGATCAACATCCACGACATCTGCCTGGTGTTCTGGTTGACTCGGCTTCAGCCTTTCCATCATGGTCTTCCTCCTGTATCGGCCTGGCGGTTGGTACGTTTCTCGTTTGGCATCGAGGGATGGGACCCCCGTCGCCCAGCTCTTCCGGGTTCAGCCCGAGACCACCAGGGTCCCGGTCATGAACTGGTGGATCGAACACAGGTAGGCGTAGCTCCCAGGTGTGCTGGGAGCCTTGAACGTCTTGGATTGCCCAGCTGCGATACCACCGGTATCGAACTGGCCGTGCACGGCGGTCAAGGTGTGCGTCACCTGGTCCTTGTTCGTGACGGTGACCGTGGCACCGGGAGAGACGCTGATGGTGGACGGCGAGAAGGCAAAGTTGTGAATGGTGATCGAATCGGAGTCGACTCCCCCTCCGCTCGATGAGGAACTCGGAGGAGCCTGGGCGGGAGCAGTGGTGGACGGAGTGGAATTCCCACCGGATGAGCAGGCGGCAAGAGCGAGTGCGAGTCCGATGAGGACTACAAACACACCATGCCTGCGACGCCGACCTCTCAGCGAACGGTGGAACGAGCCTGAGTTGAGATGCATCCGATCATTCATTGGCTGCTATTCGCCACCGATGAGGATCCGGATGATCCGAGTTTTTAGTGCCCAGATTTCCAACATGTTCCGACTCCCCTACTGCCGGCTAGGTAATTGCAAGCCGTAGCCAGAGAGTCCGAACGGTGAGATCAGCTCGATCGTGACGTGCAGGGACTCGAGTTCGCGAAAGCTTCATCCGCCTCCCCGGCCGCACCGAACCCGAGATGTGAACATGGGAACGCTTCGCTCTGGGCCGGGTCAGCTCCCCAAGGCCAACGGCATCGCCGCCACGACAGCCTTCGTAGCCGGAGGGGTCCTCATCGTGTCGTCGAGCTACATTCACTTCCACCTCTGGCAGAAGCTCGGCTACCGTCACATCCCGACAATCGGTCCACTCTTTCTGGCCCAGTCGATCGCGGGGCTCGTGGTGGGGCTGTTGGTCATCGCGGCCAGACTCGCGTGGGTAGCCATCCTCGGCGTCGCCTTCGCCGCTTCGACCATGGTGGGATTTCTCGTCTCGGAGCAGCGCGGGCTCTTCGGATTCAAGGACGCCTGGTCCTCCCCGTTCGCCCACGAGGCATTTGCGCTCGAAATGGCCGCCATCGGCATCCTGATCATCGCCGGGGCCCTGTGCCTGGTTGGACCCCGCCGCGATCAGACCATTCGGGACGATGAACCCTCGAGCCGATCCTCACTGGGGGTCCTGAACCCGGTCCGCAGACCTACTCGCCCAGGATGAGACCGGTCCATGTCCAGGGAGGGTCATTCGGAGCTACGCGAGCTCCTCAACGTTTCGATCTCTTGGCGAGCAGCCACTGTTTCTGCCAACGCCCTTCGGAGGGCGATCTCGGTGGATGCCGCCTTGG
>JBEKIU010000163.1:0-9555 GCA_050011635.1 Acidimicrobiales bacterium
CGCCAGCACCTGGACCTCGATATGCCTCGGGTTGTCCAGGTAGCGCTCGAGGAACACCGTGCCGTCTCCGAAGGCCGCCTCGGCTTCGCGGCGGGCATCGGCCACCGCCTGGCGGAGACTGACGGGACCTCCCACGATGCGCATGCCGCGGCCGCCGCCGCCGGCCGACGCCTTGACCAGTAACGGCCACCCCAACGAGTCCAGCTCGCCGTCGTCGGGCAGTCGACTGTCCTCGATGGTGATGGATGCGAGCGTGGGCACGCCGGCCGCCCGCATCAGGTCCTTGGCACCGACCTTTGATCCCATGGCGTCGATTGCCGCCGGGCCGGGCCCCACCCAGATGAACCCCGCTCCGGTGACCACACGGGCGAAATCCCCCGATTCGGACAAGAACCCGTATCCCGGATGGATGGCGTCGGCCCCCGAACGGGCGGCGGCATCGAGGATCATGGCTGACCGCAGATAGGTGTCGCCCGGGGAGACGCCGGGAAGATGGACGGCCAAGTCCGCCTCTCGCACATAGGGGCTCTCGGCATCGGCGTCCGAGTACACGGCCACCGTGGCGATCCCCATGGAGCGTGCCGACCGCATGATCCGCCGCGCGATCTCACCGCGGTTGGCGATCAGCAGCGTGCGGACTGGGGTGGAGGTCCGGTCCTCGACGTTCACTGGAATGTCCTCACGGGTGAGGCCTCACATCCGGAACACGCCGTACCCGCGTGTCCCTTCGATGGGTTGGTTGTCGATCACGGAAAGGCAGATGCCGAGCACGGTTCGGGTGTCCCGGGGGTCGATGATGCCGTCGTCGTAGAGGCGGCCGGAGAGGAAGAGTGGGAGAGACTCGGCCTCGATCTGGGCCTCGACCATCTGGCGCATGGTGGCATCAGCCTCCTCGTCGAACGGGATGCCCTTGGCCTCCGCCGACTGGCGCCCGACAATGGAGAGCACACCGGCCAATTGGGCCGGTCCCATCACCGCCGAACGGGAGTTGGGCCAGGCGAACAGGAAGCGCGGTTCGTAGGCCCGACCGCACATCCCGTAGTTGCCTGCCCCGTACGAGGCGCCGATGTTGACGGTCAGGTGGGGGACCGACGAGTTGGACACTGCATTGATCATCATCGCCCCGTGCTTGATGATCCCGCCCTGCTCGTACTCCTTTCCCACCATGTACCCGGTCGTGTTCTGGAGGAAGACCAGCGGCACGTCGATCTGGTTGGCCAACTGGATGAACTGGGTGGCCTTGTGGGCCTCCTCCGAGAACAGCACGCCCCGGTGGTTGGCCAGGATGCCGACCGGGTAGCCGTGGATGGAGGCCCATCCGGTCACCAGGCTCGAGCCGTACAGTGGTTTGAACTCGTCGAACCGGGAGCCGTCCACCACCCGGGCCAGGACCTCTCGGGGATCGAACGGGACCTTGGGGTCCGAGGATGCGATGCCCAGGAGCTCGCCCGGGTCGTAGACCGGATCGTCGGCTGGTTGGCTCGGCCCTGGTCCGCGCTTGCGCCAATTGAGCCGGCTCACGATTTGGCGCCCGAGCCGGATGGCGTCGACCTCGTCCGTGGCCAGGAAGTCGGCCAGGCCCGACACCCGGGCGTGCATCGAGGCGCCGCCCAGCTCCTCGTCGGTCGATTCCTCGCCGGTGGCCATCTTCACCAGTGGCGGTCCGCCGAGGAAGACCTTGGAACGCTGCTCGATCATCACGATGTAGTCGCTCATGCCGGGAACGTACGCACCCCCGGCCGTGGAGTTGCCGAAGACGAGGGCCACAGTGGGCAGGGCCGCGGCCGAGCTGCGGGTGAGGTCCCGGAAAGCCCGCCCGCCGGGGATGAACAGCTCGGCCTGGGCGGGCAGGTCGGCACCACCCGATTCCACCAGGTTGATGACCGGCAGCCGGTTCTGGAGGGCGATGTCCGAGGCGCGGGCACCTTTGCGAAAGGAGAAGGGGTTCATGGCCCCGCCCCGCACCGTGGGATCGTGGGCCGAGACGAGGCACTCGACCCCTTCCACCACGCCGATCCCGACGATCGACGAGGCCCCGACCGTGTACTCGGTGCCCCATCCCGCCAGAGGGGCGAGCTCCAGAAAGGCCGAGTCACGGTCGACCAGCAGCTCGATCCGCTCTCGGGCCAACAGCTTGCCCCGGTCCCGATGCCGCTGCACATAGCGGTCGCCACCCCCGGCCCTGGCCGTGGCCAGCTGCTCGTCGACTCCGTCCACCGCCTCTTTGAGGGCTCGTTCGTTGGCCCGGAAGGTCTCCGAGCTCGGGTCGACGGTGGTGTGGAGGATGGGCATGGGCTGGATGTGGAGCTCTGGAGCGGTGCTGGTCGCCGGGGCGTCCGGGCCGCCGGGTCGCATTGCTCCCGCCGACGTGGGAAGAATAGGCCCTATGAGCTTTCTACCGCACCACGGACAGGGCCCGTTTCCCGTGGACGTCTTGGGTGGGTCTGCAGCGTGGTAGTTCGTACCTACCCGCAGGGCATCCCGGATGGCTCGACCTCGACCTCGACCTCGACCTCGACCCGGCAGCCGGCGCCGGGCTCCGGTGGTCGGCTGTCGGCGGTGGTGCTGGCGGCGGGCGAGGGAACCCGGATGCGCTCGGCCCGACCGAAACCGCTGCACCGCTTGTGCGGGCGGCCCATGGTGCTCCATGTGCTCGACGCGCTGGCCGAGCTGTCGGTGGCGCGGGTCGTGGTTGTTGTCGGGCACCGTGCCGAGTGGGTGACCAAGACGCTCATCGAACACGCTCCGCCCGGCATGGCCATCGAGTTCGTCGAACAGGTGGAACAGCGAGGGACCGGCGACGCGATGGCTGTGGCCCTCACCGGGCTTCCGGATGAGGAAGGTGATGACGACGGAGACGTCGTGGTGTTGCCCGGCGATACCCCACTCCTCCGACCGGCCACGCTGGCACTGCTTGTTCGCCAGCACCGGATCTCGGACAATGCGGCAACCCTGCTGACCGCTGAGCTCGACGACCCCACCGGCTACGGGCGGGTCGTCCGGGGACGTGATGATTCGGTCGCCCGGGTGGTCGAGCACGTCGACGCGCTGGACGAGGAGCTCGAGGTACGCGAGGTCAACACGTCCATCTACTGCTTCCGACGGAGCGTGTTGGCTCCGTCCCTGCGGCGGTTGAGCCCGGCCAACGCTCAGGGCGAGCATTACCTGACCGATGTGGTCAGTGTGCTCTACGAGGCGGGTCACAAAGTGGGGTCGGTGCTGGTCGACGACACCATGGAGGTGGCCGGGGTCAACGACCGGGCCCAGCTGGCGGTGGCCGAGGCCGAGTTGCGGGACCGGATCAACGAGAGGTGGATGCGCCGTGGCGTCACCATGTGGGATCCGGAGCGGACCTATATCGACGTCGACGTCGAGATCCAACCTGATGTGGTGATGCTCCCGGGAGTCATCTTGCAGGGATCCTGCGTCGTCGGCGCCCACGCCGAACTGGGCCCCGACGTCCATCTCGTCGATACGGTGGTGGGGGAGGGCGCGGTGGTGGCCTCCAGCGTGGGTCGGCGCGCGACGATCGGAGCCAACGCCCGTATCGGCCCGTTCGCCGTGCTCGAGGAGGGCACCGAGGTTTCGCCAGGAGCGGTGATCGGTCCATGGACCGTGACTTCCGCCGGGGCCTCAGACGGTCCCGACGGCAGCGGGTAGCGTCATGGGCATGGAATTCACTCCTCGCCGTCGCCTCGAACTGGTGTCGGGAAGGTCCCACCCCGAGCTGGCCCGGGACGTGGCCAAGCAGTTGGGGGTGGACCTGGGGGAGGCCAACCTCCGCGAGTTCGCCAACGGCGAGATCCACTGCCGCTTCGACACGTCTATCCGCGGGAGTGACGTGTTCATCATCCAGACCCACTGTGGCCCGGTGAACGATTCGCTGATGGAACACCTGATCATGATCGACGCAGCCAAGCGGGCGTCGGCCAAGAGGATCACCGCGGTCTGTCCGTACTACGGGTACTCACGCCAGGACCGGAAGGCCACCGGCCGGGAGCCGATCACGGCCAAGCTGGTGGCCGACATGCTGTCGGTGGCCGGAGCCGACCGGGTGGTCAGCGTCGATCTTCATTCCGGTCAGATCCAGGGCTTCTTCAATGTTCCGTTCGACCATCTGACGGCCGCGCCGGTGCTGGTCGACTATCTGCGGACACAACGCAGCGATGATCTGGTGGTCGTGGCTCCCGATGCCGGCCGGGTGAAGGTCGCGGAGCGGTTCAGCCAGCACCTGACGGCGGACCTGGCAGTGGTCCACAAGCGCCGGTTGCGGGGAGCGAGCGATCAGGTGGAGGCGCTGCACGTTGTCGGTGACGTGGAAGGGCGTCAGTGCGTGTTGATCGATGACATGATCGACACGGCCGGGACCATCGTGGCCGCGGCCGACCTTCTCGCCGACCGGGGGGCCGCGGAGGTGTGGTGCATGGCCACCCACGCCGTCCTGTCGGATCCTGCGGTGGACCGCCTGAAGAATTCAGCTCTGACCCGGGTGGTGGTGACGAATACGTTGCCCATTCCCCAGGATCGCCACTTCGACAAGCTCGAGGTGCTGTCGGTGGCCAAGCTCATCTCCGATGCCATCGACGCGGTGTTCGAGGACTCGTCGGTGTCCGAGATATTCGGTGGGGAGAATCTGGCCTGAGCACCTCGCCGTGGGGCGGGCCCGGGCCCTCCTGCGCCTCCGGTCCGAGCCCTCAAGTCGGACACCATCCTGGCCGATGCAGGCGGAGGAGGGGTCTCGAAGAAATTCGACAAATTCCTCAAGTCACCCTCCGAACGCGCCGATAGGGCAGCACCGGGTCTGTCGAGCAGGGGATCCAGCATCCGTCCCAATCCAATCGCCACCCTGCTCCAGACCCGGCCTTTCGCCAGGATGCGAGCCGGGCCGACCCCTCCGACCCCGGCCCCTCCGGCCCCTGCCGACCCCGGCCGACCCCTGTGGCCGGTCCGCCGGCGGCTCGTCTATCATGGTGGGCCGTCAGCAGCGGCCATCTGAGATCGTCATCCTCGGGAACGATCGACCGGAACGGCACTGCCCTCGTGTCAGCCCTTCTTGAGGAGTTCCGCATGCCCGAAGTCACCCTGGTCGCCGAAGCCGGCCGCGAAACCGGAACAAGCTCGACGCGCCGTCTACGGACCCAGGGGAAGATCCCCGCCGTGGTCTACGGCCATGGTTCGGAGCCCATGCCCATCGCCGTGGGCGCCCGCGAGTTCCAGATCGCCATGTCGGGGGAGGCCGGCCTCAACACCCTGCTCTCGCTGGAGGTGGGCACGGACAACTTCCTGACACTGGCCCGAGACATCCAGCACCATCCGTTCAAGAACGTGGTCACCCACGTCGACTTTCTCATCGTCCGGCGCGACGAGGTCATCTCCGCCGAGATCACCATCAACCTGGTCGGTGAGCCGATCGAGGTGCAGCACGGGGACGGGATCGTCGATCAGCAGCTGTACACCCTGCACATCAAGGCCAAGCCGGCCGACATCCCGCCGTCGGTGGACATCGACATCTCCGGGCTCACCATCGGAGCCTCGCTCCACGTTTCCGACATCACCATCCCACCTGGCGTCGAGTTGGAGACCGATCTCGAGGCCACCGTGGTCGCCGGCCAGCCTCCACGGGTACAGACCACGGCCGAGGAAGAGGCCGAGACCGCAGCCGCAGCCGCTGCGGAAGGCGGCGAAGTGGCCACTGCGGAATCGGCGGGCGACGCCGAGCCCGCCGAGGGGTAAGCCCTGCTCCGCCAACGGCGGGCGCCGGGGTCCCCCCGCAGGGGAACCCCGGTCGATGTGCTCGTGGTCGGTCTGGGCAACCCGGGGAGCGAGTTCGCCGGCACCCGCCACAACGTGGGGGCCGAGGTGGCGATGGTCCTCGCCGATCGGCACAACGGACGGCTCAGGTTGGAGAAGGGGCTCCGCTCACTGGCGTGCGAGATACGTATCGGTGGACGGCTTGTCCTCGTCGCTGTCCCGCAGACCTTCATGAACGATTCGGGCCAGGCCGTGGCCCCACTCGTCCGACGGGCCGGCGTCGGCCAGGATGGTTCGACGACGGACACCGGGTCACGGCTGATCGTTGTTCACGACGAGCTCGACCTTCCCTCGGGTCGGGTCAAGGTCAAATCGGGCGGGGGCACAGCGGGAAACAACGGGCTCAAGTCGATCGACAGCCATCTCCACACCAACCAGTACCTCCGGGTGCGGGTGGGGATCGGCAAGCCGCCCGGACGACAGCCGGGAGCCGACTACGTGCTGAAGCGTCCGGGTGCCGCCGAGCGAGCCGGTCTGGATGCGGCCGTCGGGGAGGCGGCGGACGCCGTGGAGGTCATCGTCACCGAAGGCGCCCAGGCCGCGATGACCCGATTCAACGCCACAGGTTGAGCCCGGCCTGACCGGCGGCCGGTACAGTCGCTGCGGTGGTCGACGACTCGACGGATCGAAGCGAGGCTGCCGACAGGGGGGTCGACCCCGGTCGCGTCGTTCGCACCAACGACGACATCGCCATCTCGGTCAAGGGCCTGACCAAGTCGTACGGGAGCTTCCTGGCCCTCCGCGGCATCGACTTCGAGGTCCGCCGGGGCGAGGTACTCGCCCTGCTCGGACCGAACGGCGCCGGCAAGACCACCTCGGTCGAGATCCTCGAGGGCTATCGCCATCGCGACGGGGGCCAGGTCTCGGTCCTCGGAGTGGATCCTGAGCGCCGTGACCGCAGCCTTCGGGCCAAGGTGGGCATCGTCCTCCAAGAATGCGCCGTCGACCCCTACCTCACCGTGAGCGAGGTCGTGACCCAGCGCGCCGGCCTCTACCCTTCGCCTCGTCGGGTGGGCGAGGTGATCGAACTGGTCGGTCTCGGGGCCAAGGCCAAGGCCAGGGTCAAGAACCTCTCGGGCGGGCAGCAGCGCCGACTCGACCTCGGCTTGGCCCTGGTCGGCAATCCCGAGCTGATCTTCCTGGACGAGCCCACCACCGGGTTCGATCCTTCGGCCCGGCGGGAGGCCTGGGACGTGGTCAGGGGTCTCTGCGCCGAGGGCCGCACCGTGGTCCTCACCACCCACTACATGGACGAAGCCCAGGAGCTGGCGGACACGGTGACGGTGATCGCCGCCGGCCAGGTGGTGGCCTCTGGATCTCCGGACACCCTCGGTGGCCGCGACCGCGGCGAGTCCACGGTGCGTTTCATCCTCCCGGACGGAGCCTCCCTCGGGGACCTGCCCCTGCCGGCCGGGCTCGTCCCCGAGAGACGCGGGGAATTCGTGGAGCTCCACATCACCGAGCCGACGGCCGTGCTCCATGCCCTGACCGGATGGGCCATGGGGCGGGGCGAGGTGCTCTCGGGGTTGGTGGTCAACCGGCCGTCCCTCGAGGATGTCTACCTCGAGCTGACCGGCAGTGCGCGCACCGGCGGAGCCTGGCCCGGGGGCGGGGGATCCGGGGCGGCCACGTCGTGAACGACCTCGCCGTCGCCAAGAATCAGGTCCGCTACGAACAGAAGGCGTACTGGCGGAACCCGATGGCTGCGGTGTTCACCCTCATGTTCCCGGTGGTGTTCCTGGTGGTCGTGGGCACCTCGGCCGGCTCGTCCCTCGTGCCGGGCACGACGCTCGCGTACTCCCAGTACGTCGTGGTGGCCATGCTGACCTTCGGCCTGATCGCGGCCTGTTACACCAACCTCGGGATGACGATCTGCCTGCGTCGCGACTCGGGAGTGCTCAAGCGCATGAGGGGTACCCCCATCTCCATCGGCTCGTACATGGGAGGCATCATCGGCAGCGTCATCATCAACGTGGCGCTGCTCACCGTGTTGGTGGTCGGCATCGGCATGGTCTTCTACCACCTCCATTTCCCCTATCACCTGCTGGCGGTGCTTCTGACGCTGTTCATCGGCATCGTCACGTTCTGCGCTCTGGGCATGGCGGTGACGATCCTGGTGACCAACGCCGACGCGGCCCCGGCCGTGATCAACGGGATCTACTTCCCGATCGTGTTCATCTCCGGCGTCTTCTATCCCCTGAGCAACGGTTCCGTGCTGTCGAGAATCGCCGACTACTTCCCCGTCCGTCACCTGATCATCGCCCTCGTCCACGCGTTCGAACGTGGTCCGGGATCGGGGTTGCGCGTCCACGACCTGACCGTGATGCTGCTCTGGGCGGCGGGTGCCCTCTTCTTCACCGCCCGCCGGTTCCGGTGGGAACCCCGGCGTCACTGAGCGCCGCTGTCAACACCGGGGGCCGGTCCCGATACCCTGAACCGGTGAGCCTCCGCTCGCTTCCTCCTCTGTTGCGCAACGAGCCCGCCATGGCCCGGGTCGTCGGCGCGTCCACTGCCACCCTGGCCGTGGCCACGCCGGCCCAGGCCTTCGTGCTGGCCGGCCTCATCCGTCTGGGCACCCGCCGGCCGGTCCTGGTGGTGACCCCGACGGGCGGGGCGGCGGATCAGCTGGCCCATGACCTCGAGGCGTTCACCCGGGGCGGCCCTGAGTTCCTCGGGAGCACGGGAACGGTCGAGGTCTTCCCGGCATGGGAGACGCTGCCCTTCGAGCGGGTCAGCCCCGATGTGGCGACCATGGGTCGACGGCTCCGGCTGCTGTGGCAGGTGGGCGGCGCCCAGGGGACCGATGGTCCTGGGATCGTGGTGGCCCCGGTCAAAGCGGTGCTCCAACGCCTCGGGCCCTGGCGCTCGGCGGCCCGGCCGGTGGTGGTGGCCAAGGGCGACCAGATCGTGGTCGACGAGCTGGTCGGGCGACTGGTAGCGATGGGCTATCGACGTGAGTCGATCGTGGAACACCGGGGTGAGCTTGCCGTCAGGGGCGGCATCGTCGACGTGTTCCCCTCCACCTCGGAGGAGCCGGTCCGGATCGACCTCTGGGGAGACGAGGTGGACCGGCTGACCCGGTTCGATGTCTCCGACCAGCGGTCGATCGACGATCTGGCCCAGATCGAATTATTCGGCTGCCGCGAACTGGTGCTGGACGAGGCGATGCGCCAGCGGGCCGCCGGATTGGTGGGTTCTGCGCCCTGGGGACGCCACCAGTGGAATCGTCTGGCGGATGGCGATCAGTTCGACGGCATGGAGTCGTGGCTTCCGTGGCTGGCCGACTCCGAGGAGCTGATCACCGACCTGTTGGGTGACGATGCGCTGGTGGTGCTGGTCGAACCGCGGCGGGTCCGCGACCGGGCCGGCGAGCTGCTCGATGAGGAGTCGGCGCTGGCCGACGCGCTGGCCGGTACGTGGGGGCTCGAGGCCGGTGACGGTGCTCCCCGCTTGCACGTCGCCTTCGATCGCCTGCTGACCGGCACCTCGTCTGGGGTCGTCTCCCTGGTGCCCACGGCCGAAGGGCCGGACATCCCGTTTGTGGAGAGCCGGGGGTGGGAGCCCATCCTCGGCGACGGATCCAAGCTGGCCGGCCAGGTCTCCGCCCTCGTCGACGACGGGTACTCCGTCGTCCTCTGTTCGTCGACCCGGGGCGGCGCTGAGCGGCTCTCCGGCATTCTGGCCGAGGAGGGCCTGTCGGTACCGGTGCCGCCCGACCAACCGGGCGGATCGCTCGATCTCACC
>JBEKIU010000164.1:0-9508 GCA_050011635.1 Acidimicrobiales bacterium
CTTTCTGGTGGGAGGGTGTTGACGGCACTGCCGTGCCCGCCTACCGCATCCCGTACGAATATGCGACTGAGGGGAAGCACGAGGACGAGGTGATCCGCAAGAGGAGTGTGGAGCTCCTCGAACGGAGCAGCGAGCTCGGCTATCCGCTCATGGCTTTCTTCGGTGTGGGCGACCATGGCGGAGGACCGACCCGCCTGGCTATGGGCACCATCCGCGAGCTGTCGATGTCCAGCGAGGGGTCGGTTGCCTTCAGCAGCCCGCCTGCCTATTTCGAGAGCCTGAGCGAGGCCCTGGCCCGTGGCCGAGCGGAGCTCCCGCGGGTCAACGGCGAGCTCCAGTGGCATGCTGTCGGCTGCTACTCGGTCCGGGCCTCGCTCAAGCGGGCGAATGCCCGGGCCGAGGACGCGCTGGCGACGGCGGAGAAGATGGCCGAGCTGTGCCGCATGTTGACCGGGCGCATGGTCGATGTCGGGGCGGAGCTGGCCGAAGCCTGGCGCGGCGTGCTGTTCGCCCAGTTCCATGACGCCCTGGGAGGAACCTGCACCAACCCGGCCAATGTCGTCGTCGAGCAGTCGCTGGCCTCTGCCGAGGCCCGAGCCGACCGTGTGGCCACCCTGGCTGCCCATACCATCGTCGAGTCGGTCGACACCTGGGTCGACGGGGCCGAGCATGCCGAGGGCATCCAATCGGCCATCTCCGGGATGCCTGTGCCCATGATCGTGTTCAACCCTCTGTCCTGGCCTGTCACGGGGACTGTGTCCATTCCCCACCCGATGGCCGTGGCCACCTCGGCATCGGGCCACCGGCAACCGGTGCAACAGATCCCCTCGGGGGAAGTGACCCACAGCCCAACGCGCAGCCTGACGCAGGTGTCGGTTCCCGCATTCGGCTACCGCCGGTACTGGCTTCACGTTGTCGATCCCGATCCGGGCGCAGCAACCGGGGACGCTCCGCCGGCTGCGGCCGTCACCGATGACCCGGCCGGCCCCACCCTGGCCAACGGACTCCTTCGAGCTGTCGTCGATCCGAGGACCGGTGCTCTGGCCAGTCTGATGGTGACAACCGAGGAGGAGACCGGGTGGGAGCTCATCGCGGAAGGTGGTGTGCTCCCCGTGGTGATCGGTGACGTCAGTGACACGTGGTCGCACGGGACGGTCCGCTACCAGGGCGAGGAGCGAGGAGGCGACCTGGTGGGCGTGGCCGTCGTCGAGGAGGGCCCGGTTCGGTCCACCATCAGGAGCACCTGGTCGCTGGCCCACTCGACCGTGCTCCAAGAGGTGTCCTTGTACCAGGGGCGTCCGTTCGTGGAGCTGCGCCTCACCATCGACTGGCACGAGTCGTGCCAGCTCATGAAGGTGGTGGTCCCGACCACGATCGTCGAACCCTCCAGTGCGGCGGGCGCTCCGTACGGTTTCGTCGAGCGACCCTGTTCGGGCCACGAGGAGCCCATGGTGCACTGGATCGACCTCTCCGACGGACGCCGAGGAGTGGCCGTCACCTCCGATGGGGCGGGAGGCTACGACGCACTCGGCGCGCGCCTGCGTCTCACCGTCCTTCGGAGCCCCAGGGTTGCCGACCACGGCTGGGGCTGGGGCAACGATGATCCCGTTGCCTATCCGGTTACCGACCAGGGGCTCCACCAGTTGCGCTTCCGTCTCACACCGCACCTGGGAACGTGGGCCGACGCAGAGGTGGCCCGGATGGCCGAAGAACAACGGGTGGCGTTACCCGTCGTCCTCGACACCTGGCACCGTGGCCGCCTCGGGCCAGAAGCCAGCGCCATCGAGGTGGGTGGCGCTGGCGTCGTGGTGCCGGTGGTCAAACGGGCCGAGATGGGAACGGGTGCCGTGCTGCGGGTGTGGGAGGTGGCCGGAAGGCCGAGCCGGGCCCGGGTGTCGCTTCCCGTGCAGGACCGGTCGTGGGCGGGCGACCTCGCTCCCCATCAGGTGCGTACCATCTTCGTGCCCGACGATCCGATGGGATCGGTGTGCGACCTGGACATCCCGGAGCTTGGCCTCGGAGTCCCATCCGCACCACCTCCGCCGGTGACGGGCGGAGGACGGTCGTGAGGACGCGGCCGGCACGTTTTGCCGGTCTGTTCGAGCGCCACGCCGAGCTCCGGCCGATCGCCGCCCAGCTCGACGCGGCCTTCGGTCTCCTCGTCCGGACCTACGAAGGGCGAGGGACCGTGTACGTCGGTGGGAACGGCGGGAGCGCGGCCGATTCGGAACACATCGTGGGAGAACTGATGAAGGGGATGGAACGTCGTCGCCCCCTCACAGACAGTATGCGCAGCGCCCTGACCGCGGCCGCCCCTGTCGGCTTCGACGAGGATGCGACCTACCTGGCCGACCGGCTCGAGCGGGCTCTCCCCACGGTGAGCCTCACCAGCCAGACCGCCCTCATCTCGGCGGTGGCCAATGACACCGCAGGCGACATGTCGTTTGCGCAGCAGGTCCACGGCTATGGCCGGCCGGGCGATACGTTTTGGGCACTTTCGACATCGGGACGGTCCCGCAATGTCGTGCTCGCCGCCATCGCCGCACGGGCGGTGGGGGTGGGGGTGCTGGCGCTGACGGGCGACCCCGGTGAGCCTCTCGGGCCACTCGCCGATGTGTGGGTACGGGTCCCGACGGCGGACGTGGCCGGTGCCCAAGAGCTCCACCTGGCCGTCTACCATGCGATGTGCGTTGCGTTGGAAGAGGAATTCTTCGGGTGATTCCTGCTGTGGTTCCCCGACGGAGTGGTCCTGATCAGTGCTGACGGTTCTTGCTGCGCTGGTCGTGGTGGCCGGCGCCGGATTCTGGGCCTTCCAATTCAGGAGGTACGGGTTCGTCTCCCCGGTCTGTGCCTTCTACAGGTTGGTTGCCCTCCTCCCGTCCGGGCTGAGGGGCCATGTCAGCCCGCCGAAGTTCGGCGCCCTCCAGCGCCTGACCGTCGCGGAGATCGCCCGGACCCGCTCCACCTCGAAGGCCAGGGTCGTCAACGTCCCCCACCACTTCGGTGTCGCCCTCTCCGGCCGCGATTGGAACACGGTCAAAGAGAGTCCCGGGTTCTTCCTCTCCGATACGGCCGTTGCTGCCGAAGAGCTCGCCGTGAAGCGGGGCTGGGGCATCGAGGTGCATCTGGCGCTGTCCTGGGTCGAACGAGCCGACGTCCCGACCGGCCATCCCTCCGTGGTTCCGATGGGTAGAGGGCGAACAGCGGAGTCGGACTCGCCGAACCATTTCGTCACGGTCAACGGTCCCGCCGGTCGGGGTCCGCCAGAAGCCGGGCACAGGCGCCCAGAAGGGCTCGGGAGCGACGCTGAAGGCTTCGAGCGAGCCGGGTCGGAGGTCGATGTCGGGGCCCCGATCCTCGTCCTCCAGCCGCTCGAGGAGGACGCGCCCACCATCCACATGCCACCGCACATGCGCAAGCTTCTCATCGGCCGGGACCACAATGCCGACGTGGTCATCGACCACAGTGAGATCTCGCGGCGTCAGTGCGAGATCGAGCGGCTCGACGACGGGTTCGTGGTCCGCGACCTGGGCTCCACCAACGGGACGCGGGTGAACGGCGCGGTCGTCACTGCGGGGACCATGCTCGCCCCTGGCGACGTCTTGGAATTGGCGCGGTCCGTCTCGTACAGGCGCAGATGAGGTCTGGTGGACCGTCCGTACTGCGAACTGGCACGGCACCACACGGCGCCGGACGTGAACGGTCCGACCCGAAGGAGCTCCCAACGGTTGCTACGGTGACCGAAAATGGCTGACGGGTACGGGTCGAGAAGAGGGACGGAGCCCACCCGTCACCGCCACCGGCGCTCCTCGGCGAGCGAGGAGCGCCTGCGCGCCCTGGGTGAGCGCATCCCGGTGAGCCCCGATGAGCTCGAATACGTCGAGGGGCGGAGGGTGGCGCGCCACCGGCTCGTGGTCGTCGGGGCGATTCTGGTCGTGCTGGTGGCGCTGGCCGGTGTTCGCTGGTTCGGCCCGGTTCCCCCTCCGACGTTCGTCTCGACCTTGTCGTCGTCGGTGCGGCTTCCGGGCCCGTTGCCATCATTGCCCTGGCCAACCACGGGCGCGGCGGCACTGGGGGTGGAGGGAGCCGGGAGCCTGGGAAGTGTGGGGGGCAGCCACCCGGCCCCGATCGCCGGGCTGGCCGCGGTCATGACCGCCTTTGTGGTCCTCAGGGACCATCCCCTCACCGCCGGTGCCGACGGGCCGGCCATCCCGGTGACGACGGCGACGAGCGCCGCCGCCGAGGCCGAGGCGGCGTCCCAGCAGTCGGTTGTCCCGGTGGCAGCAGGCGAGACGCTGACCGAGCGACAGGCCCTTGAAGGACTCCTCGTGGCCCAGGGCAACGACATGGCCACCCTGTTGGCCGATTGGGACGCCGGGAGCGGGCCCGCCTTCGTCGGCAAGATGAACGCCGCTGCGCACGCCCTCGGACTCGATTCGACCACGTTTACGGATCCGAGCGGGCTCGACACGGGCACGGTGAGCACGCCGACCGATCTGATCAGGCTGGGTGAGGCAGCCATGGCCGTTCCCACCTTCGCCCAGATCGTGGCCATGGCCCAGGTCACCCTCCCGCTGGCCGGACTCGTGTACAACCTGGACGCCGACCTGGGTCAGAGTGGGATCGTCGGCATCAAGACCGGTTCCGATTCGGCTGCGGGCGGATGCTTCCTGTTCCAGTCGGAAGAGACCGTGGACGGGAAGGTCCTGACCCTCGTGGGTGCGGTGCTCGGTCAAGAGGGGGAGAGCCCGAACACGGCGGCCCTGGATGCCGCCGTAGGTCTCGTGAATGCCGCCTTCGCCGGAGCGGGCACGTTCGGGACCCTCCTTCCCGCGGGAAGCGTCGGGCGGATCACCGCGCCATGGGGTCCGTCGGTGGCGGTGACGGCGGGCACCGCGAGCGTGGTCGGCTGGCCCGGGCTGACCGTACCCGCTCGCGTCCACGTCGAGACGTTGCCGTCGGCCATCCCCGCCGGGGCGGAGATCGGCGTCCTCCATGCCGACCTCGGTGGCCAGGTCATCGATCTCGTCCTGCGTGTCTCCCGTCCGCTCCACGGCCCCTCGGCGTTCTGGCGGCTGACCCGCCTGTAGACCCTGAGCGGACGGACCGGCGGTCTCTGGCCGGGACACGAGACAGGCTGTGGAGTGACCTAAGGTCCCTGGCCGGAAGATGGTTGGCCGGTGGGTCATGATCATCGGCGTCAACGTTCGGTCCCTCTGTCGGAACGGAGGTCTGATGGGAGCAGAAGGTCGGTCTGAGGATTCTGGATCTTTGCGCAGGGCCGGCCCGTGACCCGGGTCGCCGCCGATCCGGGTCACCTCGAGCGCGAGGTCAAGCTCGGGGTGGACCTCGACTTCGTGCTCCCCGACCTGACCGACGAGGTCGCAACGTCCCGACCGCAGATGCAACAGGCGATGCGCACGGCGTACTTCGACACGGCGGAGTTCCGGCTCTGGCGTCGGGGCATGACACTCCGTCATCGCACCGGAGACGAGCCAGGATCCGGCACGTGGACGGCCAAGCTTCCTGCTCCGAGCGACGGGCCGACCCTGGACCGCACGGAGCTGTCGTGGCCCGGACCTCGGGATTCGCTGCCCGAGGAGGCGATCGGGCTGTTCCTCGGGATCACCCGCAGCTCCCCGCTCCATCAGATCGTCGAGCTGGTCACGACGAGGCGCCGTTTCCTTCTCCGCGATTCGGCAGGCGTGGCCCGCGGTGAGCTCGATGACGACACCGTCACCGTTGTCGGGGGAAACCGCGACGGCGTGTGCTTCCGCCAGATCGAGGTCGAGCTCGGACCGGGCGGGGATGTGCTGGCCGGCCGAGTCGTGAATCGACTGGTCAGCGCCGGCGCCCGTCCCGGCGGTGGGCAGAAGCTGGCCAAGGCTGTGGATCTCCCGGCGCCGTCGCGTCAGGGGACCCGGATCAACAAGGGCTCATCGATGGGGGATATTGCCCGCGCCGGCATTGTGACCGCGTTGGACCGCCTGCTCGACAATGACTACCTTCTGCGGCTCGACCCCTCGAATCCATCGGTGGAGGGGATCCACCAGGCCCGCGTGGCCACCCGGCGTCTGCGCTCGCAATTGAAGATGATCGGATCGGTGCTGGATCCCGTCTGGGTGGCTCAGATACGTGCCGAGCTCCGGTGGCTGGGCGAGCGACTCGGAACCGTTCGTGACGCTGACGTGCTGGCTCCCGTGCTTTCCGGTGGCGGCGATGGTTCCTCGTTTGACGCCGGAGGGCGCAGCGAGCTCCGCTCGGCCGCGGAAGCCGAACGACGGGGCCACTGTCGGGATCTGTCGGATGCCCTCTCCAGCGACCGCTACCTGGAGCTGCTCGACCGGCTCGCTGCGGCTGCTGAGCTGCCGCCGTTCGCCGAAGGCCGTCGTGGGAAGCGAGCGTCGTCGCCGGTCCGGCCCGCCGGCGAGGTCTTGCCCAAGCTGGTCCGGCACCGCTGGCGATCACTGCGCCGCGCCGTGAGGCGGGGCGGACGCCATCCGAGCGACGCCGAGCTCCATGGGATGCGAATCCGGGCCAAGGAGCTCCGCTACGCGGCCGAAACGGCGGCACCGGTCATCGGCAAGGCAGCCCGCCGCACCGCCACCGCGGCCGAGGAGGCTCAGAACGTCCTGGGCCGGCACCACGACGCCGTCACCGCCGAGGCATGGCTGCGAAACCGGGCCATGGAGGGCGCACCGGCAGCAAGCTATTCCGCCGGTCGTCTTGCCGCCCAGCAGGCCCGGTCACAACGCAGGCTCCGGCGCCGGTGGCGACCGGTCTGGCGAAGACTGGATCACAAGAACGTTCGACGGTGGTTCTCCCGGCGCTCCCTCGATCGGTGAGGGGTCGGGACCTCCGTGCCAGCGGCCGGGTTCAACTGGCTTGACTGACCGAGCTCATGTTGAAGTCGGGGATCCGAAGTGGTGGCATACGGGTACGGTTGAGGTATTCGCCGAATTCGCGGCCCAGTGAGCGCTCGGTGGCACCGACTTCGGAGGCGCGGGCCAGAAGGTCCACAGGGCTTTCATTGAAGCGGAAGTTGTTCGATGCCCCGACGACCTCGCCGTCCTCGATGACATAGACACCATCGCGGGTCAGGCCGGTCAGGAGCATGGTGGCCGGATCCACCTCGCGGATGTACCAGAGGCAGGTCAAGAGGAGCCCGCGCTCGGTTCGGGACACCATCTCCGACAAGGATCCGCCCGCTCCCGGCAGCTCCAGTACGAGGTTGTCGATGAAGCCCGCGGGTTCTGCACGGGATCGAGCGGCACCGGCCCGGTGGTAGCGGAGGCGGTTCAGGCGACCATCGACGATCCAGTCGGTGCGGTGCAGGGCCAGCCCGTTGTCGAAGACCGACGTGTCGGACGTAGATGAGGTGGCGGTGAGGAAGGGGGTGCATTCGAGTCCGGGCTCGGCCGGATCGCTGCGGAGATCGAAGGCCAGAGGCGAGAGCTCGTCGCCCACCCGGGTTCCCCCTCCCGGACGGGAGAAGACCGTCTTGCCGTCCTCGGCGTCCTGTCCGCTTGCTTCGTAGGCGATGGACACCATCAGATCGGCCACGGCCTCTGCCGGGAGGAGGACCTCGTACCGACCGGCGGCCCGGTCCAATCGCTCGGTGGACCACGCCAGCCGCGTCCGCAGCCGGGCCTCGACATCATCCACGGACACGTCGGCGAAATCATTGGTGGCGACGCCGGCCCAGGTCGAAGCCGACCCGTCACCGGTTCGGGCCACCAGCTGAAGGGCACCCTGGGGTTGGCAATGCGCCAGGCGCACCCCTGTCGAGGTACCCAGGTACTCGGTCGTGCGTCGATGTTCGGCGAATCCGGCCAGGACGTAGTCGGCGGCCCGGGCCCGGCCGAAGGCTCCGGACAGCTCGGACAGCACCCCGGAGAGGACGGTGAGGTCGGTCTGGCCCGGAGGGGCGTCGAACGTCCTCGAGCCCTCCGGAAAGGTCCCGGCGGGTGGCGGTTGGACGAGCGGGGCGGAATCATCGGCCGGAGGGGATCCGAGTGCGTCGGCTTCGGCGGCGCGGACCAGTTCGGGGACGTCGACGTCACCCCCGCGGCGGGCTACCCCCGCGGCCATCCCGCCGCCGACATCGCGCATGCTGATGACGGTCACCCGCCGGCCGCGCCGGCTCCCGTTGGTCGTGGTGGTGTTGTTGGCCACGCGCACTTCGACCTCGCTCGTCTCTTCGACGATGACGACGCAGTGGTCACTGCCGGCGCGGGCGGCTGTCAGGATGTCCTCCACGACCGCCTGGGCGGGCGGAAGGCCGCTCCCGGTCACCGCCCAGACTCCTGGCGGGCGTTGAGGACCCGGACACCGCGCACCAGAACCGACGGGCAGCCATGGGAGACCGGAGCGACTTGGCCCGGCTGACCCTTTCCGCAATTGAACGCGCCACCCAGAAGGTAGGTCGAACGACCACCGACAGCCTCCATCGAGCCCCAGAACTCGGTGGTGGTGGCCTGGTAGGCCACATCTCTGACCTGACCGGCCAGGCGGCCACCTTCGATCCGGAAGAAGCGTTGGCCGGTGAATTGGAAGTTGTAGCGCTGCATGTCGATCGACCAGCTCTTGTCGCCCACGATGTAGATACCCCGTTCGACCCCACCGATGAGGTCCTCGGTGCTCGGTCCCACCCCGTCGGCCGGCTGCAACGAGACATTCGCCATGCGCTGGATGGGTATGTGCAGCGGCGAGTCGGCGAAGGCACAGCCGTTGGAGGACCCGAGCCCGCTCATCGCGGCCATCGCCCGATCGAGTTGGTACCCGGCCAGGATGCCCCCACGGATGAGATCGAACGACTGACCGGGCACGCCTTCATCGTCGATGGCTACGGTGGCCAGTCCGTAGGGCGTCGTGCGGTCGCCGGTGACGTTCATCGCGGCCGAGCCGTACTGCAATGTCCCAAGCTTGTCGAAGGTGGCGAACGACGTCCCGGCGTAGGCCGCTTCGTACCCCATGGCCCGGTCCAACTCCGTGGCATGCCCGATCGACTCGTGGATCGTGAGCCACAGATTGGTCGGATCGATGACCAGGTCGTACTGGCCGGCTTCGACTGACGGGGACCCGACTTTCTCCGCCAACAGAACGGGCATCGATTCGAGCTCGGCGTTCCAGTCCCACCCCTCGCCCAGCAGGTACTCCCATCCCCGGCCGGTCGGCGGCGCGACGGTGCGCATCGTCTCGAACCCGCCATCGGGGTCGACAGCGACCGCCTCGACAACCGGGTGGACCCGGACCCGCGACTGGGTGGCTTCGGTCCCGGCCAGGTCGGCGTAGTACTTGTCCTCGGTGACGGCAAGGACCTCGGCGGTGACATGGTCCACCGCGTCCGCGGCCAACAGGCGTCCGCTCCACTCGGCCAGGAGTCCGACTTTCTCTGCCAATGGAACTGACACCGGATCGACCTCATGGGGGGCGGTCCATCCGACGACCCCGTGCCCCGCCTCTGTCGCCAGCTCGACCGGCCGGCCGCCGGCGGCGGCGATGACCC
>JBEKIU010000165.1:0-9466 GCA_050011635.1 Acidimicrobiales bacterium
TGACGCCCAGGGCGGTCCCGACTGAAACGTCGTCAGTCACATCGAGCTGCACGAATTTGCCGCCCAGATGTGTCGCAGCGGCCTCGCCGCGCTCGACACTGCGCGCCCCGATGTACACGGTATGGCCCCGCTCGATCAGTTGGCGGGCGCTCTCATACCCGAGCCCCTTATTGGCTCCGGTGACAAGTGTAACGGTCATGTCTCGTTCCCTTTGGTCGTGATCGAATGCCATTCTCACTGGTGGATCTACTCACGGAGTCTGACCGGACATCTCGGATTCTTGTCACGAACACGAGATTCCAACGCGCTTCGGGCTGCAGACGGCGTCACCGATCGCCAGGTCGGTGGGTTCGTGGGTCGGTCATCCGACTGTGGACAGACGGTCGAGCTGTTCCAGCGTCGTCACGTGGTGGAAGTCACGACTCGGCGCGTAACGGTCAATCAACCGGATCAGTCGTGGCTTCAGCTCCTGATCCACGTGCCAGATTGTCTCAAACAGCCGACGAGTGATGGCGAGGTCGTCGCAACCCGCAACCGGGTCAGTTCGGTCCGCACCCTTGGCGATTGCTATCTGCCGCTCGGCGGCAAGCCAAAAGTGCATCCACAGCGGCAAGTCCACGAAAATGATCGTGTCAGAAAGCACCATCCGATCTTCCAGAGAAGGCCATGGCCCCCAACCGTCGATGATCCAGCGGTCGCCAGCCATTACGGTGCGGAGGTGTCTCGAGACGTCTGCTTCTGACGCCGGCTCCCAACCCGGCTCCCACTGAATCTGGTCGACAGAACACCAGGCAAGGCCGTAGCGCTCAGCGAGCCTTCTGGCAAGGGTCGACTTGCCGCCACCCCCGTTTCCTATGACGACGACGCGTCCCACGGCATAATCGTACTTTCAGGACTCGGAATCCCCGACCACCAAGAGCTGGACACCACAACATCGTCACTCAGTCAACAGGTGCTGCGTCCGTCGGCGTCGACGGGCACGGTCGACGACGTATGCTCACGTGCTGTGAGCTATGCCGTCGATTTCGTCAACGTATCCACCACCGGCCTGGAGTCGTCGCCGGTGGCGGCCGCCCTGGCTGGCCTGCGGGCCAACGAGGCTCGCTATTTCAAGAACAAATATGACCACGTCTTCACGGTCGAACCCGCCGCCAAGGCCAAGAAGGCAATCGGCCTGGTGCACCGCATCCTCAGAGAGGAGCGCGACATCGTCGTCACTTCGCTCCCGCTCGAAGCAACGGCGTTCCAGGTCGAGAACATCAGATGGACCTACGTCTTTTACGAGAACGGGCTCTCGATTAACGTCCTGTACACGCTCGACGGACCTAAGCGAGCGGTCGGATTCAAGCTCTCTGAAGGGATGGAGGTCCCCTCCGAACTCGGCTCCTTCAAGTTCGCGCGACAGAAGTCGAAGCTGGCAGGAACGATCCGCGGCTCGTACTTCGTGATCAAGGGTGAGTACTGAACCCATCAAGCTTCGGATCCAGCGGCGTTTCCGCAGTCACTTTGTGCCTCTCAGAACCGTTCAGAAGCGATCGCTGGTCGCGATCCGCGATCTACCCAATCGAGAGAAGACGAGCGTTACGAGCCGCTCACGACCCTGACGAGCGACCTCGTAGACACCTCGATCTCGGTCACGGTATTGGCCGAGCCGTTGGAGACGAAGACGTCGGGCCCATCGACGAGAAAAGCGTCTGGGGAGCCGAAGTCGTACTTCGTACCTGAAACGACCCCAATGAGCGTGCCGGTTGATTCGCGGATCATCGTGACAACGCTCGGCTTGAAGCGAGGATCGCTCCCGACGAAGACCACGCCGGCGCCGATCCCGAGCCCGTTCGTATTCGAGAACTCGTACTTCGAGCCCTTGATCACCCGGACGAGCTTGCCATTGGCGGCATCGATCTCGGTCACCGAGTCCGAATTCAGGACGAACAGGTCCTCGCCCGCGACGGCGATGCGGTACGGGTAGTCGAAGCCGTACTCCGCGCCGGAGATCAGGCGGACAAGGTCCCCGTTCGAAGCGTCAACCTCGGTCACCGTCTGGGTGTAATAGTTGGCAAGGAAGACGTCGCCGTTGACTTCCGTTATCGCCCCGTTGCCGTCGAAGTCGTAGCTCGAACCGGAGATCACCCGGACGATGTTCCCGGTCGAGGCGTTGATTTCGACGAGGGAGCCGTCGTCAGTCGCGAAGAGTGCGTTTCCGATGAATGCGATGTCGGATAGGTTCGTGAGATCCTCGGTGCTCGTGATCACCCGCACGAGCGCCCCGGTCGAGGCATTGAACTCTGTGATGGACGGGCCTTTGTAGAAGGTGTTGACAGCGAAGACGTCACCGCCGTCAACGGTGATGTCGTAGGGAGTGTTGAACTTGTATTCGGCACCCGAGATCACACGGACCAGCGCACCCGTTGACGCGTTGATCTCGTCGATCGTGTTGTTGCCGGCTCCGCTCTCGCCGAAGTTGGCGACGAAGAGATCCTTGCCGCTGAGGGCAAGCGAGGTCGGAATGTCGAAGTGCCACTTGACCGAGCTAGCCGCCCTCTCGGTCTTCACTGAAGCGGCCGTGGCGCCCGGGGCGGCGATGACGCACGACGCGGCCAGCAAACCGGCGGCCAGCATCGCGATTCCCCCTCTGCGGACCAGGTTGGCACGATGGCGCTGTGACGGCGTTCTCATTCGGTGGGCTCCCCCCTCGTGCGGTGCTCGGGCCCCAACGTCGCAATTCTGTCACCTTCGACCTAACTCTGCCAGGGGACCGGTGCGCCATCGGCAGGCGGCTGCTACCCCCGGGCCGGGTCTTCACCGGCCAACCGGCCGGCGGCGCCATCGACGCCGACCTGCGCCTGGGACCCGAGAATTCGATCGCGCAATCGTCCGTCGATTTCGCTGAGTGACCGAGCCACCACGCACGATGGCTTTGGATGCCCGGGCTGCCGGCTCGACGGGACGATTCGACACCCTTGCGATGGCCGGGGGATGGAGTTGCCCACTCGGGCCTCATTCAGAATCCCCCTCAGCAAGCCCCCACAGACCGCCGTCGGCGATACTGACACCGTGGCTCTCAAGAAGCAGATCATCACCGCAGACCACGCCAATCGCTCCTACCTCATGGCCGAGCCCCCACCGGGCGCGCCAGTCTCGACGGTGATCATGAGCCTCCATGGCACCCGCTCCACCGCGGCTCGCCAGGCTCGCCTGTCGGGTTTCGACCAACTCGCCCGAACCTCAAACGCCGTCGTGGTATTTCCCCAGGCGGTCGAGCCGATCGGTGCCGGGTACGAGTGGGACCCCAGCCAGGACGTCGACTACATTGCCGGGCTCGCAACCGAGCTTCTCGGTCGCCACCGGACGCCTCCTGGTCGAGTTCTCCTTACCGGGATGTCCGGCGGTGCTCGGATGTCGAGCCTCTTCGCCAGCGTTCATCCTGAGCTCGTCCAGGCGGTTGGTGCAGTTGCAGGATTACGCCCGCCGGTCGTCCCGGTGCACCGGTCGGTCCCGATCTTGTCGTTCCACGGCACGAAGGACAGGATCAACCCATACGCGGGGAGCGGCACGCAACGTTGGGATGAAAGCGTCCCCGACGCCGCCAGGTCGTGGGCGCTGGCCAACGGCATCACGGCTCCACCGGTGGAAGCCGCCGTGAGTCCAACGCTCACCCGGACGACGTACGGTGCGGAGGGGCAGCCAGGCGAGGTGACGCTGTGGACGTCGCGCGGGGCCGGTCACACCTGGCCCGGCGGACATCTCGGGTTACTGCTGAGCCTCTTCCTCGGCCGTACATCCCGGGAGATCGACGCAACCATGTCGATGTGGGAGTTCGGGCTCCGGCACGCCGGCGATCCGTGATTGCCGCGAACCAGAGCGACTCCGCCGGCACCGGCAACGGGTATTTCGGCTGACCGATCACCGCCTCGAGAGGATCATCGACTCCCCAGGACTCCTAGGGCTTCAATGACGGGAGTGGCTCCGAAGACTTGGCGCAACAATGCCTCCACTCTTCGCGCACCGATCGGTCCATTGGGCGAAGGCCCCTGGATTTGCTTTCTTCGTCGTCGTAAGCTTGCCCGGGGGCATTAGCACAGGCGGTAGTGAGTGGCGCAAGTCGTTCGGTTCCGATTGTCCCAGTCAGCGATGGGGGCGGCAACGGCGGTCGATGCGGCCGGGCTTGCCGCCTGTTATGACGCCGATCGGGGCGCCACGAGCGGCTGTGTTGACAACTCATCTGCTATGTGGTCGACGGCCGTTCCTGCACCGCCAACGTCACCAACACCTCCGCCAACAAGCGAACACGGTGGCGCTCGGCAGCGGGCATTCGGGGTCCTCGACACGCGGGATGGTTACGACTGACCTCAGCCAACGAAAGGAAGGAACAAGTGACGTATATTCCCTGGATCGTTATCGGAGTTGTGGTGGTGGCTATCGGCATCGGCACCCGGATCGTTGGGGGCGGAAACCCCAATTACAAGATGAGCTTGGGATCCGAAAAGCCCTGGAGGAGTTCCTGACTTCTGATGGAACATCTGGGCCCGCCTGAGGCTGCGTGCCTCTCATCACACCGTGGGTGTCACAGTCCGGAAGCCGGGGCGCAAACCGTAGAGCTGTCATCAGCACAAGATCGATGACTATCCGGAGGCGGTTGGGTGGTCCGGGATCGTGCCTATGAGCCGGGAAGGGGGTCAAGTCCCTCGATCCCTTCTTTCATGGCCCTGACCAATTCGGGCGGATGCGACTGCCGTCCCGTACGCTCGCCCGTCACCCGAAGCGGCTCTTTCGAGTGGACCGACTCTGTCGGGTTCACGCCGTCCTTTGTAAGATTGGGGTCGTCAAGGACGGGACCGGTCGGTTCAACCGTGTAGATCCTGCCGGGACCTTCGCCGACCGCCAACACCGCTCGCCAGATGGCCGCATCCAGGCTCCCGGTCAGGTAGCCGAAACCTGCCTTCTTTCGCGAACCGAAGTTCGAGCGATAGCCGACCACGATGAGGTCCCCTGGCCTCAGATCAGCTCGAGTGCCGTGAAGGAACTCCTGCTGTTCCGAATCGTCGGTGGATGCCGTCGGTCAATGCTCGCATGGCACACCGCATCACTCCATTGCGCAGCCGATCATCGGTTGACGACTTCTGCGCAACGTTCAGCCGAACCTGAGACAGAATCTGGGCCTGTGATCTGACTTCAGGGACGGTCGCGACGTCGACATCTGCCACGAACGTCAGCACTACGCTTCCCTTCATGGAACTCACTGCGGGTGTAGCGCGAAATGGTGAGGTTGAGATCTACTTCGAATCGCTCGGCGATCCCTATCGGCCGACCCTGCTGCTTGTGAACGGCCTGGGCTCACAGTGCATCAATTACTCCCCAGACTGGTGCCGGTGTTTCAGCGACGAGGGCTTCCGGGTGATCCGTTTCGACAATCGCGACGTTGGACTGTCTTCAAAGATAGACGCCTGTGACTACTCACTGTCAGACATGGCCGATGACGCCGTCGCCGTCCTGGACGAGGTGAATGTCTCCCGGGCGCATGTGATGGGTTGCTCGCTGGGAGGAATGATCGTTCAACGCCTGGCGATCGATCATCCCGATCGACTGCTCTCTGTCACGTCGGTGATGTCGCGCACGGGAGAACCGGGCTACGGCGAAAGCTCGGAAGCCGCGTTGGAGTTCCTGCTTACACCACCTCCCACTTCACGTGCGGAAAACATCGAGCGTCACGTCGCCGCACAGCATTGTTACGGATCGAAACCGGAATGGCTCGACGACGACGCCAGCCGGACCCGTGCGGGCATTGCCTTCGACCGGTGCTTCTGTCCATCCGGGGTCGGTAGGCAGATGAAGGCTGCACTGGCCGACGGCTCCCGTGACGAGCCGCTGGGGAAGGTGAGACTACCGGTACTCGTGATTCATGGAAGCCGGGACACGCTGATCAATCCGAGCGGCGGACGGCACACGGCTGCGGTGATCCCGGGGGCTCAATACGTGGAGATCGCCGGAATGGGTCACGACTACCCCCCGGCGGTTTGGGATCGATGGGTAGGTGTGTGGTCGGAGTTCGTGCGTGACGCCGTTCCGACATAGACAACGGGCGGGTGGGAATGGGATACGGGCGAAGCCTGCCTCCCTCTGCCGGATCAGAGGCGTCTGTTCACCTCCACCGACCGGCATGTCTGCCACGCCGGACGGCTGTCCCCGGCCAACCATGGGAGCGAAGGACGATCATCCCTTGCCGGTACGGCTGGACCCATGGATGAGGCCATTGGGCCGGATCCCGCCGGTGATCTCTGGATTCACCCGGACCCCTCGCCCGGTGTCGTCGACGGCCACTGAGCGGGTGACCAGTCCCCCTCTGGGTCCGTCGTTTGACCCACTTCGATCAGATGACCGTCGGGATCGCGTATGTAGCAACGGGTCTCATACTGATGCTGTTTCGGAGGCGTCAGGAATTGGGCACCCCGGGCACTCCATTCGGTGTACACGGCCTCGATGTCTTTGACCCGGATATTGAGGAAGCTGCTGACCCGGTCGGGATCGCGTGGCGTCTCCAAGATGACTGCGGGCTTGTCGTCGGTCGGGCCCCCGCCGGCATTGATGACGATCCAGCTGTTGGACAGCTTGACATTGACCGGTCCTGTGTCAGTTCCTCGGAAGACAACCTTGCCCCCCAGCACCTCGGTGTAGAAGCGTCGAGAGCGCTCGACGTCGTCCGAGACGATGAAGTGGGTCAGGAGAATGTTCTCCGCCGGTGATGGGACTTCGGTCATCTGAGCACCTCCACTGGTTGGGTTACACAGCCCTCTTGCGTCGGAGTCTACTGACCATTTTTCGATGATCGTCGGTCCGCACGTGAGCGCGGTCGGGACGGCGTCAACTGAGCATCCGACGTGGAATCTCGACCGCTCATGATTCCATCCGTTCCACCTTCCCGTGGGGACACAAGGCGAATCCCTCGGTCACGCTTCGGAGACGAGCCGCTCGCACCGTCGATGTTTAGGCCGCTCCCTGAGGGCCGGTGTTGGTCATGAGGTGCACTGACCTCGTACGGGGGGCCGGACCCCCTGTGTGTCGCATCGTGCCGCACCTGCCCACTTCAGCCAGCTGTGGGCGAATCTGTGGGCCGAACTCGACGAAACCGCCTATCGTCTGAAGAGTGCCCGAACACTTCGGCTACGCCATCGACAAGCGCTACCTACCGGTGATGGTGCCTTTTCTCCTGCGACCTGGAAGGGACGGCGTCACCCTTACTGATGAGGGTGGATTCGTAGCAACGTTTGGCGTTTTCAAGGTCGCCACGCCCCGTTCGAACATAGCGGGTGCGCACATAACCCGGCACTACCGCTGGTGGACGGCGTGTGGGGTTCGCATGTCGCGCGCCGACGACGGGTTGACGTTTGGAACGAATCACGACGCAGGCGTGTGCATTCATTTCGCAGAAAAGGTGCCCTCGCCGCTGCGAAGAAGCGGCCATTCAGCGCTTACTGTGACGGTTGCCGACCTGGAGGCCCTGACGGCGGCGTTGGGTGGGGACGAGAAAGAGACACTTGCACCTCAGCCTGGGTGATCGGGCAACCAGTCGACGCCGGCCCGCTTCCGAACAAATAGTGGAGGGGATATTGGCGGAGGCCGGATTATCCGCTGTCGGACTAGCCCCGTGCTCGCGGTCGGCGAACTACCACGGCACATGGGAGATACGGTGAACGACGTGGATCTCCCAGAGCTACTGGTCGGGGACGCCGGCGAATGGCGAAGATGGTTGGGCGCTCATCACGCCGATTCACTGGGTGTCTGGCTGGTACTGGCCAAAAAGGGAACGGTCGATCCGACAGCCGTCTCGTACGACCAGGCGCTTGACGAGGCGATCTGCTTCGGCTGGATTGATGGTCAATTGGGGCGTCGTGACACCGCTACGTTCCGGCGACGTTTCACGCCTCGAAAACCTCGAAGCCCGTGGTCTCAACGGAACGCTGCCATCGCTGAAAGGCTGATCGCCACCGGCCGAATGCATCGATCCGGTGAAGATGAGGTGCGGCAGGCGAAAGAGGACGGTCGATGGGAGGCTGCCTACGCTGGGCAAGCCAACATCGAGGTGCCGGAGGATCTCGTCACTGCCCTGAGTGCTAATCCTCGCGCAAAAGCGATGTTTGAGATGCTCACAAGTGCGAATCGGTACGCCATCCTCTACAGGATCGAAACCGCCAAGAAACCCGAAACCCGCTCCAGGCGCATCGGCCAGTTTGTCGAGATGTTGGCCCGAGGTGGGACCATCCATCCTCAGGCTCCATGATCACCCGAGTTGAAGATTCACCACTCCCAGAATTTCCCACATTGCCAGGACGCCCTTGTACGTTCTGTGGCTTAACGAGGTGTCATCTTCGCCAGAGCCACTGGCCGACCGTCTGGGTCGGCAACCACCACAAATCGCCCCCAGGTGGCTTCCTGGGTGGGCCATAGGACAGGCACACCTGACCGCCTCGCCTCTGCCTCCCACGCTTCGGGGTCCTCGACGTTGAAGCGAATCGATGCCGCACCGGCCGAAGTTCCCGCTGGAAAGATCCCTCGCTCATCGTGGCCTCGGTCGTTCCGGTGCAGGACTATCTGCCCCGAAGGTCCCCCGACAACGACGATGATCTCGTCCTCGAAGCGGACGGGAAGTCCGAGGGCGCCGGCGTAGAACGCCCTCGCTTGGCTGAGATCACCGACGTACAGAATCAGGCTGTCGTAGTCGTCAACTTTCATGTTCAGGATGCTACCGAACGAGTCCTTGTGGCTAGCTACGATCGAGCTCCAGGTAATGCAGGTCCAAGGGTGCCGGCAGGACTGGCTTCAGAATTTCGACGAAGGCCATCGTGCAATCCGGATCAGCCGGGCGTTACCGACCGTGGCTCACCGGCGCGTCGGGAAATGGTCGTCTGGGGACATGCGGCATCGATTTGTTGGGGCGTGGCGTGAAAGAATTGGACGATGGCCACTTCCGCTCAATATTCCTACCGCCGGCTCCTGCGTGATTTTGTTGGACCTGCCCTCCGGACCCATGGCCATAAGGGTTCAAGCGGAAGCTACAAGCGAACATCCGGTGAGTATCTGGTCTCGATCGGCTTCGCCAAGCATCCGCCGATGTCTCGTCGCACGCTGAGGAACTGCTGAACCGTCTCAACCAGTACTTGTTCCCCGAGATCGAGAGGCAACTGCGACTACCGTTGTCGATTCCCACACCACCTTCCGAGCGACCGGTGAGCAAGAGTAAAGAGCAACGAGACCAGGAGCTTCGTTCCCGACTTCTCCAGGCGCTACCTTCGGTCCACTCCCAAATGGGGAATCCTCCGAAACCCCAGACCTAGTCCGATTACCGGAGCTCACATGACCGGGCCGATCCTTGCCTTTTGGGTACTAGTCACCCCTGCCTCGGGACACCGGGTGGGTGGGATATCCCAAGGCACGGAGTCAGGCAGTCGTCGTAGAGTCGGAGCACTATGGC
>JBEKIU010000166.1:0-9461 GCA_050011635.1 Acidimicrobiales bacterium
CAGAACCCTCTGTAACGCCCAGGCCCCGGCATCGTTGCTAGAGATGCGTGACGGGCACCTCGTGTGCGAGGTAACCGCATATGGCACACCGAAGAACGTGTTGTCCGGATGTCCGGGCGACGTCGAACCCTACACGAGGAGGCAGCGGCATGATATCCGCCCTGAAAGTGGCAGCGGCCACCGCAGTGACAGTTGCGCTATTGACGTTGACAGGCGGTGTGGCCGGGGCAACCGTCCACCGCGCATCAAGCGGCGACGCGCCTTCGGTGACCGGCAAGGTGGTCGCCGTCAACGGGGATGTAACGGTTGGCACCTGTGGCACCGCGGGGGCCTCAGGCAGTTTCATCCTGAGGTCGACCCACCTCACCACGGTGAACGTGACGGCATCGACCTCCTTCGTCGAGAAGACCGTCTCGAGCCCGTCGTTCGCGAACGTCTGCGTGGGTTTCCAGGCAACGGCCATTGGGAACAACGCGGCTCATTCGATGAATGCCGTGGCCGTCCGGATTGCCGCTCCGCCGGCAGTGAACCGCCTCGGCCAGGTCACCGCGGTGAACGGCTCGTCGACCCCTGGGGCCTGCGGAACAGCCGGTGCCAGGGGGGCGTTCACGTTGAGGTTCAAGGTCGGAAAGTCCACCGTGATCGACAGGGTCATCGTGTACCGGGCGACCAAGTTCCGTGATCCCCAGCTGCCCGGCGCCACCTTCGCTGATGTCTGTGTGGGTGACAATGCCGCAGCCGAGGGTCCGAGCGTCGGGAACACGATCCTGGCCGCAGTCGTTGTCGTGACACCGCCAAAGACGCCAACGCCACTCCACGTCAAGGGGCAAGTCACAGCCGTGAACGGCGTGTTGACCGCCGGTACCTGCGGTGTCGCCGATACTCCAGGGTCCTTCGTCGTGACGTGGACGGACAACCATTCGATCCCGGCTTCTACAATCAACACCACGGTCAGCGTTACCGCCACGACCCCGTTTGTCGAGAACGGCGTACCTTCGCCATCGTTCGCCAACCTCTGTGTTGGTGGAAAAGCCTCGGTCGTGGGCACCAACTCGTCCGGCGCACTGGATGCCTCGGCTGTGGCGCTTTACCCAACGTCCTGACTCCCGCCGCTCGGCAGAAGTTCGACTGACAGCATCCACCGCGCCCCACGGCGGCACGTTCCACCCGTGCCGTCGTGGGGCGCTGCTCAGGAGCAGCCGACGTCATGAGCTGGTGGGCCACCGGATCGGCAACGGTCATCCATCGACGACAGGAGTTGGGTGCCCGACGTCTTGATCCTCACCGCCACACATGCGAAGGCTCAGGGCGCCAGCCACCCTCAGCGGTTCCCTTGGCGCTGGCTGGTCAGCAGTCCACTACCCACGTCGTCTGACCATTGGCGACGGCTCACGGGAACCGGCTCGTCGGGGTGGGGTGGCTCTTAGCTCACCGTCACGGCCCGGGTGGCACTGCCCGTTTGTCCATAGGTGTCCGTCACCGTCAGGGTGATCGTGTGGTGGACACCTGCGGCCGTGTAGTGGTGCGATGCCGAGCCGGTCGATGTGACTGTGGTGGCTGTCCCATCGCCCCAGTTCCACGAGTAGCTCTTGACCGCGCCCCGGGGGAATGGATCGGACGTGGATGCGGTCCAGGTGTGGGCCACGCCGTGCACGACCGATGCAGGCCCGGAGACAACTGCTTTGGGACCGGCTTTGGCGAATGAGCCGAGGCCGTTCGGTGTCCCGACGCCGCTGGGGCCGTTGTAACCCGGGGCCGCATCACAGGCGAGGTCGCCGGCACTCGGCGTGGTCCCGCTTGCCGGAAAGTCACAGTCCATCGCACCAAGGGCAACGCCATTGAACTCGAGGTCATTCACGTTTCCGCACTGGGCTGCACCTTCGCCGCCGCAGAATCCATTGCCGAGGGCCGTCACATTGTAAACGGATGAGGCACCGAGATGACCGTAGAGTGTCAGTGCAGGGTACGTCACACCATTCGCGCCGCCGGCGAGGGCGTACATGGCGGCGATGACCGGTGAGGCCAGGGAGGTCCCGCCGATCGTCTCCCAACCCGTTCCGCCGTCGCTCGTGTTGTACGTGTCGAATCCCGTGTACGGGTCAGCGACTGCGGACACATCGTTATCCAACCGTTTCGTGCCACAGGCCGTCTTCGGCCAGGCCGTGAGATTCCGCTGCCATGCCGGGGCGGTCACGAATTGGCTGCAGCCACCACCGGATGCACCCTGGGGAGCGCCCGCGAGCTCCTCGACGTGGTCTTTCAGACCGTCCTCGTTCCACACCGTCTCGGACTGCCGGGTCCCATTCTGGTTGAGGTACAGGGACGTTCCACCAATGGACACCACCGTTGCCAGCTCTGCCGGGAACTCCGGCCCTTGCTGCGTGGCCGCCGGCCCACCGGACGTCGTATCCGGCCAGTAGTCGAATCCGTAGTAGCCATGGTCACCGCTGGAGGCAGTGATGACGACGCCCGGATGGTTGTAGTCCGCCGCGTAGGTCAAAGCCGCCCCCGTCGTGTCAGGCCCGCCATACGAGTTACTGACCTCCTTCGCGCCCAGTTTCACGGCTTCGTTGACCCCGGCCCCGGTGTCGGCGAACGAGTTGGTACTGACCTCGATGAGATCGATCTTGCACAGCCGGCACACCGAGTGGACCGACTCAACGTCGAGCGAGATTTCGCCGGCTGCGCCTTGGTCCGTCGGTAGGGGAGAGGTAGCCCCGAGTTGGTTCAGTATGTGCAAGCAACCGTTCGCCACCGTGCAGGCACTGAGGCCGTACTTACTGTCGAACGTGTTGAGGTCGGACGCGATCGTCGGATCATTGCCCCAGTCGATGATGGCAACCGTCTGACCGGTGCCTGACGCTGTCGCGTTGAAGCTGTAGGCGGTGGCCAGATCGCTCGGCGTGAGGCCGCCGGCCGGCCCGATCGTTGCGTTGGATCCGGCCCACGCGACGTTGGCGGTGGCGACGCCGTCTCCCACCTTGACCGGAACTGCACCGGGAGTGCCTTTCGGGACGTAGATCCTCTGCATGGCCAGACACTGCACATGACCAGCCGTCGGAGGCGGACAGACCGGCTCGGCGATCGCGTATCTGGTCACCGGCGATGAGGCGAGCGCATGATGGCTCGCTTCGGCTGCATTCGCCCCGGCCGGCATGGCAACCACACCAAAGACAGCGAAGGCCCCGATGGCAACGGCCGAAGAGCGAACAAGAACAGACCGCAAAATTGCCGACATCGAAGCCCCTTCCACCGCACTTCTGCCTGCGATCTCCACCGCGCGGCCACCGTGCGAACCCTATGCAGTATCCAAAGTCCCAAGTGCTAGAGAGGATCGCGCTCCCGGCACTGTTTGGGAATGTGAAGTTGGTTCGATGCGATCCGTTCTGCCTCGTCAATGGTGGCACGGGTGCACTGTTCAACACAAGGGTCTATCTGCACGGCGATCGGGGCGAGTTCTCGAAGGACCCCGAGAGCCGAGCGAGGTCATTGACGCTTGGAGCAAATCGTCGGGGGTTCTGGACGCGGTCATTGGGCGACGGGGCGTCGGAGCCATGCGTGCTCAGTCGGACGAGGCCTTCCCGATGCCGGAGACTTCCGTATCAAACGCCTGTTCCGCCTTGGCCTGGCCGAGAGAACCACCGGGTCCAACGGGGCCGGGCACGTCGGGCTCGCGGAAGCCCAGTACAGAGGCGGTTCTCGGCCACGCAGCTGGACGATGGCCAATACTGCTACCGTCACGCATGGCCCGTTCGGAGCCCGAACCGGATCCCCTCGATGCCGCCAGCCCGGAAGACGCCCCGGTCCCCGGGACCGACGGTCGTGCCAACCATGCCAAGACCCGGCGATTCAAGAAGACCAAGCGGGCGCTGATCGTGGTCGCCGTACTGGTGCTGGTGCTGGTTGCCAGTGGGGCCGGCTACGCGTGGTACCTCAATCACAAGATCACTCGGATCGCAGTGAAGGGGCTGGCCAAGGCCCCCGTCAAGGGAGCTGACCTCGGAACCGAGAACATCCTTCTGGTCGGTTCGACCTCCCGCTGTGCCCTGACGGTCCAAGCGACCGCGTACGGACTCTGCTCACAAGGAGTCGATGGTGTGAACAGCGATGTGGTCATGATCCTCCACCTCAATCCGAACATCCCCAGCGTGTCCATCCTTTCGATTCCCCGTGACCTGTTCATCCCCAATGCCCGGGTTGAGGGCGCCTACAAGATCGACGCTGCTCTCGAGGAGGGACCGAGCCAACTCGTCGCAGCTATCGAGGAGGACTTTGGAATCCCCATTCAGCACTATGTCGAACTGAACTTCGACAGCTTCGGCAACGTCGTCAACGCGCTCGGTGGGATCCACATGTACTTTCCCGAGCCGGTATTCGATGCATACTCGGACCTTGACGTCACCACGACCGGTTGCCGCTACCTCGACGGATGGCAGGCGCTCCAGGTGGTCCGGGCCCGCCATCTGCAGTATCAGCCACCCGGGGACACAGATTCGGACCCAAACAACTGGCCTCAAGAGGCACAGAGCGACCTGGCCCGAATCCAACGGGATCACGAGTTCCTCCGGGTCCTGGCAACCGCAGTGTCCAAACGCGGCCTCGGCAATCCCATCACCGACGAGCAGCTCGTCGCCGGAGTCGTCGGCCAACTGACCGTCGATAGTGGATTCAATCTTTCCGACATGGTCAACCTGGTTCTGAGCTACCACGGGGTCAACATTCAGAATGCGCCCCAACTCACATTGCCGGTCCAGGTCGACCAGTTCGGCGATTACTACTACAACGGAAGCGATTACGGAGACATCGAGTTCCCTGTTCAGCCCGAGGACAGGCAGGTAGTCGCCCAATTCCTTGGGGTCTCGCCAACGACCGACACCATGAGCGGGAGCCCACTTCCGGCACCAAGCAGCGTGACGGTCTCGGTGCTCGACGGCACGGACGTGTACGACCAAGCCGATATCACCGCCTTGGGGCTTGGCCAGCTTGGGTTCCACGTCGTGGCCACCGGCGATGCACAGCCTGTCGGCCAGCAAGCTGAAACAGTGGTGACCTACGATCAGTTGACCCCGGCCGACGAAGCGGCAGCCCAGGCTGTCGCCGATTCGATGTCGGGTGCGGTGATCCTCGCCTACGGGCCGACGTCCGACGGGGCCCAGGTCACGGTCACGACCGGTACCGACTATTCGGTGAACCCTCCGACGACGCCCGCCATCACGACGACGACCGCTGGTGTCGGCTCAAGCACCACCGCCACCCCGTCGACCACTACCACCACCACTTCGCCTTCCAGTGAGGAGTTCAGCGTGCCGACATCCTCGGTCGAGCCCTTGTCGCCCTGGGATCCTCGTTCGTGCACAACGTCTGGTGGGGAGGGACAGTGAGCGGTCGATCGCCTTTTCGATCCACGCCGAGCCGGGACTCAGTATCGACCAGCTGAGTGCTGTGGCCGCTGCACGCGATCCCCTTGGACCGTCCACTGGGACTCGTCGCGGACACTCGGGCCAGGTACCTCGGTCGTCCTGGCGGCTACGTCTGATTCGCCAGCGGTGCGGTCGGGGTGGCTCCAGCGAGACATGCCCGGGGATCCCAAGGCTGAAGTCGGGTGTTGCTGGCCGAAGGGCTGGCAATATTCGGATTGGCCGTGGTCGCCGTCGGTGGGGCGGATGGGGCCGAGGAGGACGAGCTGCTGAATTCAGTCGTTGCTGTCGAGGTCCGAGCGGTGGGGGAGACAGTGTTCACCGCCAACTGAGTTCCCGTGACAACGGTCACCTCCGCTCCTGCCGTGACCCGGCTGGGGTCATAGCCCATGATCACCGCTCCCGACATCGAGCGGCTCACTGCTTCAGCGGCGGCCTCTGCGGCCGGAGCCCGAGAGCCGTAGTAGACGACGGTCTCGGCCAGATCACCAACCGGATTGACGTCACCGGCCGGTGTCGCCCTGAACCCGAGGGCTGACAGCGCAGAGGCCGTCTCGGCGGCCTGATCGTATGTGCCCGTGCCGTTCTGTACCGAAACGGTCACCTGCGTCGGTGCCGGGAGCAGCTGTCCGGTCATGGAGTCGGTCTTCGCCTTGATGTCGAGGACTCGGTCGATAGCGGATTGATCCTGTGTCCCTGAGGGGAACTCAACATCGCCGTAGCCGGGACCCGTGCTCCCTTCGTATTCGTAGTCCCCGGAGTGCGGTGGTCCATCGGGGTCGTAGACCACGGACACCGGCAAGGTCAGCTGGGGCACCGAGTTGATGTCCACGGAGTGGAAGTCGAGCACCAGGCTCTCCATGTTGCTGACCGGCCAGGCGGCATCGAAGGTCAGGTCGCTCTTGACCGAGTTGATGAGGTCGAGGTCGGTGATCGGGTTCCCGAGGCCCTTCTTGGACGCGGCAGTTGCCAGCACCCGGAGGAACTCGTGATCCCGCCGGATCCGGGCCAGGTCGCTCAGAGCTTCCTTGGGCCAGAGCTCAGCATCGGTACCCTCGGTGTTTGGGTCGTCGTCATACTGGAGTTCACGTGCTCGGACCACCTGAAGGGCCTGGGTGCCGTTGAGGTGGACACAGGGTGCCGCCTGGACGTTCAGGCCCGAGTCGGCGTCGAACAGCGACATCGGGAAGTCCAGAGTGATGCCACCCAGTGCGGTCACCACATTGGCGAACTGGTCGAAGTTGACCTCGACGGTGTGTTGGATGGGAATTGCGAAGTCCTCCTCGATGGCTGCCACCAGCTGGGTCGGACCTTCGTACAGGCCGGCATCGATCTTGTTGGCCCCTTCAGCCCGGGCGTTCGGGATGAACAGATCTCGAGGGATGGACAGCAGCGCCAACCGATGGGTGGCAGGATCGGCATGGAGGATCATGATCACGTCGCTGTTGACGCCGTTCACCCCTTGTGAGCACAACCCGTAGGCCGGGTCCTGGACGGTAAGCGCACAACGTGACGTGGACCCCATCATGAGAATGTTCTCGCTGCCGGCCTCCGATCCGGTCGTCAGGGGGCCGTGGAGTCCCTTGACCGTCACCCGGTTGAGATCGTGAGTGATGAAGTAGGCGTAACTCCCACCTCCGAACACCAACACCAGGAGGAGCGACAGGCCGATCAGGACGCCACGGCGAACCGGGCGGCGGCGGCCCCGAGCGTTGTGGTTCCGTCGGTTCACATCTTGACCATCACGCTCACGAACAGTCCGGACGATGTGAGCGCGGCAACGACCGCGGCTTCGTCAGCACTGGTTCCTACGACCGTGATGTCATAGCCGAGCACTCTGCCACTCATGCCATCACTAACGCCCGCAAAGGTGTCACCCATGGCCAAAAATGGCTGCACGATGGGGGACACCTCCGCCTCGGTGGTCGTCGGTTTGGTCACCGCGTCGACGATATGGATCTTGTCGACCCAGGTGGGCAGAGAGGTTTGTTCGACGACCGCAAGGGGCGCAACCGGGTCGACCCACTGTGCGGTCAGTCCGTAGCCCACGCCATAGGTGAACACTGGCGCCGACGAGCTCCCGACAAAATCCTCCGCTTCCGAATTGAGCACCGACATGTCCAGATCCCGGGCTTCGAGCAGCGAGCCGGAGCTCGGGTCGAGGACCACGATCGGCATCACCGCGCCCGGCTGAGGTCCAGAGGTGAAGGCCAGGCCGTGCCGTCCCGAGTGGGAGACGCTCTTCCCCAGCGCCACGACCCCGGGCAGAAGGGCCATGGACTTGAGAAGCTCCTGGCCCAGCCCGGGCCAGCTTCCGGTGATTGGGCCGACCAGAAGGTAGGTCAGTCGGATAAAGGCTCCCTCCTGGGGAGGGTCCCCGCCGCCGACACTGTCAATTCGTGAGATTCCCGTGGTTCCTGCTTCCAGCTCGGCAACGAGTGTCGTCGGGTCGTGACTGATACTCGACCCGTCGATGGCTGGCAGCGTGGCCCCCGTATTGGCGAGAGGTCCTGTGTCGCCGTCGCAGCCGGTTGCCGGTTGATTGGCCGGCGTGTCGACCAGACCCATCGCGTGCCATGCCTGAGCATTCGCCGGACTGGCGAACGAGGCTGTGCCCAGTTGTTGTGATGTGCATGATGCACCAGTTGAGTTCGACCACTCGGTCACGTCGATCGGGATCGACGCAACACTGTCCGTATGGGGGGTGGTGCCGAGCTCAACCGTTGCGGTCAGGTCTCCGTGAAGCTGATACGACGACCACTGCCCAGCCTCGAGCGGGGGAAGCGGCTTGACCGAGTCGACCAGTCGAGAGATCTGGGCCGCCGCGGCTGACGCTGGAGCCGTGGTCTTCGACGTCGGGACAAGCTGGAGCGTCAGCAGAAGGGTCGCCGCCACTGCCGCCACTCCGATGGACCAGCGGGCGACTCGCCCTGACGTTCGGAGCATCGGTCGCCCGACCCGCGGGATTGTCTCGGACTGATCACGACCGTCAACCTCCACTCTGATGGCGGCATCGAGAATTGAACGAGCAGACAACATCTCGTCCTCTTGTATCTCCACCCCGCTCACGAAGTGGTGGACCAAATCCAGATCGGTACTCATGACGAACCCCCCTTTGCAATCGGAGCCTGCTCGACCGACGACCGTTCATCTAGGTATTGCCCGGAGTCGCCAAGAAGTTCTCGAAGTCGCCTGCGAGCGCGGGCCAGACGCGACCGGACGGTGCCTATGGGAATGCCAAGGGCGATTGAGACCTCTTCGTAGCTGAACTCCGGTCCCGCCACCAGGAGCAGGACGTCGAGTGCGGCGCCATCGATCTGGCCGAGTGCCTTGCCGATAGGTGTACGCAGACTCTCGAAAAAGATCCTGGCCAGAACTTCCTCTCCTCGGTCGTCAACGTCTGCGCCGGCGGAGGCCGCCTCCTCGCTTCTGGCCCGCCGACCCTCGGTGCGCCAATAGTGATGTGAAACATTTGTAGCGATACCGAAGAGCCATGGACGGGCGTCAGACCGCTTCAGGTCGTATGACCTCCGAGAGCGGAATGCGGTCGAAAACGTTTCACCGACGAGATCGGCGGCGTCCCGTCGGCCGACCCTGCTGACGATGTAGCGGTGCAATGGCACTGCATGCCGATCGAAGAGGATGGCGAAGGCGTCGGGGTCCGACAGAGACTTCTCGATGTGTTGGGCGTCGGTTCCGCCTGTCTCCTGGTTCTTCCCCATCGATTGAGTATTGCCCGCAGGTCGGAAAATGGTTCTCGACCGCCTCCACTACCGTCCCTGGTGTCGCCAGGTGCAGGCCACCCCATCAGAAGGAGCCGATCCCGCCGGTCGAGTCGTTGCCGGTCCGGCCCCGGTGGTTCCGGGGCCGTCAAGAGGAAGCGACCGATGTCGCCAGCCAGCCGGTTCCGTCAGTCCTGGACCCTCAGCGACGCCCCATGGCCGGGTCGTTCCCGGTGAAGTAGACGGTGTCCTGGGCGTAGAGCGTGTCGTTGGCCTTCGACCCGCCGGTCACCTCTTTCCCCTCCACGCACGGGGTGTCGTA
>JBEKIU010000167.1:0-9431 GCA_050011635.1 Acidimicrobiales bacterium
GAGGACATCAAAGGTAAGGCAAAGGAGGCTGTCGGCGCGATCACCGAGGACGAGCAGCTGAAGCGCGAGGGGCGTGCCCAGCAGGACAAGGCCGCCGCACAGCGCGAGGTAGCGGTCAGGGAGGCTCAGGCAGAAAAGGCAAGGGCCAAGGCCAGTGGCCACGAGGCCGAGCAGCGCGCACACCGTCGGTGAACAACCAAACCTTGCAGCAGGGGATGCGGGGGGGCGGGGGGGTCCCTTCGCCGGGTTGGCGGCCCGGGCAGAATGCCTGACGCTCGGCGTCCATCGGTCGAGCCATGCCTTCAGTCGCCATCCCATTTCCGTCTGCTGCTGGATCAAGGAGCCGCCCCCTTGCGCGGTATCGGGGCACGCGACACGGATACGCTCGGATTGTCAGGAACGTAAAATCGCCAGTCCAGGTCTTGTCCCGCTGAGATACCGACTCGGGCGCTTCTGGCGTACGGAAGCTCAATATGGTCATCGAGGATGCGAACGTTCCCGACAACGAGATCCGTATTGTTGTCAGCCCGACTCAGGCCAAACGCCTTGCTGAGACGACCTGGCCCACTACACAGTCGACGATCTGGGTCTTTGGGATTGCCCCGGTTGGCCCTCATCACCTCAACTCCGGTGAGCGGCTCCAACGCCCGAAGAAGGATGCCGGATCCGACACCGACCGGCTCGCACACCACATTGGCCAGATAGTTGATCCCGTATGTGAGGTAGACCTCGAGACGTCCAGGGGGCCCGAACAACGTCGCATTGCCCTTTCGAAGTCCCGAGTAGCCACGACTCGCTGGTTCGCTCTCGTCGTATGCCTCCACCTCGACGATGCGGCCACTCAACGGACCATACGAGAAGACCTTTCCGATGAGACTCCCGGCAACCACC
Organism: Acidimicrobiales bacterium; assembly: GCA_050011635.1. GTDB lineage: Bacteria > Actinomycetota > Acidimicrobiia > Acidimicrobiales > RAAP-2 > Bog-756. The sequence continues at coordinate 892 of JBEKIU010000167.1, forward strand.
TGTGCCGGGCGTTCGTAAAATGCCCGTTTAAGCGTCTGAGGCCGGGTTGCCACCATTCCTCCTCCGCGAGTTTCCGCGGCACTCGCCCGGCCCGGCCCCGCCAGCGCTGGCGCCGTCTCTTCCAATCGATCGATGCAGAGTCATCGACATCAGCGGGACGCCGGCTTCCGTCACAACCCGGAGACCAGCTCGGCCACGATCTCTGCTGCTGGTTGTGGGCGCCCAGCGAACGCAACGCTCTGTCCGGCCCAGTGTGAGCACGATAGAACCGGTGGTACTACCGACCATCGGCGCCTTCGAGTACCGGAGAATGGGCTCGCGGGAGGCGAACTGTGCGATGAGGGCGTCGTCCGGGAAGGCGCTGCCGGGCTTGATGTCTGATCGCATGGATTACCTTCCTTTTCCTCGCCTCGACCCATCCTCCCACCACAAAGTTCGCCTATCGGGGCGACCACCGAGGCCGGTGGAAAGGCACTGGTCGACGCCCTGCTTTGCGCGCCGTTCTACCAGGGGAATTGCGGCGCTGAAGCAAACGATCGAGGACGCCGGGGAAGCGGGGGAGGGCCGAATGGCCCCGACCTCGGGGCGCGAACTCATGAATCTCTGGCGGTGGAGATCTCTGTGGACGTCCTTGTCGACGTCCACAGCCCGGACCAGGGATTTCAAACAGGCGCCACGGATCACATGGAAAAGCGAGAGCATGGAGCGCGGTGATGTCAGGTCGGTCCGTTACAGAGTCGTCGGAGGTTTCAAGACAATGAGTGGTCATCAACTAGATGCGGCGGTTTTCGGATCGGCCCTGCCCGAGGAGACCGTGTGGCAGCCGTTCCCGCCATTCCCTCCGTCAGCCCGACTCGCGGTCGTTGTCGGCGAACCGTCGGAGGCCGCTCCGTACGTGATCCGGGTCAAGGTCCCATCCGGCGTGAAACTGATGCCCCATAGGCACCATGAGGATCGGGTGTACACGGTCATATCCGGCGTGTTCTACATCGGAGTGGGTGAACAATTCGACGGCGGAAAACTGGAAGCGTACCCGCCGGGTGCCGTCGTCGTGCTGCCCGGCGGTACCCCGCATTTCCACTGGGCCAAATCCGGCGAGTACGTGACGCAGGTGACGGCGATCGGGCCGATCAGCCTCGACTATGTCGACCCGGAAGACGACCCGCGGAACCAGTGAGCAACCCCGGTCGAAAGAGGCGACTCCCGAAAGGTCGTGCACGACCCGTCCCCTCGGACCGGCCCAGCGATTTCAACGTGTCGCCGGTCCGAACGATCAGAAGCCGAGCAGTTCATCCACCAGGATTGCGGTGATCCGGCCGAGGGCGATCGCCTTGTTGATGACGAGGACCGTATTTACACCGCTGGGAACGCTGTAGGCCTGCCGGGCCCGCCGATCTTCGAGTGGAAAGCAGTACTCATAGATGCGCCGCAGTCCGGTGTCGAAGTCGGGAACGACCTTCTGCGCACCGAGGATCAGTAGCACACGACCGGCTCCGGAAGCGATCGGACCGAGCTGGCTCCCGCTGGCAGACGCGATGAGGAGTGTGCCGTCCTCCGTCACGGCGTGGGCACTACCGACGACCCAATCCGGCGAAGCGGACAACAGACGCATCTCGCGCTCCTGCATTTCGCGATCCATCTGGTAGAGGCGGGGACGAAGCGGCTGATACTGCCCGGACCGCTCGATGTCCTCGGCGACACCGATTTCTTCGAGGGTGCGAGAGGTGTTGTTGTAGACCTCAGCTCCCACTGGGAGGATTGACCGGACGGCCCGTCTCGCTTCCTCGGCGGAGTCGACCACAATGGAAGTCATGCCGTTGCGTTCGAGGGCTCCGGCTACGGCGCGGAGTTGCTGCCTCGAGGCCGGTCGAGAGAACTCCGCCTCCGCTCCTTCGCTGGGACCCGTCACTGCCGGATTTCCGGGCGAGTCGGTCGTCGGCGAGCCATCCACGTCATTCACCCCCGAGTTCGGCGAGTCGTTGGTGGACCAACGCCACCACCATGGACCCCTCGCCGATGGCAGCTGCGCAGCGCTTGATCGATCCACTCCGGACGTCGCCTGCGGCGAACAACCCCGGCAGGTTGGTTTCCAGAGGTAACGGTTGACGACCAAGCGGCCATCCGGCGAGCGCGCCTGCTGATGAGATGAGCTCGGCACCAGTGCGCACGTAACCGGCGCCGTCGAGGGCCAGTCCCACGGCAGCGGCGGCTTGGGTGCGCGGTACCCCTCCGATGCACAGGAACAGCGCGTCGGCGGGCAATCGACCGACCGTGTCTCCTGACGAAATCTTCAGTGCTCGCAGGCGAGTATCCGATTCGAGGCCGACCACCTCCGTGTTTGTCCGAACCTCGACGTTCCCACGTTCTTTCACCTGGCTGATCAGGTACTGGGACATCGAAGCCTCAATCGAACCGCCCCGGACCAACAGGGTCACCTGCGAGGCGTAGCGCGAGAAGCGGATGGCCGCCTGGCCAGCCGAGTTTCCTCCCCCGACAATGGCCACTCGGCACCCACTGCAGGTAATCGCCTCGCTCGGGCCGGCGCCGTAGTACACACCGGAACCCAACAGTTCATCGATGCCCGGGACCTCAAGACGACGCCAGTCGACACCGCTTGCCACGAGCATGGCCCGTGACCGCACCGCGGTACCGTCGGAAAGGTGGGCGACATACGCCGGGCCGTCCCTGGCGATGTGGGCGAGCCGCCGAGCGAGAATCAGTTCGGCCCCGAATCTCCTGGCTTGTGCGGTTGCCCGCGTCGCCAACTCGCTTCCGCTGATCCCTTGTGGGAACCCGAGATAGTTTTCGATCATGGACGTCGTCCCGGCCTGACCTCCGGGTGCGACGGCCTCGATGGTCGCGGCGCGCAAACCCTCAGATGCGGCATACACAGCCGCAGCGAGCCCGGCCGGGCCGGCCCCCACGATCGTCAGGTCGTACCCCGACAGCTTTGGAGCCGACACCATCCCCAGCCCAGTTGCCACACCTTCCAGCGTGGCCGGGGCGAGCCGCGTTCCGTTGGGGAGGATGCAGACAGGTAGCTGGTCCGCGTTCCTCTCCTCTGCGGGTATTAGTGCTGCGACCCGCTCCTCGTCATCCGCGTCAACCCACTCGTAGGGCACACCATTTCGACTGAGGAAATCACGGATGCTGTAACCCACGGAGGACGACCGGTGCCCCACCAGCAAGACCTGAGGGGTGACGGGCCTCGCGTCGTAATCGATCATCGACATGGCGGTCGGATCTCCTTCACGCCATTAGATTCGCACATCCCCGGGCTGGCACGCGCTTCGGGTGTTGGCGTCGACGAACCCCTGGATGGCGGCCCGGCCCACCGCGTCGATCGGGTCGGGGAGGCACGGTCGACCGTCCCGTACCACCCTCTCTGCGTCCCATGGGCAGAGGGCCGCCCGGGCGTCAGGGATGCACCTGTGACCCGGCACCCTGGTCGAGGCGCATGGACTGAAGGATCATGAAGGTCGTGCTCCTCGTGAACTCCTCGATGTCGGCCGCGGCAAGAACTCCGGTGTACTTCTTGATGACCGGAGCAGTCGCCTCGTCAGTCACCGCATCGAGATAGCCCTTCACAGCGGCCCAGACGTTCTGCCCGTACCTCGCCCAGTAGGGGGTGGGGTCCACTGAGGAGAGCGCCCCCTGCGCGCTCTCCACGATGTCGGCGATGTACGCCTGGTGAAGTTCAATATCGTCGCGCGTCCCCAGCCTTCCCAGGTGTCCACCGATGTAGGTGTGCCACGGATATGTCAGTGCCGTGGCCGGCGCATCGATGTATCCAGGAATGTCCTCGCTGAGGTTGCAGTTGTAGATGGGTACCCAACCTGAGTTCACGATGTCGATGAGCATGAGCGCGTCATGGTCGGGAAAGTGGATGAAGATGTTGTCAGGAGAGTGGTTGGGCCCGTGGAAGGCCAACTCAACACGTTCGCCGCCGACCCTCAGGGTGTAGACGTCCTGGAACGTCACCTCTGGGGCAGGCCTGGTCGGATCATTGTCCCGCAGGAGAAGGCGTCGTGTGTCCTGGTGGCCAATCCGCACCAGATCGTTTCCGAATAGGTCAGCAGCACCAGCGTGATCCGCATGGTGATGGGAGTAGACGATATGGGTGACGGTGTTGCCGACGCCTTCAGCCTCGGCGATTTCGTCCACCGCTCGGCGGAGATTGTGGCCGATCGTGGGCGGGGCGTCGAAGAGGACGATCCCCTCATCGGTGGCGAGGAATGCCGACTGGTAGGTGCCGTCGGTGACCCAGAACAGGTTCCGCTCAACTCGTCCGACGAAGTAGCCCTCCTGGTTCAGGGGCGGACCAAGTGCCGACGGGGGAACGGGGGCGTAGTCGGGCAATGGCAACCCGGTTGACGCACCGGACGTGGTTGAGCTCATGTAACTCTCCTTTTCTCGGACCCGGCAAAGCCTCACGGTCGTGGCGACGATCGGAGGCAAGGAAGACGTTACCATTTTAGCTTGCGTGGGCAAGCAAGTGATTCTAGGCTGCACGGACGAGAGGGGGAGGACGAGCCTGCTGCGCAGGAGAGGAGCGCCGAACGTGACCAGTGAATCGATGCGTGATCCGGTGTCTGATCCGTTACTCACGCCCCAGAATGCCGCCCTCTTGGTCATCGATTACCAGCCGAGCCAGATCCAGACGGTTACATCGATCGACCACGACCTGTTGATACGGAACATCGTGTCGGTGGCGCGTCTGGCCAAGACCTACCGGCTCCCCATCGTGCTCTCGACGGTGAACGTCGCTGCCAACGGGCAACCGCCGACGATCCCGGAACTCAGAGAGGTCCTTTCGGACTCGGTCGAGATAGACCGCACGCAGATCAATTCCTGGGAGGATACCGATTTCCGCCGGGCAGTCGAGGCAACGGGCCGGAGGAAGCTGGTCATGACGGCGCTCTGGACGGAAGTGTGCTTGACCTTCCCGGCTCTGGACGCGCTCCGCGAGGGCTATGAGGTGTTCCCGGTCGTCGATGCCGTGGGTGGAACCTCCCCAGAGGCGCACCGGGCAGGGCTGGAACGAATCGTCGAAGCGGGAGCGCAGCCCATCGGCTGGGTGTCCCTGGCCTGCGAACTGCAACGGGACTGGGCTCGGACTGCCACCGTTCCCGATGTGGTCGACATCGTGCTCACCTCTCGACTGAGCAAGGGGCTCTGAACCCTTGATTCGATCGATCCTGGCCTTCCCCGGGCCTCGAGGTCGCGGTCGTCCCTGGCGAAAGCTGGAGGCATCAATCCCGTACCCGTGGGTCGCCGGATGTGTCCTCGAGATGGTCGGCTACCCCGGCCAGGGCTTTCGCGACCTCCTCAACCGCCGCTGCGTCGATGCAGTCGAAGAAGCGACTCCGGACGCTGGCAAGGTGGACCGGCCATGCGGACTTCAGCTTGGCCATGCCCCGACGACTGAGCCTGGCCACGTTGCTCCGTGCGTCGGAGGAGCTCGCCGTCTTCGTCACCAGGCCACGAGATTGGAGATCGTCGACCAGACGGGTCATTCGGGACGCCGACAAGTCGGTGGCGCTGGCCAGGTCCGCCATCCGCAACTCGCGATTGGGAGCTTCGGAGAGGTGCATGATCGTGGTGTACTCGCTTGCAGTCAGGCCGGCCCCCCTGATCAGGTCACTGTCCAGATGCTGCGGGATGATTTTGACAATTCGCATCACCGCGCGCCAGAGCGCTTCCTCGGACGGAGAGAGCGGCTGTGCAGCAGTCATTCCTTTCAGAGTAACTTGCTTCGCCAAGCAATTGTCAGACCCTTGCTGGCGACCTACGGGGTCCCTCAGCGTACCGACGGCTCGGTCCGAAAGATCTCACGTACAGGCGTGATCGTATGAAGAAGGACAGGCTCCCAGCGGACCGGGTGGCGATCGTGGTCGGCGCTGCCGGCGAACTCGGGCGCGCAACGGTCCTCAAGCTGGCCGACCGAGGTATGAGCGTGGTGGCCGTCGACCGGAACGAGCCCGGCCTCGAAGGACTTCCCGACGGCGTTGCCCGTGAGGCCGTCGATGCCACCGATCCAGCTGCCGCCGCTCCAATGGTTGAACGGATCGCCCACGACGTGGGCCCACCCGACGCGTTGGTCAACACCATCGGTGCATTTCAAACCGGTGACGCATTGACAACGACTCCGGATCTGTTGCACCTGATGATGGACATCAACCTCGGTCCAGCGTTGTGGCTCAGCCAGGCGGTTGCGCCGTACATGCAGCGAAACGGCTCAGGCTCGATCGTCCACATCGCGGCACGGCCCGGGATCGAACCATCGGCCGGCACGGTCGCGTACTCGGCCAGCAAGGCCGCCCTGGTCCACTTGACCCGCATCCTCGACGTCGAGCTGCGACCCCTCGGCATTCGGGTCAACAGCGTCGCCCCCCAGTTGCTCGACACAGCACGGGCCCGGGCTGCATTCCCCAAAGAGGCACTGGCTCACGCCGTCGCTCCCGAGGCAATCGCCGAAGTGGTTGCCTTCCTGGTGAGCGAGGCGGCGGCGCCAGTAAGCGGAGCTATCCTTCCCGCGTATGGCGCCTGATCGAGCCGGCCCGCAACCGGCCAATCCGCCGCCTCGGAGCTCTGGAGAACCTCAGGGTCGGGCGACCCTCGACCGAGTGCGCTCCCACCTGCGCAAGGCCGACCCGGTGTTGGCCCGCCTCATTGACGCCAGGCCGACCTTCGATCCGCGGGAGTGGATGGCTGAGCTCCCGGCGATGGACCTGTTTGGCGCCCTGCTGTTCCAGATCACGGGCCAACAGCTGTCCGTGGCCGCCACCCGCCGAACCCTGGGTCGCATCGAGACACTGTTCGGTGGTCGCCTCCCGACCCCGGGCGAACTGCTCGAGGTACCGCAAGAGAGCCTCCGCCAGGCCGGTCTGTCGTGGCGAAAGGTCGCCACCCTGCGCGATCTGGCCGACCGCCTGGTGGATGGCCGACTGGACCCCAACCTCTTGAGCGAGCTGCCGGACGACGAAGTCATCGCCGCGTTGACGGCGATCCCCGGTATCGGCCCGTGGACCGCCCAGGGCGCGCTGATCCTCGCGCTCGGGCGAGAAGACGTGGTCCTCCCAGGCGATCTTGCGCTACGAAAGGCCATCGAGCGTGCCTACGAGCTCGACCAGCTCCCAAGCCAAGCCGAGGTACTGGCTATCGCTGAGAAGTGGCGACCGTACCGCAGTGCGGCCACGAGCTACCTGTTCTCGGCCGCTTTCGACCGGCCCTGACCGCACGGGGGAGCGGACGAAGACGATCGTTTGGCGCGACCTGAGCGACTTCGGGTTTGCCGGCAATGTGACAGTGGACGGTTCGGTGCAGGCTCGCGGTGCTCCGACATTCTTCGCGGCTCGAAGGCGCAGGCCACTCACCATTCAGTCCCGTTCGCGTGCGAGATCCGCGAGATCGTCCAGGTCGATGAAGTGGAGCGCGCAATCCAATTCCGAGTCCGGGAATGGACCGGTCGACCTCGATCAACCGCCTTGGCGCGACCTCCCGAGCACGGTGCCGTTGCGGAGCAAGGAGACCGGCCCGTCCTCACTCACCGCCACGACGGTGGCAAGAGGGTCGTCGTGGCTGTAACGGAGACCGGAGGTGTGACGGGTGCCTCCGAACGGTTCGACGACCGCTTCCGAAGCGATGCTGGGTATGAGACGTACGCCGAGCTGTCGCAGGACTCCGTCGGCATCGAAAACGGCGGCGCCGTCGATCTGGGCCAGGGCGTGGCGAAGCGGAGCCAGGTGCGATGCCCGTCGGATTTGCAAAGGCGGCGGCGTCGGTAGTCGCTCCTCGACAGGTGGGCCCGGATCCGAGTCGGGACGATAGATGAGCAGCGAGCCGATGCTCAGGGATCCGAGGTCGTGTACGGCGAATTCCAGCATCGCACTGAGAACCTCGAAGTCGCCATGGACCGCGGAGTCGGTGACCGTATCGATCCAACTGGCAACCGGCGGCTCATGATGCCAGCTGAGACCATCCCAGCGAAGCACTCCGAATCTGCCGGCGACCCGAACCGAGCCTGCGGGATGCCGCTGGATAATCGTGGCTTCGAGGGCGTTCGCCAGTACGACGAGGTCCCGCTCAGACCCGGCGGGACGATCGAGAATCACCCACTCGGCTTTGCCGTCGCTACGGCGCAGGAGCCAGCTCGAAAGCCCATCGGCGAACCGACGGGCGGCAGGAAGGGGCTGATGATCCAGTGGCTGACGCGAGATGTCGAGCTGGGTTCCTGTCGACCACGAGGCTGGATCCGACATCGGGTCGAGAATTGTGCCGCTGCTCACGATCCGGCGTTCGTGAACGGGTGGACGGAGCGCATGATCGATCTCCTCGACCAGCATTGTCCGGAAGGCATCACTGCCCTTCAGCTGCAGGCCGCTTTCCTCGAGCTCCTCCGCAAGTCGCTGGAGTCGTCTGGTTCCGGGCTCGGCCATGGCACCGGACGTTACCGGGGTTGGCGCTGCGCTCAGTCAACGTACCATTATATCGTCCCGTGCGCTAGGTGTTCTACCCATAGACCTTGTTGACGCGGAGAT
>JBEKIU010000168.1:0-9081 GCA_050011635.1 Acidimicrobiales bacterium
GCGCTGCACGCCGCGCTCGGCGTGCCCGAGCGGTACCGGTGGCTCGGGGCCGTCCTGTTGGGGGAGGCCGCCCAGCCCGATCCGCCGTCGTCTTCGGCCGCCCGGCCCCGCCGCAGCGTCGGCGAGAGTGTCCACCGGGGTGGGTGGTAGGCCGCGGCCCGTCGGCCGGGGTGGCCATCGGCACGGGTGGCCCGTCGCCCGTCGCCCGCGATCCCTTAGGGACGACGGGGTGACCGGCTACCATCTCCGCAGTCCCCGACGCTGACGATCGGCTGCTGCGTCAGCCGTCCGGAAGGAAGCGAGGAGCGAACTGATGACCGACATGGCCGTGGGTGTCGGTGCCGCCCCACCGATCGTGGGGGAGCGCACACCTCCCGTTCCGGAGTTCTCGATCATCCCGGTGCGGGGCCTGCCCATCGTGGCCGCGCTCCTCATCGGCCTGATCGTGGCCATCGCGTCCAACTCGCTGTGGGCCCTCGACTTCTTCCACGTGGGTGGAGGGGCCCTGTGGACCAGCATCGACCTCTTCCTCGGCCTCGTCATCGGACCGATCCTCGGTCGCCTGTCCATTCCCGCCCGCATCGAGTTCACCGTGCGGTTCATGCCCAAGATGGTGCTCATCATGCCCACCCTGGTGGCCATGACCCTGGGGGCCGGCTTCCAGCTGGCCCGCCACCTCGGCAACCTCGACGCCGCCTACCCCCACCATGGGTGGCTGGTGGCGTCATACGTCATCGTGGGCGTGATGGCGGTCATCGCCCTCGGGCTGCTGGAGCCGGCCAATCTGGCCGTGCTCTTCGAGCTCAAGAAGCCCCGGCCCAACGGGGAACGGGTCGGTCGCCTCATGAAGATCTTCGTCTATACCGCCGGCATCACCGGGCTCATGCAGATCGCCACCATCGTGATCATGACCTTCCTGGCCAGTCATTGAGCGCGGCCACGGGCGACGTCCAGCCCGCGCTCGACGAGGTCGACGAGAGGCAGGCGGGTCTCCCACCGGTCCACCAACTGGCCACGTTGACGTTGGCCCTGGTCGTCGTGGGCGGTATCTACATGGCCGCTCACATCGATCATTCGGGCACCCTGGTCCCGCCCACCGTCTTGGCCATCGCCGCCGCGCTGGTCCTGATCGTCAACGTCGTCCTCCTCACCCGCATCGAGGAGTTCGCGTGGGCCAAGTTCTTCCAGGTGTTCGGGTGGGCCCTGCTCGCGTACCTGGTCATCGCCGGCATCCTCGAGTTCGTCTTCATCTTCGACCACACCCCGGGGCGCCAACTGGTGTTGTTCAGCGTGATGCTGGCCATGTTCGCCGTCGACGTGCCCCTCCTCCTGGCGTTTTCGGTGGCCCGCTACCAGCCGGTCGCCTGAACGGGCCCCGATCGACGGAGCGCTGACCCTGCCCGTGGTGGTCGCCGTGACCACGGGCAGGTGTCCCGCCAAGTGACCGGCAAGCTCGGGGACAGGTCGGGGGTCGACCCTGCGAGGACAGAACCGTTGGCGTCGGTCGGCCCCTCCGGGTTCGCAGCGCCCCGTCCCCAGCATGGAGGTCATCGTGCCCACTCCCACCGCCGTCATCGCTCCTCCCGTGGTTCCCGGCCGCCGCCGTCAGGTCCCGACCCTGAGCTCCGCCGAGCGGCTCCGCATCGTCCCCTGGCTCGATCCCATCGCCGACCCCCACGGTGTCCATCCCTGCTCGCGCTACGTGGAGCTGTACTGGCTCGGCGTCATCGGCCCGAGCACGACCTGGTTGCTCCGGCGCCTCTCCTACGGACTCGAGGTGCGCCCGGAAGGGTTCGACCTCGACCTCACCGAGACGGCGAGGTCGTTGGGACTGGGTGAGCGCATGGGGAAGAACTCACCGTTCCGGAGGGCCCTCCAGCGTCTGTGCACGTTCGAGCTGGCCCGGCCCCACGGTCCCGGAGGACTCACCGTTCGCACCCGCATCCCACCCCTGCCGCTCAGGCACCTGAGCCGGCTGCCGGAATCGCTGCAGTCCAGCCACCGGCGGTGGCTGACCGAGCAACGCCTGCCCGAGCCGGAGCAGATGCGACGCCGGGCGCAGCGTCTGGCCACAGGCCTCGCCGCCGCCGGCCGTGACCGGGTCGAGATCGAGCAACAACTGGCCAGGTGGCAGTTCCACCCGGCCGTGTCCTTCCGGGCCGCCGAGGATGCCACCCGGTGACGGCCGGTCAGACCCGGTCGAGCACGGCTCAGTGGATCAGGAAGGTCCGGGGCAAGGCGAGCGCGGACCGTCCAGGTTCACGTCGAACAGAGCGCCGTTGATGTCGTTGGCGTCGTCGTAGGTGCAGAACCCCGGATACAAGGTCGAGGTGTACTCGGCGTTGAACACCGCCTTTTGGCCCTCGTAACTGGTCAGTTGCCCACAGGTTCCGTATTCGTTGCACTGCTCGGTGATGATGCCGGAGGCCAGCGGCTCCATGACGCCCGCGAATCCGTCATCGGTGTCGTCGAGGTCCTTGGCGATCCACCCCAGGTGGAGCGAGTGCATGTAATCGGCCAGCGTGGTCAGATAGGTCTGCTCCTGCGTTTCGCTGAACTCGGCGAAGCCGGTCGCGCCTTCGTTGTCGTCGTAGGTCTCGTCCAGGTCGGTCTCCACGGCGTCGAATCCCTTGGCCGCGCACTGCTGGTCGATCATCGACTCGATGATGCTGACCGCCGACGGTGCGTTGATGTTGACGAAGTTCTCCTCCGAATAGCCCGGCAGCTGGCCGCCCAAGTCGCCCGCCGCCTGCAACTGCTCGTAGTACGTGGTGGCGATGCCTTCCTGGGCCGCCGTGTAGTAGCTACCGGCCGTGCCGACCTCGATGTAGCAGATGACGTGATCACCCATGGCGTGCAGCGCAGTCACCGTGCTGGCCGGGTTCTCGATGCCGTCGATGTCATAGACGACCGGGTCCGGAGCCGCACTTCCGTCGGGCAGCTTGTCGTCGGTGCCCATCTGCGCCGGGCTGCTCAGGTCCAACGTGCCGCCGAGATACCACTGCCAGGGCAGGTTGCCCGGCGGTGCGGTCCACCACGACCCGGATGGCTGCGTCGTGGACGTCGTCGTCGTGGACGTCGTGGACGTCGTCGTCGTTGACGTCGTCGTCGTTGACGTCGTCGACGTGGTGGACGTGGTCGTCGTGCTGGACGTGGACGTCGGCGCGGTGGTGGACGTGGTCGTGGTCGTGGTGGTCGGGGGTGTGACCACCGCAGTGCCCGAGGTGATCAGCCCGGTCATCATGAGATCCTTGAGCCCCGCCTTGCTGGTGCAGGCTCTGACCGAGGCTGTCGAGGGCTTGTACACCGTCACCTTGGCGGGACCGGGGAAGGAACCGGTCGACTTGTTGGTCTTGACGGTGGTCTTCGAGAACGCCGCGGCCGCGCCGTTCCTCTTCCCCTTCCAGACCAGGGTCAGCGTCGCCCCCACCCCGGTCAACGTCCGCTTGCAGGTGAGCGGGCTGCGTCGGAACGACCCGCTGACCGTGCCGCTGGTCATGGTGATCCCCCGGGCCGTGGAGGTGCACTTGGACAGCTTCCCCTTGACCGACGATGCCTTTGTCCCACCGCCGGAGGACTTCAGTGAGGGCAGGAAGGTCACGGTGGCCGAGTAGTGGCACGTCACCTTGCCCGAGGCACTGACCGCAGCGGTCGCCAGCTTGGTGGCGCCCGCAGGCAGCACGGTGACCGGCACGACCACCGCGACGATGATCACGGCCAGCGCGGCCAGACGGGGCACCACGGGCTTTCGGTGTTTGTGCACGATCGCTTCCAGTCAGGCGCGCAAGGCTTCGGAGGAGGGCACAGACCGGTAGCGTCTGCCCCTCCACCCCAGCCTAGGAATTCCCGCCGCCGCGAACTACCCTCGACTTCTGACGGGCAACCCTTGTCCGAACCCCGATGTTTCGTCCCGACCCTGCCCCGAGGGTGTATCGCAGTCCGTAGGCTCGTACCGTGACCCGCTTCGATCTGGTGATCTTCGATTGCGACGGGGTCCTCGTCGACAGCGAGCGCCTGGCCGTCAGGACCGAAGTGGAGATCCTGTCCGATCTGGGGTGGCAACTCAGCGCATCTGACATCGTCGAGCGGTTCGTCGGCCGGTCGGCCGCCTACATGCACGGAGAGATCGAGCGCCATCTGGGTCGGAACGTCGATTGGGAAGCTGAGTTCGAACCCCGCTACCGAGAAGTGTTCGAGCGGGAACTGGTCGCCGTCCCCGGAGTCGTCGAGGCTCTCGATGCGATCACGACATCGGTGTGCGTGGCGTCGAGCGGGAGCCACGACAAGATGCGGTTCACCCTGGGCAAGACGGGACTGTTCGACCGCTTCGACGGCCGGATCTTCAGCGTCGACGAGGTGGCGCGCGGAAAGCCGGCACCGGATATCTTCCTGTTCGCGGCAGAGAGGATGGGGGCATCGCCTGACCGCTGTGCGGTGGTGGAGGACAGTGTCTCGGGGGTCACCGCCGGGCTGGCCGCGGGCATGACGGTCTTCGCATTCGCCGGGGGCGTGACCGGACCCGACCTGCTCTCGATCGGGGACGCGGTGGTGTTCGACGACATGTCGGACCTTCCCGCCGCGCTCATAGGGACGGCCTCGGACGCGTGAGCGTGCTGTGCGATCCCGCACTGCACGACCGACGTGGTCGCCCGTAGGATCCGAACGTGATCGCCGACCGACTCGAGGAACTGGGAATCGTGCTCCCGCCGGTCTTCCCGCCGGCCGGCAACTACTTGGGCTGCGTGGTCCAGGACGACCTGGTCTACGTGGGAGGGCATGGACCCATCGGTGAAGAGGGCGTCATCCGCGGGAAGGTCGGCGCCACGCTCTCCCTCGAAGAGGCACAAGGGGCTGCCCGCCTCACCGCACTCTCGATCCTGGCCACCTTGCAGGCCGAATTGGGTGACCTCGACCGCATCATGCGCATCATCAAGGTCTTCGGCATGGTCAATGTCGCCCCCGGCTTCAACCAGACCCCGGCGGTCATCGACGGGTGTTCAGATGTCCTGGTCGAGATATTCGGTGAATCGGGGCGCCATACCCGCAGCGCGGTCGGCCTCGCCGAGCTGCCCTTCGACATCGCCGTCGAAATCGAGCTCACGGCACGCCTTCACCGCCACTGAGGCTGCGTGAGGCGGCCGGTCCGGGTGCCCTGCGGGCCCGGACGGCTCAGCCCGGCTCGTCCTCGTGCCCGGCCGGGGTCAGTCCCCAGTAGGCGCCCAACGGTTCGATCTCCCCCTTGACCACCTTGTCGATCGTGGTGCAGATGGGCAGATCGAGACCGTGGCGCTCGGCCAGCTCGAGAGCCACGGTGGCGGTCTTGACCCCCTCGGCGACCATGTGCATCTCGGCCAGGATGTCCTCCAGCCGCCGTCCCTTCCCGAGCTGCTCCCCCACCGCCCGGTTGCGGCTGTGCGGGCTCATGCAGGTGGCGATCAGGTCTCCCATCCCGGCCAGCCCGGCGAACGTGGTGGGTTGGGCGCCCAAGGCCACACCCAACCGGGCCAGCTCGGCCAGGCCGCGTGACATCACGCCGGCTCGGGTGTTGTCGCCTACCCCCAGGCCTTCACCGATGCCCGCGGCGATGGCGATGACGTTCTTCAGCGCCCCACCCATCTCGCAGCCGATGACATCGTCGTTGCGGTAGACACGGAACACGCCCCGGGTGAAGACGGCCTGGATGGCACTGGCCACTTCGAGGTCCTCGGTGGCCACGACAGACGCCGCGGCCTTGCCCGACATGATCTCGTGGGCGATGTTTGGCCCGGTGAGCGCGGCCACCGGGTGACCGGGTACCACCTGCTTGATGACCTCGGTCATCCGCAAGAGCGTGTCCCGCTCGAGGCCCTTGGACAGGCTCACCACCGGGATCCACGGGCGCATGCACGGTGCGGCCTCCTCCACCACGGCTCGGAATCCCGAGGTCGGCACCCCGACCACCAAGAGGTCGGCGTCGCAGACCGCCTCCTCGAGATCGGCGGTGGCCGACAGTTCGGTGGGCAGATCGAATCCGGGCAGGTAGGCCGAGTTGGCATGCTCGGTGTTGACGGCCTTGGCCACATCGGCGTTCCGGGCCCACAGGACGGTGTCGTGCCGCGGCGCGACCAACGAGGCCACTGTGGTGCCCCACGACCCCGCACCGAGCACGGCGATCCTCACGGGAGGGTCGGGATCAGGGACTCGGCGAAGTGCTCGGAGGTCACCAGCTCGACGAGGGTGCGGACGCCGAAACCGGTGCCGCCCTTGGTCAGATAGCGGCTGTTCTCGTCCGAACGGGCCGGCCCGGCGATGTCCAGGTGGGCCCAGGGCACGTCGGCGACGAACTCGCGCAGCAACATGGCCGCCGAGATGCTGCCGGCCTGGCCTGGCCGTCCGACGTTGCGCATGTCGGCGATCTCCGACTCGATGTGGCTCCGGTAGTCGTCGGGCAGCGGGAGGGGCCACAGCGGCTCCCCCGCCCGTTCCCCTGCTGCCCGCAGCTCGGCGATGAGGCCGTCATCGTTGCCCAACAGGCCGGCGATCTCCTTGCCCAGGGCCACCACCGCGGCGCCGGTGAGCGTGGCCAGGTCCACGATGGCATCAGGCTGCGATTCCACGGCCAGGGTCAGGCCGTCGGCCAGCACCAGTCGGCCCTCGGCGTCGGTGTTGAGCACCTCGATGGTCTTCCCGCTCCTGGTGGTGAGGACATCCCCGGGCTTGGTCGCCGATCCTCCGGGCATGTTCTCCGTCAACGGGGTGAACGCGGTGATCCGTATCCGGGCCCCGAGGGCGGCGGCCGCGTCCACCGCGCTGAGCACCGCGGCCGCACCACCCATGTCGGTCTTCATGGTCTCCATGCCGGTTGCCGTCTTGAGCGAGAGGCCGCCCGAATCGAAGGTGATCCCCTTGCCCACGAGGGCCAGGTGGGGCACCCGTCCGTCGATCTCGATGGGGTCGGCCGGCCGGTACTCGACACGAACCAGGCGAGGTGGCTGGGTCGATCCACGGGCCACGCCGAGCAGGCCCCCGAGACGCTCGGCGACGATCCGCTCCTCGTCCCACACCTCGACGGTCACTCCGGCCACCCCGGAGAAACGCTCGACGAACGTGTCGGCGAACTTCTCGGGCGTGAGGGAGCTCGGTGGTTCGTTGACCAGGTCGCGAGCCAGGTTGACCGACGCGGCCAACCGGGCCCCCCTGGCCGCGCCGTCCTGCACCTTCCGCGCCTCGTCGGCCGTCCCGGTCACGATGACCAGCGAGGCCAGCTGGCCCGGGTTGTCGCCGGTGCGGAAGACGTCGTACCGATAGGAGGCGAGCACGGCGCCCTCGGCCACGGCATCGCCCGACCGCCCGGGGTCGAGATCGGTCCCGGCCGGAAGGAGGAAGGCGGCCCTGTCCGCCTGGCCCACGGCCCGGACGAATCCGGCGGCGGCCCGTCGGAGCGACTCGAGCCCCCGGTCACCGGCCAACAGCTCGGGTGGCCCCACTCCCACCAGGATGATCTCCGGTCCGGACGGGCTGTCACCGGTGGCGGAGCGGAACGTGACCGTCTGGGCGACCTTGCCTCCGAACCCGTGCCGCCTGCACCACTCCGGATCGAGCGCCGCCGGTGCCAGGTCGGCCAGGGCGTCGGACCCACCGGTGAGCCGGGGACCGCCTTCGGCGGACACTGCCGGGACTCCCACGGCCACGACATCGGGCGGGAGCGAGTCCGCCGGCAGCACCTCGATGTTCACGTCGGGCTTCCTCCTCGATCCTCGTCGGCCGTCGGTCCGCCACCCCGGCGCGGCGTGCTCCGGGCCAGGACATGGCGCTCGCCCTCGGTCCACCGGGCCATCGCCCACAACAGGTCGGAGAGCCGGTTGAGATACCGTCCGACGTACGAGTCGACCAGAGGCGACGACACGTACAGCCGCTCGGCCCGGCGCACCACGGTACGGGCCACGTCCAGCGCCGCCGAAGCCCGGTTGGCTCCCGGGATGGTGAAGTCGGCGGGCATGTCGAACCGAGCGATCAGGTCGTCGACATGCGCCTCCAGGGCACTGACCATTTCGTCCGTGACCAGGGACTTCCCCGCCTCCAGCTTCGGGCGGTTGGACGCGTCGGTGGCCACCTCGGCCATGAGGACCCACAGGTCCCGCTCGAGCCGGGTCAACAGGCGGTCCAGCTCGGAGTCCGGTACCGCCTCGGCCCGCGCCAAACCCATCATGGCCTGGGCTTCGTCCACCGTGCCGTTGATCTCCATGACGGCAGAGTCCTTGGAGACCCGGCCCCCGAAGAGGAGCCCGGTCGTCCCGTCGTCTCCGGCCTTCGTATAGATCTTCACCACGCCGCGGTTCACCGACGACGATGCTAAACGACAATGTCGGGGTCCTCCGGGTGGAGACGCCGGCCGTACCCCTCGGAGCGACGCCGCGGGCCGGAGGGGGAGCGATTGCCCGTCGGGTTGGCTCGCCCCTATAGCCTGGATGGCTCATGGTCGCCAAGCACACCTCCGACTCCAGCTACCTCGAGGCCGTCTCCGAGCGGGTGGTCGTCTTCGACGGCGCCATGGGCACGAATCTCCAACTGGCCGGGCTGACCGCCGACGACTTCGGCGGCCCCGAGCTGGAGGGTTGCAACGAGCTCCTGGTGGTCAGCCGTCCCGAGGTCGTCGACCGGGTCCACCGGTCGTTCCTCGACGTGGGATGCGACGTGATCGAGACGGACGCCTTCGGGGCGTTCGCCCCGGTGCTGGCCGAGTACGGCCAGGGCCACCGTGTCCGTGAGCTGAACCTGGCCGCGGCATCGCTGGCCCGAAGGGCCGCCGACGACTTCTCCACGCCCGACCGGCCGCGCTGGGTGGCCGGCAACATCGGACCCGGCACCAAGTTCCCGACCCTCGGACAGATCCGGTACGCCGATCTCCGCGATGCCTACGAGGAGCAGGCCGCGGCCCTCATCGAGGGGGGTGTGGACCTCATCGTCATCGAGACGGTGTTCGACCTGCTGCAGGCCAAAGCGGCCATCAACGGAGCTCGCCGGGCCATGAGAGCCACCGGTCGCACACTGCCCATCCAGACCCAGGTGACCATCGAGCTGACCGGGACCATGCTCCCGGGG
>JBEKIU010000169.1:0-8931 GCA_050011635.1 Acidimicrobiales bacterium
CCTCGAGCCACATCTTCATGTCGGCGAAACGGTGCTTGAGCGCCTGGTACGACGCCAGCGGCCGGCCGAAGGAGAACCGGTCCTGGGCGTACTCGATGGTGAATTGGAGGACCCGGTCGACGGCACCGACCATCTCCGCGCACTGGAGGGCGACCGCATCCTCGAGCTGGCGTTCGACATCGGCGTCGACGGACCCCGGCTCCCCGACAACGGCGTCGGCGGCCA
Source organism: Acidimicrobiales bacterium (assembly GCA_050011635.1). Taxonomy (GTDB): domain Bacteria; phylum Actinomycetota; class Acidimicrobiia; order Acidimicrobiales; family RAAP-2; genus Bog-756. Next base: position 226 of record JBEKIU010000169.1, read on the forward strand.
CTTCGACCTGTTGGAATTGCAGGCGGGCGAACCGGCGGACGAGATCGAGGCTCTCCGCGGGGACGGTCGTCACCCCGGGTGTACCGGCAGGAATCAGGAACTGTGCCCGCCCACGATCGGTCGGGGCCGTCACCAGGATCAGGTCCGCCTCGCCGCCGGCCTCCACCGGTCGGGACGTGCCTTGGAGGACGAAGCCGTCGCCGTGGGCGACGGCTTCGATCCCGCCGTCTGTGCCGGGGGTGCCGGCGATGCCCAGGTCGCTCGCGTCCGGGCACCAGGTGGCGATGCTCTCACCACTGACCAGACCGGCCAACTGCTTGTGGTGGGCGGGAGTCCCCACCCTGGACAGGGCGGCGGCGACCACGTTGGTGGGGATCAGCGCCCCCGGGGAGACGAGCCGGCCCATCTCCTCGGCCACCAGCTGCAGATCGGCGAGCGGGTTGCCCGAGATGCAACCGCCCCCGTGGTCCTCGGACACGAGCATCGAGGTCCAGCCGAGCTCGGCGCCGCGCCGCCACCACGCACGGTCGAACCCTCCCGGCTCGTCTTCCGCGATACGACGGACGGCGTCCAGCGGACAGGTGTCCTCCAGGAACTTGGCCGTCGTCTCCCTGAACAGCTGCTGGTCGTCGGTCAGACCGAACTGCACCTTCAGCGCTCCGTGCCGTGGTCGGAACCCGACGCCATCGCCTGCCCGGGGCCATCACTCACTGCTGGTCCCCGAGGATCAGCGGCAGCGAATCGATCTGGCGGAGCCCCATCATGTAGCTGAGCTCGGTACCGGGGACGATCGAGTACTCCGGGATACGCCGGTGCCACTCACGCAGGGCGATGCGGAGCTCGAGGCGGGCCAGATGGGATCCGAGGCAGCGGTGGACGCCGCCGCCGAAGGCCAGGTGCCTGTTCTCTTGACGGGCCAGATCCACCTGGTCCATCCCGGGCACAGCTTCGTCGTCGGTATTGGCGGACCCGATCACGATGCCCACGTTGTCGCCCGTGTGGATGGGGCACCCGCCGAGATCGACGTCCTTGGTGGCCACTCGGGCCACGGTGGTCACCGGTGTCTCCCAGCGCAGGAGCTCCTCGACCGCGGAGGGGATGATGGCCGGATCGTCCACGATCTGGCGCCGCTCGCCGGGGTTCTGCGCCAGGCGGGCGATGAAGCACTCGAGCGAGTCGGTGACCGTGTCCAACCCGGCCAGGATGAACAGGAAGCAGATGCCGAGGATCTCGTCCTCGGTCAGCCGCTCACCATCGACCTCGGCCTCGATGAAGAGACTGAGAATGTCGTCCTTCGGGTTCGCCCTGCGGTCCTTCACCGCATCGGCGAAGTAGTCCTCGATGCGGCGGGCGGCGGCCTTCTGGCCGTCCTTGATTTCGTCCATGTCGTTGCCCGAAGGCCGCAGGATGCCGTCCTTCATCTCCAGAAACGACTCGAGATGGGAGAGGGGCAGGCCGACCAGGGCCAGGAAGACCGAGGAGGGCAGCGGGATGGCGAAATCGGCGGCGAACTCGCACTTCCCCTTGTCGATGAATCCGTCGATGAGCTCGTTGACCAGCCGGGTGATCTCTGGCTCGAGCAGGTTCATCCTCCGGGGAGCGAAGATCGGATCGAGGAGCCGCCGATACTTCCGGTGGTCCGGTGGATCCACCTGCAGGGGGATCAGGGGGACGGACTGGCCCAGATCGACCGCCTCCATCCCCGATGAGAAATCCTCCGGGTGGGTCAGGGCGTACTCGACGGCACCTCGACGCACGACCTGTGGGCCGAACGCGCCGGGCACCACAGCCCCGGCTGCCCGCGCTTCCCGGTAGAAGGGCTGGGGGTTGGCAGCAATACCTGCATCCATGAAGCCATCGGCCAGACTCTCGGTTTCCATCGATGCCCCTCCCACTCGGGTCTCACCTGTCACCGGCCCCGGGTCGGGCCGCCGTGAGAATCGGCTTTTCAGCAGAAGGTTAACGCGTGCCCCCGGGGTGACGCGCCTGATGGCTCCGAGCCCGACCGGTCACCGGGCGGCGCGGAAGTCCGGGGCTCTCTTCTCGGCGAAGGCGGCCATGCCCTCGGCCATCTCAGCCGACACCGCCGCCATGGCCTGGGCCTGCGCCTCCCGATCGAGCGACAGGGACAGACTGCTCTCGAAGGTGGCGTTGAGGAGCTGCTTGGAGAGCCCCATCGACCGCACCGGACCGGCCGCCAGCCGCATCGCCAGGGCTGTGGCCTCCCGTTCGAGGTCGTCGACCGACGGAACGCACCGGTAGGCCAGACCGAGCGACACGGCCTCGTCTCCCTTGGCTCCCTCGCCGAGCAGGACCATGGCCTTGGCCTTGGGCAGACCCACGAGGCGAGGGAGAAGATAGGCACCTCCGGCATCGACCACCAGCCCCCATCGGGCGAACGACCACACGAACCGGGACTGGTCGCACACCAACACGAAGTCGCAGGCCAAGGCCAGGTGCGCGCCCGGCCCCACTGCGACACCGTTGACGGCGGCGACGGTCGGCTTGTCGAGTTCCCAGAGCTCGCGGATGAAGGCCTGCACGCCGGAGCGCAGCGCCTCGCTGGTGTCGCGGGGGTTGAAGTCGGCACCCCCGGACCCGGCCACCGTCGATTGGCGCAGGTCCATCCCGGCACAGAACGCATCGCCCACCCCGCTGATCAGCAGGGCCCGGACCTCCGGGTCGGAGCGGGCCTGGCGGACCCGGGCCACGATGTCGTCGCGCATCTCGGCGGTCAGGGCGTTCTTGGCCTCGGGACGGTCGAGGACCAGACGGGCGACGCCGTCTTCTCCCACGTCGTAGCGGATCATCGGGCCGACCTCATCGGCCCGCCGGCTCGGCCCGCTTCACGGCGGGTAGCCCGTGGTACGGCATTCCGCGACCCTTCCACTCCTCGTACCTGAGCAGGAAAGACTCCCCGAACGGGTCCTCACCGACCAGGGGCATGCCCGCGCGCCACACGGTGAGATCGTCCGGGGCCAGCTCGGAGGCCCGGAGCACGTGGCGCCGGGTGGCCTCCTGGTCACCCTGCCGGTGGGCTTCGGCGGCCACCCGGAAGTGCAGTCGGGCTCCCACCTCATCAGGGGACAGGTCGCCGACGGCCCCGCGTGCCTCCTCTCGGGTGACCGGCACGATCCCGTCGTGCACCCACCGGCGGACATCTTCGAGGTGGGGTCCGGACTCGACCCCGGTGATCTCGGCGAACACATCGGTGCCGAAGGCGCTCCCGTTGGGACGAGCGATGCGGTTCTCCTCGTCGATCCACACCACGGTGGGCCCGTTGGAGATGGCGTAGAGCTCGGTGATGAGGTGGTTCGGGTCGTAGAGGACCGGCATGGTGATGCCGTCGAGCCACGGTCGCACATCGGCGGCCGAGTGGTCGATGGCCACCGCGATCACGGTGAAGCCCTCCGGGCGCAGCTCGTCGTGCAGCGCCTGCCAGCCGGGGAGATCGTACCGGCATCCGCACCAGCTCGAGAAGGCCACCAGGAGCTTCTTCACCCCGAGCCAATCGTCGAGGCGGTGCAGGCCCTCCTCCACATCGGGGAGTTCGAATCCCGGCGCCCACAGGTCGACGAGGGCCCGGCGGCGCAACTCGGAGGGGAGGGAGATGGCCGCCAGCCCGGCATCCACATCGACGACCATGGCACGGCCCAACGCTCCGGCCACCGCGGTGAGGTCGAGTTGTCCCCTCACCTTGAGCGCGTCGACGTCGGGGACAGGCACACAGATGTCCTCCCGGCACAGGCCTGACGGCTTGAGCTCCCACCCGAGGGCATCGGGAAGCCGGTCGGCGTCGACCAGGAACGTGTCCCGTCCCGGGTCCGGTGTGGCATCGACGCGCCGCACGACGTCGTCGACGATGGTGATCTGGGTCATGTCACGCCTCCTCTGGGGCCTTCACCGTTGTCGCCGACGCGGCCACTGTCAACCCCGACGCCTCCACGAAGCGCCGGCTGCGTTCGGCGAAACCGCCTTCGCCCTCCGGCGTCGGTGCCGCGGGTGAGAAGAGGATGACGCCGCCCGAGGGCGTCGCCACCACGGCCGTCCGCACCGCGTCCTCGAGATCGAGGGCGACATCCACCGGAACCGGGCCTCCGGGTCCGGCCCAAGAGGCCAGCGAGTCGTTCAACCGATCCGATTCGGCAGGGAGCACGACGACCCTCGGAACAGGTCGTCGGGTGGCCAGCGCCTCCACCAGACCGGTGGGGTCGACGCCGCGGTCGGCACCACCGAGGATGACGGTCAGCTCACGCCCGGGAAACGCCCCGAGTGAGCTCACGGTGGCGAAGGGATTGGACGCCAGCGCATCGTCGACGAAGGTGAGCCCGTCACGCTGGCCGACGGTCCGACAGCGCGACGGAAGGCCGTCGAAGCCGTCCACTGCGGCCCGGATCGAATCCATCGACGGGCTCCGTCCGTCGAGGAGCAGGGCCCCGGCGACGGCGCCGCACAGATTCCACAGGTTGTGCCGACCCGGCACCCGCATCACCGGCGCCGGCCCGAGGGGTTCATCGTCGACCGCGATGGCACCCGATGCGGTCACCCGCACCCGGCCCGAGGGCCCGAACAGGACCCTGTTGGGATGGCCGGCGGTGCGCCGCACGGCTTCCTCGCTGGCGGCACTGACGGCCAGGGCGCCGGGGGGCCCCGCCTCGATCAGCCGGAGCTTGTCCCGGTAGTAGGACTCTTCTCCCCGGTGCCAGTCGAGGTGGTCGGGAGCCAGGCTGGTCAGCACGCAGACGCCCGGGGTGACCGTGACGTCGACCGCCTGGTAGGAGGAGACCTCGACGACGTAGGCATCGGCCAACGGCCGGGTGTACATCTCGGTGACCGGCACCCCGATGTTCCCGATGAGGGCGACATCGAGGCCGCCCTCCCGCAGTATCGACGCCGTCAACGCCGCCGTCGTGCTCTTGCCCTTCGTTCCGGTGATGGCCACCACCCGGGCGTCGGCGTAGTCCTCGAGCCAGACGGCCATCGCCGTGGTGACCGCCACCCCGGACTCCTCCGCGGCCAGCAGCTCGGGGCGGTAGCGACTCACGCCCGGGGCCCGGACGACCACGTCGACGTCCCCCCACACCACCTGGTCGGGTCGCAGAACAGGGCCCGGGGTGCCGGTCACCGAGCCGACACGCACCGCGGCCTCCTCGGCGCGGTCGTCGATCAGCATCGGGACCACGCCCCGCCCGGCGAGCAGGTCGGCCATGGCCAGCCCCTCGGTCCCGATCCCCCACAATGCCACCCTCGCGGTGCACAGCTCATCGAGGGTCACGGAACCGTCCTCATCGATCGATCTTCATGGTTCGATCCACCTCGGCCGCGATGTCTGGATCGGGGAACGCCAGGTCGGGCCGGTCGTCCAGCAGCGACCTGACCCCCGCGTCGGAGACCATGGCCCTCGCCGTGGCGGTCAGGGCCTTCACCACCGGCTTGTCCTGCCAGTGCGGAAGTTGGGAGAGGATCCTGACCGCGGCCGCCGACTCCCGACGCTCCCCCACGCATTCGAACGGTTTGACGTCGTGGCTCATCAGCGCCTCGAACCCGGCGACCTGATCGGGATCGGCGAACATGTCGCGACCGATGATGGTGGTCAACGCGTCCGGCTCGAGGAACGGAGCCAGCATGAGCCCGACGAAGCGGCACTTCGGACAGTGGCCACACCAGCGATCGCCGGCACCGGCATTCGCACGGAACACCGTGTTGCAGCTGCAGAACGTGGCGTGGTACCCGGTCAGGCGGGCGAAGGCTCTGGCAATGGCCAGCTCCGAGTAAGGGCGCAGGGCGGAGCCGTAGTCGAGACCGGGGTCGATGGAGTGCCGGATCAGGCCACGCGTCAACTGTTCGAACTCGAGGCTCTTGGAGTACTGGTGGTTGACGGCCACCCCGTCCACCATGACCGTCTCCTCGCTCGCCGATCGCTCCACGGCCATGGCGATCGTGTCGTAGCCGTAGAGGAAGCTGCCGGCCACGGCGATCAACGAGATGATGGCGGTGATCGGCACATGGCCGTTCAGCGCCCCGGTCCGGTTGAGCTCGCCCAGGTGCGGCGAGAGCTGCCGCCGTACCACCAGAAGTTCGAGACCGGTCTGGGCGGCCAGCTCGATCACCAGCGGATGGGGGTTGACGGCGAGCAACCGGGGCCGACGGTGCTTCAACGCCTCGATGAGGACCATCGAATCCTTTCCGCCCCCGATGGGCACGAGGATCCCACCGCGCCTCTCGAGCGGGGCCGGTGCGACGGCGGGTCCGTCGGTGGGACCGGCGCGGATGACCACGGGTCGGGGCACGGGGAGGCCGTTGGTCACGGCGAACTCCCGCAGCCCGTCGTCGTAGAGGTGCCGGTGGAACTCGAGCTCCTGGGGGTCCATGTGCTCGTGCTCGACGGAGACCACCGGGGGTGCGGCTGCCTTGTAGTAGCTGGTCCCGGCAGCGACGTGCAGATGCATGAGGGCCCGTTCCCAGCCCGGCCCGCGGGCTCCGGCCTCGGTGGTGGCCGGAGTCTCGAACGTGATGGTTTCGACGAACCGATGGTCGTCGGCCAGCGCGTAGTGGAGGGAGACGGTCCTCGACGCCTCCTCGAACGACCGATCCGCCACCCGAAAGATGCCGACGGATGCCGGGTCGAACCGCTTCGGGTCGTTCATTTCGCCAACAGCGTAGTGGTCGGCGGCGCGGGGTCGGCTACGACGAGCGGGAGCTCCCGCCCGTCCGCCGCATGTGTTCGGCGATGGCGAGCGTCGATCCGGCTGCGTTGATCACCCAGACCTCGCCCTTTTGGAGCTTGAGGGCGGCACGGCCGGCGGGGGTCGCATCGGGGGCGAGGAACTCGAGCAACTCGGTGGCCACGTCTCCGTGGGTACAGAGCACGGCGGACTCCCCCGCCATCCTCCGCATCAGCGCAACAGCTGAATCCCCGTTCCCCTCGGCCAGCTCGTCGACCGACTCGACCGGGATGAGCAGGGACTCGGCCAGCGGCAGCACTGTCTCGCAGCACCGGACATACGGGCTGCTCAGGATCCTCTGGGGACGGTACCGGGTCAGCTGAGGGATCAGATCCACGGCCCGGGCGCGCCCCCTCGTGGACAACGGGCGCAGGCGGTCGTCACCTTTGTACGCGCTCCGTCTTCCTGCATTGGCGTGGCGGACCACCAGCAAGGCCATAGCCACGATGCTGCCATGCCCGGCCAGGTCAGGGTTCGATGCCCGGAACCGCGATGCCGGGTTGCTCGGGGAAGGGGAAGGCGTCGAGCTCTCGTCCGTGCCGGGCCAGGGAGTGATACCTCCGCTCGGCGAAGTACCACCGGTTGGATTCGAACCGGTAGCGGTCGTGGTAGATCCCGTAGGCATTCGTCTGCCGACCGGTAGCCCCGTCCTGGCGGAGCTCGCACATGAACAGGCGGCTCACCGCGGTTCCGGCCATCGCCCCCTCGGGGAAGACGATGTGGGAATTGAGCACGACGAACTCGAAGAACTCGAACTGCTCGATGGAGGCTCCGATGAACTCCCCCAGAGCCTCCGGCCCGGTCAGGCGCAGCGGCTCCCCCTTCCGGCGGTCGATGACCACGGGGGCATCGGGGAGGAACAGATGGGACAGCTCCGGCCAGGCCCGCCGGTTGACCACGTCCGCATAGGCGTGCTGCAACCTCCGCACGCCGGTGTCGTGGACGGCTTCGGCCAGCAGGGCTTCGTCGATCACCCGTGGAACGATACACACCCGTCGGCGATCGACCTGCGCCTGCCCTCCCGGTGATGTCCCCGAGGACATGTTGCGCATCGGTCTTCAGGCGACGCTGCATCGCCCCCAGCCCGCGCTCCCTAGTGTCGAGTGCGGGACCATCGTTCCCTTCGGGGTCGGGTGGAGTCGACGAAAGGTGGAGGGATCCATGGAATACACGAATCTGGGGGCAACCGGCCTGCGGGTGTCGCGGGTCTGCCTCGGGATGATGAGCTTCGGCAACGACAGTGAGCGCCCTTGGGTGCTCGACGAGGAGCACGCGGAACCGATCGTCAAGGCAGCAGTCGAGGGAGGGGTCACGTTCTTCGATACCGCCGACACCTACTCGGGCGGGGCCAGCGAAACGGCCACCGGTCGATTGCTGCCCAACTACCTCGGCCGCGATGAGATGGTGGTGGCCACCAAAGTCTTCATGCCCGTGACTCCGGGTGAGAACGGGGGTGGCCTGTCACGCAAGCACATCCTGTCCGCCATCGATGCCTCGCTGGCCAGGCTCGACATGGAGTACGTGGACCTCTATCAGATCCACCGGTGGGATCCGCGTACGCCCATCGAAGAGACCATGGAGGCACTTCACGACGTGGTGCGTTCGGGAAAGGCGCGTTACATCGGCGCCAGCAGCATGTTCTCGTGGCAGTTCGCCAAGGCTCAACACGTTGCCGATCTCAATCACTGGACCCGGTTCGTGTCCATGCAGCCCCACTACAACCTCATCTACCGCGAGGAGGAGAGGGAGATGATCCCCTTCTGCCAGGACCAGGGCGTGGGTGTCATCCCCTGGAGCCCCCTGGCACGGGGTGTGTTGGCCGGGAACAGGACGCGGGCCGGCGAACACAGGACCACCCGCTCGGACACCGATGCCTTCACCGACTATCTCTACGGCCAACCCACTGATTTCGACGTCGTCGAGCGCGTCGCCGAGGTGGCGGAGGAGCGACAGGTGTCGTCCGCCCAGGTCGCGCTGGCCT
>JBEKIU010000170.1:0-8816 GCA_050011635.1 Acidimicrobiales bacterium
AAAGCTCGAACCCGGTCTCGGCCGGCACTTCATTCTTCGAATGAAGCTTTCTCAGCAGAAGCCGCTCCTCCATCGCCCTTCGCCTGAACCTCCGCCTCGCCACATTGAGCGCCACCGTATAGATCCAGGCCCCCGGGCTGGCCATGGCTCCGACTCGGTCCCACTTCTCGTATGCCTTGGCGAATGCCTCGGGGGTCGCCTCCTCTGCGACATCTCGATTGCCGATGGCGAGTATCAGCGATCCCAGTACGCGTGGATATTCGCGGCGAAACCAGGGCCCAAAGGTGACTTCTCTGGCCTCCTCGCTATCGGGCCCATCGCTCATCCCACCACTACAAGTCAAAACGCATGGTTTCCTTGATTCATTCAGGAAATCCCAGATGACAAGCCACGCCACGGAGCGGTCTCTTCAAATTCTGAGGATGGGCTCTCTCGCGCAATGATCGCCTCGAGGCAAGGCTAGTGCTGCGTCAACAGGTCGTTGTGAGCCACATGAGCTCGCACCGGTGGGCGATTTGGACGGTGCCGGCCGACCATTGCCCGGTGGTTCGATTGTGGGCCGAGGAGACTTTTGTGCCATCAGACCCCCCCTGGACCGGACTCAGGAGAGGCCCGCCAAGCCGTCAACAACCACTCAAGGAAACAGATTGCGAGGTCGATCAAACAACAGTCGATCAAAGCAAAACCCGCGCCGGCGGTGTCCGTGGTGCGGCCATCGTGGATCGACGTCAGAAGGTGAGATGCCACAGGTAAGTGTCGTAATTCCTGTCCACCGCGGTGGGCCGTTCGCGCGCGATGCGGTCCGATCGGCAACCACCCAGTCGCTCGATGATCTCGAGGTCCTTGTCGTCTCCGACGGATGCACCGAAGATCTCACCGATCTCGAACGGATGGACGGGCGCGTGCAGGTCCTGAACCGAGACCATGCCGGAGTGTCGATTGCCCGCAATTCCGGTGTTGCCGCCAGCCTTGGGGAGTACGTGGCCTTTCTCGATGAAGACGATCGGTCCCGACCTGAACGCCTTCAAAGCCAGTTCGACGCACTTCGAGACAGTCCCTCGGCGGGTATGTGCCACGGGGGATTCCAGGTCATGAACGTCGATGGCGTGGTGGAGGGGCCTCGGCTGGGCAAGGAGCTTGATTACCCGGCCATGCTCGCCTGTCAGTTCCCTCTCCTGTCGTCAATGATGGTTCGCCGGTCGGTCTTCTGGGAAGTCGGCGGCTTCGATCCAGCGCTTGTGACCGGAGAGGATGTGGACCTTGCGCTGCGGATCGCGATGCAGAGAGACGTGGTGTTCGTCCCAGAGGTTCTGACGTATTACCGGGTTCACGACTCCAACACGACGAACACAGTTTCTGAGCTCTGGGACACGTACCCGCTGATTCAAAGGCACCGACGGTGGGCCGAACACGCCGGACGATCCGATCTCGTGGAGGCAGCCGACTCTGGGCTGCATGAGATTCGGCATAATGCGTCGAACTTCGCCTTTCACAACGCACGAGACGCCCGCCGCCGGGGGAATCTGCCGGAGGCAGCGCGGCAGATGGCGCTCAGCTTCTTGCGCGATCCGAGGCAGGCCTCCTCTCAGGTTTGGAGCGCGGCGTTCCACTCCTCGGGTACCTCGGCGGTCGACTGGATGACCCGGGGCTGCCGCAACGCGAAGGCAAAAGGGATAGCGCGCTGACAGCTGGCGACGGACGCCGAGTGTGGTTCCGCTCCATCAGAAACGATGCGGCCCTTCATTTCCACGTTGTCTGATCGTCAGGTTGACCGCTCGGGCAGTCGGACGCGCCAGCGGGACGGTGTGCGTCGATGTCCGCCCCGGTTCCTCGGGAGACCCATTCGGCGGCCGGCAAGGGGATGGGTAATGATTTCAACATGGATCATCATCCCGCTGACGCCTCCGGGAACCTTCCGCCGACGCGTGATGACCCGTCCCACTCCATTGCCGAGCCGGCTTTTGCCCATCGAGCGACCCTCGAAGTAGTGGCGGTGGGAATTCTGATCACCGCCCTTTTGGTGTGGACCGCTTGGTCACTCGATCGTCACAACGAGTCCCGCCTGCTCAATCTTCAGGCCAAACAAGTACAAAGTGTGTTGGCCGAGGCCATCCCCACCACGCAGATCCCTCTGGAACTCGGTGCCGAAATCGCTGAATCGAGCAACGGGGACGTTTCCAAGTTCAGAGGTTTCATGGCCAAACAAGTTGGGGGACCGCAGGGCTTCTCGTCTGCGTCGCTTTGGCAAAACGTGGGAGGGTCGGTATCTCAGGCGACGGCACTGGGTGTTCCTGTCTCAGCCGATCCGGGATCTGTCATCGATCGTGCCTACCGGAGCTCGACATTCGTCGTTGTCGAGCTATCGGCAGGTGGACGTCACAGTCTTGGATACGCCTTTGCCCTTCCCGGAACAGGTCGACGGTTTGCCGTCTATGCGGAGCGACCACTACCCGCGGACCGGAGAGCGCGGGTTTCCAGCAATTCAGCTTTCTCGGATCTCAACTATGCGATCTATCTCGGCGCCGGCCAGAGTCCTTCCCACCTGCTGACGACCGATATCGGCCACTTCCCGATTTCGGGAGAGACGGCTACCGTCACCGTCCCCTTCGGTGACACCGTCCTCACCACCGTGGTAACGGCCAGGAGTCCCCTCGGGGGAGCGCTGTCGGCCAACCTGCCATGGATCGTTGGCGTCGTCGGTGTTCTGCTGACGGTCGGCGCCGCCTGGCTGACGGAACGACTCGTGCGGCGGCGACGCCACGCAGAACGGGCCGAGGCTGAAGTCCGCAATGTCTACGGTGAGCTCGAAACGCTCTACGCCGAGCAGCGCACGATCGCAGAGACATTGCAGAGGGCTCTGCTCCCCCAGGTCCTTCCGACCATTGCCGGGATCGAGGTTGCCGCTCGCTATCTTCCGGGAGCACAAGGTGTCGAGATCGGTGGCGATTGGTACAGCGCAATGGGTCTGGACGACGAGCGGTTTGCTTTCGTGGTCGGCGATGTCTCGGGTCGGGGTCTGGCTGCCGCTTCCATCATGGCCCGCCTACGTTTCACCATCCGAGCCCATGCTCTCGATGGCGATTCCGCTGCCCTCATCCTCGACAAATGCGCGAGGCACCTGGACATCACTCGAGATGGGCACTTCGCGACCGTGCTCGTGGGGATCGGAGATCTGAAGCGGCAGGAGATCACCATCGCCAACGCAGGGCACTTGGCCCCCCTTCTCCTGAGTAAGGCTCACACGGGCTTCATCGACACGACCCCCGGCCTACCCATCGGAGCATCCGGCGTTCCGTATGCGTCCGTGACGTTCTCTGTCACACCGCCGGCCACGATCGTCGCCTTCACCGATGGCCTGGTCGAACGTCGGGGCGAGATCCTCGACATCGGTCTGAAGAGACTGGAGGACGCGGCGAGGGCAACTGAGAACGGCTCCCTGGAAGCGTTACTCGATCATGTGCTCGAGGATCTCGATGGAGGTAGCTCAGAAGACGACATCGCCATCCTGGGACTGAGATGGACAACGTAACTTGAACCTTGACCTGGTCACCCTTGTCGTAGACGAGTACGACACCGCCATCCAGTTCTTCGTCCACACATTGGGGTTTGACCTGGTAGAGGACTCGCCAACCCAAACGGAGGCCGGAGCACCCAAACGCTGGGTCGTTGTGAGACCGCCTGGTGCTGAGACCGGAATCCTGCTGGCCCGTGCAGACGATGAGCGCCAGGCATCCGTCATTGGGGCCCAAGCCGACCGCCGGGTCGCCTTCTTCCTACGTGTCGACGACTTTGAGGATTCCTATCGCCGGATGACGTCGGCTGGTGTGCGATTTGTCCGATCCCCGAGGAACGAACCGTACGGTCGTGTCGCGGTCTTCCTCGACTGTGTCGGAAACCATTGGGACCTTCTCGGGCCTGGCCGAACCGTCTAGTCCTCGTGCTCGCGACCACCGGGCTCACGGTCGGTCACCACCAGTTCAGGCGTGGATCAATCCACCCTCGGTTTGTGGAGCAGGAAGGAGGTTGCTGGTGTACCAGGTGGTGGGAGGCGGATCCTGGGACTCGACGCCGTTGTCGATGACCAGCGCGGTCGGCCTCCCATTCGAGAACCACCGGGCGCTGTGCTGACGGAAGGGATCCCCGTACCAGCCCTGGGCTTTGTAAGAACTGTGTGCCATCCAGTTAGTTTACCCTACGTTTACCTGGATGTCACGTTACGTTCACTTCCGTGGGAGGCAAAAAAAGAAGGCTGAGCCGCAGGATCCTGCACCTCGGAGCCTCGCGGCCGGGGATGGGCAGCTGCTCAAAGCTCCATCAGCGCGGGGGCCAGCTCGCGGTAGGAGGTGAGGGGGAACGACTCCAGAGGGGTGATGACCTGGACGCAGATATGGTTTGCGCCCGCCTCGAGGTGCTCACGTATTCGATTGGCGATGTCGTCCGCTTCGCCCCAGGCCACCACTGCATCGACCAGCCGGTCGCTTCCGCCTCCGGCGAGGTCGTCGTCTCCGAAGCCGAGTGAGCGGAGGTTGTTGGCGTAGTTCGGGAGGGAGAGATACCCCGCGGTGAAGGCTCTGGCTGTTTTTCGCGCTTTGCCTGCGTCCTTTTCCAGCACCACGGTGACTTCGGGGGCCAGCAGCGCATCGGCGCCCAGGACTCGGCGGGCTCGCAGCGTGTGCTCGACCGGCACGAAGTAGGGGTGGGCACCCGCGGCCCGTTCGGCCGCGAGCCGGAGCATCCGAGGTCCGAGAGCGGCGAGGACCCTTCGCCCTCGGGCTACCGACGGCCCGGCCGCGTCGAGGGCATCGAGGTAGTCGTCCGTGCGACTGTACGGGCGGGTGTAGTTCTCGACGATCGCTGCGTGACTGGCTCCGAGCCCGAGGACGAAGCGGCCCGGATGTCGGAGCTCGAGGTCCGCGACAGCCTGAGCAATCTCCCCGGGGGGCGATGGCCAGATGCTCACGATGCCGCTGCACACCATCACCCGGGTGGTCGCTGCGAGCAGTCGTTCGAAATGTGGCGACAGCCCGGGTTGGAACCCGCCCGAAGACCACAGTGCTGAGTAGCCGAGCTCTTCCAACTCGGCGGCGACGTCGAGCGAAGCGTCGTCGGCGACCCGCCAGGTACCACTCCACCAGACACCCACCCGCCCGAGATCCACAAGACCACGCTACCCGAGCGGTTGCTGGCCTCGAAGGGAAACCAATGTCCTCGATGGGGGATCCGCCGACATCACTGCCCACCTTTGGGCGGGCTGGCTGCCCACAGCAGCGACGGGTGGCCGCTCGGAGCGATGTCCACAAGTGCGGATTTGTCGGCGTATCCGTTCCCGTAGAAGGTATCGAGGTAGATGGCACCGTTCGGGGCCACGGCGATCCCATCGGGCGAGAACCCCGTGACCCCCAGGTAGCTCGTGCGGTCGGTCGTCGGGAAGGACGCGACCGTCCGCTCTCCGCGAGGCGTGGCCTCCAGGACCTCCAGCTCGTCCATCGCCAGCACCGTCCCGTTGGGTGCGGTCACCAGTCCACCGTCTCCCCTCGGGTAGGAGGTTCCAACGATGCTCAGCGTGCCTTGGGAATTGACCATGAGAATCGTCTTCGTATTCGATCCGGCGATATAGAGGTTCCCTGCCTTGTCGAAGGCCAGTCCATTGGGGCCGTCGGCTGAGGCGTCGACCGCCGGCCCGCCGACCCCGTAGAGACCCTCGTCCATTGAATTCGGGTTGCCGACCACCCGTGTGAACGTCCCGTCGGTCCCCAGACGGAGTATCTCGTTGCCAGAGGCCACATACATCAGCCCGTCGGGGCCGAACGCGAGGGCTGAGGGGAGGAGTGCGGCATCGAGGGCCGAGGTGCCGTCGATCACCCATTCCCCCTGCCCGTCTCCGGCGACTGTCGACATGATTCCCGCGGGCGAGACGGCCCGGATCCGTCCGTTGCCGTAGTCGGCGATGTACAACGTGCCATCGGGGCCGAATGTGATGCTCGCCGGGTCGTTGAGCTCCGCCTTCGTCGCAGGTCCGCCATCGCCCGAGAATCCGACGGCGCCGTTCCCGGCGACAACCTCGAAGGTCCCGTCGCGAAGTCGTTCGAGGACCTGGTTGCGAGAGTTGTCGGCCATGTAGAGATTCCCATTGGGGCCGATGGCGAGTGCCCCTGGGCGGCTCGGTTGGATCCCGATCGCCCGCGATCCGCTCGTCGTCACCCGATGGGAGGGTGTGGTGTGGGGGATTGGCTTCGGAACGATAGGACGGCGCCCGGAGAGGGTCATGGCCAGAACGACGACGACAACCAGCACCACGATGACAGCACCAGAGGCAACCCACCGACGCCGTTGCCTCCTCCGGGCCTCCCTGATGACCAGTTCCTCGCTGACCCGAGAGGCAGGGCTGTCCGAAGGATCGGACTCGATCCTGGTCGGAGTGGATGGAAGGACCTGCATGAGAAGATACTAAGTCATCTAGTATCATCTGTCTATGCCGCTGAACCCCGAGAGCCCACTTCCTCTCTACCTGCAAGTGGCGGCGGAGCTGCGTCGGGACATTGCCGAAGGTGACGCCGAGCCGGGGGAGCGACTTCCACCGGCACGCGACATGGCCGCGGTCCTCGGCGTCAACCAGAACACCATGTTCCGGGCGCTGCGCCAACTGCGAGATGAAGGCCTGTTGGAGTTCCGGCGGGGACGAGGTATCTCGGTCGCAGGCGACGCTCCAGGGCTGAGCGAGGTGGTGACGCGTTGCCGTGACCTGCTCGGCTTCTCGAGCCGGTATGGCTATCGCAAAGACGAGGTCATCCGCATCATCGAAGGTCTCTCGTGAGCTGATCGGACCGTCCTGCGATCAAGCGGGGACTGCGCAATGCTGGTCTTGATGAACGGCGCCAAGCGGTCAAGGACGGCGCAGGGAGTGGCTGCGGAACGCGCTGCGTTGGCAGGCATGGGTGTTCTCGACGATCCTTTCTCCCGCGGGATGCTCACGCCATCCATGAGGGCGGTCCTCTGGGCCGTGGAGCATGGGCCGCACCGCGTGCGGACACGGTCGGTAACGCTGGCAGGGCTCGCCGCCCGGGTGCTGTGGTTCGACGCCCAGGTTGCCGGGGCGCTCGCCGCCGGCATCAAACAGGTTGCGGTGCTCGGAGCCGGCTATGACAGCCGTGCCTGGCGATTCCGCCGCGGCGGAGTGCAGTTTTTCGAGTTGGACCACGTCGCCACGCAGCAGGACAAACGTCGCCGAGCACCTCGACCCGGTCCTGTGTATGTCGAATCTGACCTCACGACCGACGATGCGGCGAAGTCGCTCCTCGATCACGGTCTCGACCCGTCACAGCCCACCTTCTTCGTCATCGAAGGGGTCACGATGTATCTGGGTGCCGAAGACGTGTCGCGCCAACTTGTACTGCTGGCCAAGATGAGCGCGGTCGGGAGCAGGATCGCGTTGGACTTCTATCCACCCGCCGATGTTGGAACGTCGCAAGATCACCGGCAACTCCGCCTCCAGCGGCTGGCCCGGACCAGAAGTGGCGAGTCGTTCCGGTTGGCCCTCGACCGCCCGCAGGCAGTCGAACTTGTCCGAGCATCAGGTTGGGAGGTTGCGGAGGCGACGAGCATGCGAGATGCGGCGCGCACACTTGTCACGCGTGATTCCGGGCTGCCCGTCGATGCTGTCAACGAACACAAGACGCTCGTTGCCGCCGCTCAGACGTAACCGTTCCGGGCCGTTGTGCTCAAGGCGGAACCGCATGGTTGCTCCAGCCCTGCTCCCCTCAGGAGAAGGCCTCGATGAGGCCCTGAAGCATCCCTCCGTCGACCAGGACATCGATGCCGGAGATGAAGGAGGCGCCATCGGAGAGGAGGAAGGCGACGACCGCTGCGACCTCCTCGGACCGGCCCAGGCGCCCGAGGGGCGTGTTCTCCAGCATGACCTTCATGATCGGCTGCTGCTCCGCCTCCTGGCGACCCATGGGCGTATCGATGAGACCTGGGGCCAAGGAGTTGACCCGACCGCCACGTCTACCCCAGGCCACAGCCGCCCGGGCCGCCACCGCGACCACACCGCGCTTCGCCCACGCGTACGCCAAGCCACTGTCATCGAACCGCCCAGCCGCCGCGTCGAGGAAACCGGGAGTGCGGGGCTCCGATACCAGTTTCTGGAGCTCGGCATCGACGCCCTGGAGGGCCAACTGGTACGCCGAACTGGAAGAGAAGCACACGGCGGCCGCGCCGGGTTCGACCAGTGCCTCGAAACTGTCGAGGAGCAACGCGGTGCCGACGAGGTCGACCTCGAGGACGCGCCGCGCATCGGCCATGGTGGGGGACACGCCGGCGGCGTGGACGAGCGCACGGAACGAACCGAGCTCCTGCACCGTCTCCGAGAGGCGGGCCACGGCAGTTGGGTCGGAGATGTCACAAGCGATGCCCACCGTCCCCTTGATCTGTGGCGCCTCGAGGTCGACGGCGACGAGGTGGTCGGTCGTGCCGCGAAGCCGCTCGACGCAGAGCCGGCCCATGCCGCTGGCCGCTCCTGTGATCACCGTGACTGTCATCGTTCCCGCCTGAGTGCCACGCTCAGGTCTGTAGGCCGGCGAATATCGGCGTCGCCGCCAGATACCCGGTCCGAAGGAGCTCGATCTCAGGTGCACGGTCCTTGAAGGCCCGACGGATCGGCTCGAGGTCAGGGGGAGACGAGAACCCGGGGAGCCAATTGTCGTGGTGACAGGGCACGACACGCCGCGCCCCGAGCATCGTGGCTTCGTCCACGACGAATCCGGCGAGTGATCCCTGCATCGGGTCTCCGTCGACATTGGCCCGTCCGGCGGCTGCGA
>JBEKIU010000171.1:0-8455 GCA_050011635.1 Acidimicrobiales bacterium
CCAGATGCTCGGAGAGGACGGCGCGCTGCGAAGCATTGTCGTCCACGACCAGTACCGAAAGCCCGGCGAGATCGGGATGGTCGGAAGGAGATCCACAGGCATCCCAGGTGGTCGCGCAGGCAGGAACCGTGAACCAGAAGGTGCTCCCCTCACCGGGGCGGCTGGTTACACCGAAGTCGCCTCCCATGAGCGTGACGAGGTGGCCGGTGATGGCCAGTCCGAGACCGGTGCCTCCGAACTCCCGAGACGTCGATGAATCGGCTTGGACGAATGGCTGGAAGATCAGGCCTATTTTTTCGGGCTCGATGCCATCTCCGGTATCGCGGACCTCGAAGCGCACCATGGACGGGGCGCCTTCAACCTGGTGAACGGAGGCACGGATGACCACCTCGCCCGACTGGGTGAATTTGATGGCGTTGTCGACCAGGTTCATCAGGATCTGGCGCAGTCGGCCCGCGTCTCCTTTCACCACATCCGGCACCGATGCGTCGACGACCCCGACGAGCTCGATGCCCTTCGACTGCGCCGAGCCGGCCAGCAGATCTGCAACGTCCTCGACAACGGCACGAAGGGCGAAGTCGTCATGGTCGATGGCGAGCATACCGGCCTCGACCTTCGAAAAGTCGAGAATGTCGTTGATGATGGTGAGCAGCGCCTCTCCCGAGTTCCGAACCGTGTGCGCATAGTCACGCTGGCGAGGGTCGAGAGCGGTTTCGAGGAGAAGATCGGTCATTCCGATGACCCCGTTCATCGGGGTCCGGATCTCGTGGCTCATATTGGCCAGAAAATCGGACTTCAACCGAGAAGCCGCGTTGGCCGTGTCCCGAGCTCTGGACATGGCGGCTTCCGCCTCAACTTCGGCGGTGACGTCGGCGATGATCCCGATCAGTCCGCCTCTTCCCCCCTCACCGTCCGGGATGGCGACAGCCGTCATCTGCGCGATGCGTGGCTTGGCGTCCGACCGCGGTATCTCGAACCGATAGGAGAGCTCGGCGCCGGGCTCCCCCGAGAGATCGAGATGGCCCATGAGGTCGGAACGAAGCTCCGATGCGATGACGCTGTCCAAAGCACTTCCGGCGGCCTGATCGGGACTGACTCCCGTGATCTCTGACCACCGGGGGTTGGTGTAGATGTACTTGTCCCATTTGTCGGTCTGAAAAATGCCGATCGGAGCTCCGTCGGTGACGAGTCTTAGCCGGTCGGCCGAGATTTCCGCCTCACGGGCTCGTCCATCCGTGTCGGATTGACCGTTCCGGGTGTGGAACTTCGACAGTTTTCTCGCAGTACGGTGCCACGTCACTGTTGTTCCACACTGAGAAACAAGCGAGTGGGTGCGCCACGGCCAGCGCGCTCGATACTTTTGGTGATAGGGATGTCTGACCCCTCACGCTGCCCGGTGATGGCGCCGGTGGTACAGCCGTCTCTCGTCATCGGCTCGAGACCAACTGGCGGATGTGGCGGGCCAGGTGGTCAATCCGAGGTTGCGTCACGAACACCGCGGCACCGGCGTCTATGGCCCTTTGTTCCCACTCGACAGACTCCGCATACACGACGATGACCGACCGAGGGGACCGCAGGCGGATCTCAGAGACCACCGCCGCTCCCGGAGAACCCTTGACTGAGCAATCGAGTACGACGAACTTCGGTTGGGCCAGATCCACCACCGCAAGCAGGATCGGTGCCGTGTACGTCTCGGCGACGACATCGACGTCGCTCACTCTGAACATCCTCCCCACCATCTTGCGGATCATGGGATCCCCCCCGTACATGACGACCCCACGGTGGGGGACGTTCGGTGGCTTCATCTCCGGCTCCCCGGAGGTGTATTCCCAACCCGATTGCTCCCAGCTCGTACTGACATCGAACGTGGGCGGTCGAGCGACAATGCTCTCGAGCCTTTTGAGCAGGTCGAATGGCGCCACTCCCTTGGGGACGAAGCCGGCCGCGCCCGCGTCGAGCAGCTCCGTGCCCACCTCGGGGCCCAGGGCCGAGAAGATGATCACCTTTGCCCCCGGAGCGGCTCCCACGATCCCGTTCAATGCGGCTGCCCCGTCCAATTGTGGCATCGACAAGTCGAGCAGGACCAGATCGGGCTGCAGAAGCTCTGCCTGGTCGATGGCGACATCGCCGTCATGGGCCTCACCGGTCACGTCGAACTGCGGGCTGTGCTCGAGCACCGCCCGAAGGAACCGACGCGTCGAAGACACGTCATCGACGATCAGCACGCTCATCGGTTCCAAGCCGAGGACGGAGAGCTCCTGGACGTCGAAATCATGCATCGCAGTCCTCCTCAGGTTCGAATGGATCAGTGCCGATCAGGTTCAGGACAGAAGGGTCAGCCGACAGTCACCTCAACGATGCCGACGGCATGGCCGGGGCGCGGGTTGGGTTCTTCAATTGGCGCAAACTGATCAGTTGGTCGAGCGTGTCCGAGGCCATCGGCCGCGCGAAGTAAAACCCCTGGCAGAAATCGCTTCCCAGCGCGGCCAGGGCCATGTGCTGCTGCGCCGACTCCACCCCCTCGCACACGACGGTCAGGTCCATGAGGTGCGCCATTTCGATCGTCTTCGACACGATGGCGTGACTGGACTCGTCCCGATCGACATCGGCGATGAAACTCTGGTCGATCTTGACGACGTCGATGGGATACCGCTTGAGATAGCTGAGCGACGAGTATCCGGTGCCGAAATCGTCGAGTGCGAGTTGCAGGCCCAGCTCCTTCAGTTGGTTGAGCACGATGAGGGCTCGGGTGGTATCCCGAATCAGCGCCCCTTCAGTGATCTCGAGGGTGACCAGCGCGGGGTCCGTTTCGGTATCGGCGAGGATCTGGCAGATCATGGATACGCAATCGGGAGCCATGATCTGGTGCGCTGACATGTTCACGGCCATGGGGAGTTCCCTGGTCCTGCCTCCCCACCGCTTCCGATCGGTACAGGCGTGCTCGAATACCCATCGCCCGATCTCGTTTATCAGCCCTGACCGCTCGGCCAGAGGAATCACTGTCGTCGGTGATATGAGACCCCGAACGGGATGGTTCCATCTGAGGAGAGCTTCGGCGGAATCAATTCTCCCGTCGCAGGTGCGCACGACGGGCTGATACTCAATATGAAGCTCCTCTCGCTGCACGGCTTTGCCCAACGCGCTCTGGAGGCCCGCTTGGTATTCGTCCAGGTGTTGCGAGTGCAAATCGAGGATCTGATAGTTGGCTCCGCCAGTTCGCTTGATCTGATACATGGCCACGTCTGCCGCGTGGAGGAGTTGCTCGGCGTCGTGGTTGGTCTGGCCCGCGAACGCAATCCCCACGCTCGCGGCAATCGATACATCTGCAACGGAGAGCGAGAATGGTCTGGCCAACGCGTCAACGATTCGGGCGGCGATGGTCTCGACTTGGACGACCTCATCGAGCTCCTCGCACAGGATCACGAATTCATCGCCCGACAGGCGGCTGAGGGTGTCGGCCGGGCGAAGGGCGACGGAAATTCGCTCAGCCACCGCCAACAGGAGCTCGTCGCCGACCTGATGGCCGTGCGCATCGTTGACCTTCTTGAAATCGTCCAGATCAATGAAGAGAACCGCCACCACCTTGCGTGAGCGCCCGCTCCGGACGATGGCGTGCTCTATCCGCTCGAGAAGCAGGATGCGGTTCGGGAGGCCGGTGAGGGCGTCATGGACAGACCGCTCATGAGAACGGGCGGACGCATCCTCGAGATCGGCCCGACCTTGCGCGTTCACCAGGTAGGCGGACGTCACATCGGCCAGCGTCTGGGCCGTGTCCATTTCTTCGACACTCATCCTGCCCGGCGTGTCCCGATAAAGATCGAGTGCCCCCAACCGCTTCGGACCTTGACGCAGAGGGAAGGTGAACACCGCAGCCAATCCCAACGCCACCGCCCTGGATGCGAATGTTCGATAACGGTCGTCCGTCCGGAGGTCGGATACGACCACCGCCCGATCGGCTACGAAAGCGCCGATACAGGGGCCTTCGCCTAGTTCGCTCTGCAGCTCTTCGAACTTCATCGCTGAACTATCTGATGCCGCTACATAGTGGGGATTTGATGATGAGGAGGAGATGAGGGTGACTCCAGCTGCACTTATTGGAAGCACGTCGACGATTCGCTCCACCAAGTGGTCCAGAATTCCCTGGATGGGAAAGTCGGTCAGCATCGTTCGTGCGAACTCGCTCAAGACGTCGGAGAGTTGCCGCTCGGCTTCCGTCATTGCGGGGCCCTACTCGGGAGATTTGCCTCAGTGTCCAGCGGTGCGTGCGACATGGAGACTCCGGCCCCCCGTCTCGCACCCTTGCTGTAAAAGGCATTTCGAAGATATCACGTCTGGGGATGGAAATCTGGGAAGTTTCTCCGGCGGCTTGAGGGTGGCTCCCGAGGTTCAACTGCCTGCGACGTCAGCGGACAGGCATGACGCACTTGCGTGACAAGCCAAACCTGGTGAGACGCCGATCCCCATCCGTCTCACGTAACTTTGTGCGTGTGGGCCCGACCCGCAAGGGCGTCTGCGCCCAGAAATCAGGCCCCCACGTCGGACTCACACCCACAACGGGACTCACGAGCAGGCACGGGCCCGTCGACCCGTAGAAACCGGCATCGCCGCCGTTGAAGAGGCCACCGTCGCTGCCCACCAGCCAGTAACCTGACCATCGGGAGTGGCCGCCATCCCGATGGGTTGGCCTGAGTGCGATCGCCCCCGTCGACCCTTAGAGACCGGCATCGCCGAAGGCGAACAAAGCAGTCGTGGGAAGAAGCAGTCGCTGGATGGGTCGTCCAACGCGGCTCAGTGACTGCTCCGACGCCGGGACGGTGCGGGAGTTCACGACCGAACGAGGACAGCAGCCGGGTCGGGAATGCCACTCGCACTGGTGACCCGGCCCAGTAGGCTCCGGGCCGCGGCGATGACGGTGCCGTGGTCGTGGGTGAGGACGAACGCGAACCGCCGGTCCAGGTCGGTTCCCGAATCGCCGAGGTCGTGGGCGATCAGCGCTCCCGCGTAGTGGGATCCGACGACGGTGACCACCCAATCGCCGAGGAGAGGATCGTCGGCGGCGAGAGCCACGCCTCGTACCCCCTCGACCGGCCTAGCGGAAAACCCGGCGCCGAGGACCGCGACCAGCGGGCATCGACCGCCGAGGTGGGAGTACCGCCGCGCCGTGCGGGGAGTGAAATTCCGGGCAAACTGCATGGCGCCGAGCACCACCGGCGGGGTTTCTAGTGCCATCCCTTGGTGCTCGAGATGCTGGGAGATACCCAATAACACCCCCTTGGCGCCGACCCGGACCTTCGCCGGGTTAACGTCGTCGAATGGGTTCGCCGTCGTTGTGCCCAGCGGCTGATGCACCCGGAGGGGCCGCGATGGGTTGGCGACCGTCCCGAGCGGCCCGGGCCGTCCCAGGTACCACCCCTGACCGAGGGTGGCGCCGAGGGCCAGCGCCCGACGGAGGTGAAGATCGGATTCGATGCCTTCAGCCAGCACCGTGGCGCCGGTCCGTTCTGCATACGCGGCCACCGATGTGTAGATGGCGGCCCGGTCGACATCCGGCCAGCGTTGCACGAGCGAGACATCGAGCTTCACCACATCGGGGGCGATGAACGGCAGCAGAGCCAGCGAGTCGGGCAGGGAACCGACATCGTCGAGTGCGATCCCGCAGCCGGCGTCCCTGAGCTGGTTGACCGACAGGAGCAGTTCGGATGGTCGGTCCATCAGGGCACGTTCGGTGATTTCCACGACGAGGCCGATGCGACCTGCGGCATGGGCCAACAGGCGCGAGGCGGTATCGGGGCCGAGCACCGAGGGCTCGAGGTTGACGAACAGCTCGAATCGGGTCGGGAGGTCGTGGGCGACGGCGTCGAGGATCGCCGCGTTGCGACAGGCTTCGTCCAACTCGGCCAGCCGCCCCTTTTGAGCGGCCCACCAGAAGGCTTCGTCCGGCGCTATCTGCAGCTCGGGCCACCTCGCCAGCGCTTCGGCCCCGACCTGCTCGCCGGACACGAGGTCGAAGATCGGCTGATATTGGGGCTTCAGAAAACGGCTGTCCACGAGGTGACAAAAGTCAGCCGATGCGGGCTCCGACATCAGGCCACTTGTGTTGCAAGGGATAACGGACGACGTGACATGTCCCAGTCGGCTCATTTCACTCCTCCGGGTTGCCCACCATCAATCAATATCGGCCCACCAAGCCGACACGAGTAGGGGGCAGGCCATAAAACCTCGGGGCAGGAGCCAGTCACTGCCTGATCGGAGCGGACGGCGGACCCTCACAGTTCCGGGCCAACTCCCCTCCCTCGCGATTCCGGGTGGGGGGCAGGCCCTCAACATTCGGGGGGTGGGGCGGACCGGAGGATCCGGAATCCAGGCACGTCCCCGGCCTGGTGAAGGGCGACGACGGTGGCCGCCATTCCGGGCCGGAATCGGAAATATGCCCAATTCCCCTCCTAATGGTCATAGTGTGCTCTGTAGACCTTTGACCTGTCCGGCGGTTGCCCGGGTCCTGCCAACCCCCGCTGCGAGCGGCCATCTCTGAGATCTTCTTCCCAACAGTAGGAAGGAGTACGCGGATGACATCCGTTCAACTATCCGTCACCCAAGAACCGATCACGGTGGTGCTGGTCACCGATAGCTTCCTGATCGGCGACGGCCTCACCGCCCTACTCGACGCCGTCTCCGAAGTGGAGGTGGTCGGGCGGGCCAAAGACCTCAACGAGCTGACCTCCCTGGTCGATGAGCTCGTCCCCCAGGCCGTGATCATCAGTGTCCGTTCACAGGTTGTGACCACCATGGCCACGGTGGCCGTCGCCCGTCGCTTGCGGGTTGCCTACCCGGCCATGGGCATCGTCGTCATCTCCGACCGGGCCAACGGCTTTGCCCTCGAGCTTCTCCGAGGCGGCTCGTCGGGGATCGCCTTCCTGCTGGACGAGCGGCTACCCGGCATCGGAGCCGTGCTGGGCGCGCTGCGCGAGCTGCAGATGGGACAGTCCGTGCTGGATCCCTCGATCGTCGACTCCCTCATCCGGCGCGGCAACGACGTGGGCATCGATGACCTCACCCCGAGGGAGGTCGACGTGCTGGAGCAGATGGCCCACGGCCTGTCCAACCGGGCCATCGCCGACGAGCTGCACATATCGGTGAAGTCGATCGAGAAGGGCATCACGGCCATCTTCCTCAAGCTCGGGCCGTTCGACCAGGGCGCTTCCGACCGTCGGGTATCGGCGGCGCTGGTGTTCCTGCGCGCGCAGACCGATCCCTTCGGCCCGAACGTCGACGTCGAGGCCCCGGCCACCCCGATCGTCGTCCTGAAAGATGCGGCCGAGTTGACTGCGCATGCGCAATCGGTGGTGGACGACTCCGTCGGGTAGTCCCGGCGGTCAGGTCCACCGCATAGCGGCTCGTTCCCTCCAGTACACCTGCGGATCGACGGCGAATTCACCGAACCGGTCCATGTCGGTCCCGGTGACATCCCCCAGCGCGACCAGGTTCGAGCGCAGCTCGGACACAGTTGCCGCCCCCGACAGCACCACGTCGGCCCACGGTCGGGTCAACGCCGCGGCCAGCGCGGTCACATCGGGGTGGTCGCCGAGGGAGGCGGTCGTCGGCCCGGGAACGGCGAGCCGGCCGTTGGCCAACGCCTCCTTCACGATGACGGTCCAGCCCGCCGCCTTGGCCTCGACCAGTGCAGGAGCCACCGAGGGCTCGAGGAGGTTCCAGGTGGCCTGGACGGCCGAGAACAGCGGCCGGCCCTCGACGTCGATGGACAGGGCCCGACGGAGGACCTCGGACTGTCCGGGACCGCTCAGGCTCAGCCCGACAGGGACGCCGAGCGCGGCGAGGGCGCGGTGCACCTCCCTGTCATCGAGGATCCCCGACTCCAAGGTGGCCGAATGGACCTGGTACAGGCGCAACCACCGTCCGAGCCGCGCCTCTGTCTCCGGCCACTGCCGGGCCAGGGCTGCAGCCGAATGGTCCTTCACCTCGGGAACCTCTGCGTCAACCGACCAGTCGGCCGTATAGGTGTACCCCCATTTGGAGGACACGGTGACCTCTCCCGGTTCGATGGCCCGGCGTGAGAGCCATCCGGCCAGGAACTCCTCGGCCCGGCCGTAGGAGCGGGCGGCGTCGAACCACCGGATCCCACCCTCCCAGGCGGCGTCGCAGACCTGCAGGCAGCGTTGCCGGAGCGCCTCGACCGACCGGTCCGGACCGATGGCCGCGCCGTGATCGACGGTCAGGTATCCGGGACGACCCAGGGCGGCGAGACCCAGTCCCAGCACGGCCATGGCCCAGTTTCGCCCGTCACCGCCCGTGCAGGCCAACTCATCCGAGCGGTCCCTGTCTCCCGCCCGCTCCGCCGGGACACCGCCCGGTAATGTGTTGGGCGTGAGAAATCCCAGCCTGGGCACGACGTCGCCGGTTGGCCCCTCCCCCATCGCACGACCATGAGCACCTCATG